>JAYREN010000304.1:0-1562 GCA_041908845.1 Holophaga sp. | reverse complement strand
AACCTGCTGAGCCTCAACGCCGCTATCTAAGCGGCCAAGGCGGGCGCCCAGGGCAAGGGCTTTGCGGTGGTGGCCGAAGAAGTTCGCAAGCTGGCCGAGCGAAGCCGAGGCGCCGCCAAGGAGATCGAGGAATTGATCCAGCGCACCCAGGATGCGGTGTCCGGGGGCGTCACCAGTGCCCGTACCACCATGGAGAGCCTGGAGACCATTCGGGGACGCATCACGGACATGGCCGGCCGCATTGAACAGATCGGCATCTTCGCCAGCGGGCAGGCCGAAACCAGCACCCAGGTCACCCGGATGATGGGCGAAACCTCCCAGGGGCTGGCCCAGAATGCCACCGCCACTCACGAGCTTTCTGCCACGGTTCACGAGATCGCCAAGACTTCCGATGATCTCGCCCAGGTGGCCGAAGGGCTGCGGCACCTGGTGGGTGGCTTCAGGCTTTAACGTGATTCGTATGCCCGCTATCCTTCGCTTCACTGCCCGCATGCTCCTGTTTCTGGGGCTCCTGGCGGGCGGCGTGGAGCTGGGTGCCGAAAACCCCAGGAACAAACAGGTGCTCGTCCTTCACAGCTACCACCTGGGCTATGTCTGGACCTCGAATATCCATGACGGCATTCTCGAGGCTCTCAAGGTGGCCAAGGTTGGGGTGGACATCCGGACTGAGTACCTGGACTGGAAGCATTTCCCCACGGCGGAGAATCTCGCCCGCCAGTTCGAGAGTCTCAAGGCCAAGTATCGGACCCATCCCTTCCACCTCGTGATTACCTCGGACAACATCGCCACCGAGTTCGCGCTGAAATATAGGGAGGAGTTGTTTCCAGGAACACCGATTGTTTTTTGCGGCTATAACGGCTTTTCGTCCAGGCTGATTCGGAATGTTTCCAACGTCACCGGGGTGGCTGAGCATGTAGACGGGGGAGGCACACTCGAGGTTGCTCTTCAGCTCCTGCCCCAGGCGAGGCGAGTCCTGGTGGTTTGCGATGGTACGGAGACGGGTCGAGCCGTGCGAAGCACCCTAGAATCCGCGCGGGGGCGTTTCCAGGGGCGACTGGAATTCGAGTTTCTGGGCGAAATGCAGGCTACGGAGGAAGTCCTCCAGGCGGTGGCCGACGTTGCTACGGACACTTTCATCCTGATTGGACCCTTCAACCAGGATCATGAAGGGCGCTTTCTGGATCTGTGGGAGTTGCCCGTCCTTCTGCGGGAGCGGGGTGTGAAAGTTCCGGTTTTCCATCTCTACGAGGAGGCTTTGGGACACGGCTCCGTGGGGGGCAGCCTTATGAGTGGGCGTCAACAGGGAGAAGCGGCGGGAGGACTGGCGGCCCGCATCCTCCAGGGCGAGGAGGTGGGTCGAATTCCCGTGATGGAACAGCCTACGGTGCGCACTGTTGTGGATTTCCGGGAAATGCAGCACCATGGCATCCCAGAATCCCGGTTGCGCTCAGGTTGGGCCGGCCTGTGTCCCGTCAAGTGGTGTAGGAAGCCCGGCGTAGCCGGATCCGTAAGGTTGTCAAAGTACGGCTGCTGATCGTCAGGCTGTGGGCGGTGTGGAAAGG
>JAYREN010000303.1:0-1610 GCA_041908845.1 Holophaga sp. | reverse complement strand
GTGACCCGCAATCCGAGGATCTTCGGGGCCGTTCCCTGGGCGGGGCACAGGGTCACCCGGTAGATCTTGAAATCCCAGGGCACGGAAAAGCCATGCTTCTGCCCCGCATCCCCCAGGTCGAAGAGGTGCAGCGGCATATCCCGTTGGAAGGTGATGCCCTTGCCGCCCTCCTGGCGCCGCTCCACGTCCACCCGACACACCCAGGGCGCCGAGCCCTGCAGGTCCAGGTCGATGCGCAGTTGCTCGCGCTCGCGCACCTGCCAGCCCTGGGGGAACTTCAGCACGAATTCGGCGGTGGGGTCTCCCTTGGCATCCCGTCCCAGGGCCAGCTTCTCCAGCTCCAGAGTCCGGGGCTCCCAGAGGCCGTCGCGTTCCACGAGGTAGGGCACGCTGGCCCCCTGGGCATCGCCCAGCCAAATTTCCGGATAGGCCTTCTGGGCCTCGCGGTCCAAGGGGAGCCGGGCCCAACCACTGGTCGCAGCCGCCATCACCGGCTTGCGGCGCAGGGCCTCGCGGTCTTCCCACGTCTCGGGGGCGCAGGCCAGGGCCAGCAGCAGGGGCGCGATCGCCAAGATTCTCATTCCTCCTCCTGGCGCGCCTTGCGCACATGGTTGCCCACCAGGGCCGCCGCCATGACGACGGTGCCCACGCCCAGGAAGGCCAAGGCCTTCATGGGAGTATCCGCGTGTTCGAGATCGAGGGTGATGAGCTTGAGTCCGGCCACGCCCAGCCAGACGTAGCCTGCCGTGGCCAATGCCGTGCGCAGGCCGCGCTCTTCCTCGGAGAGGCTCCGCAGCCACTGCAGGGCGCCGATCACGGCCCAACAGAGGGTGAGGACCACGCTGGCGGTGCGTGCCGTGCCCCCGCTCCAGCGCACCAGATGCGCCAACTCCAGGGACAGCGTGATGACGCCCACCAGCTCCAGGCCCACCAGCCCCAGAACCCGGGTGAAGCCCTCCCGGCGGGCCAGCAGGGCCCAGGCCAGCGCCGTGAGCAGCCCTTCGGCGAAGCGGCCGTTCAGGAAAGGCACCAGCGGCCCGGCCCCGTAGCCATAGAAGTAGGTGAAGCTCCAGACATCCACGCCATGCACCAGCCAGCGCAGGGTGGCCGCGATCACCATGCCCAGGGCCATCCAGGTGAGGGCCTTGACCTCGGCCTCATCCCACTCGGGGCGGGCCTTCGCCTCGCCCACGGCCCAGGCCAGGAACAGCGCGAAGAGACCCCACACGGGCCCCACCCAGCGCCAGGCCATGGCCACGGGCACCGCCAGGGCCAGATGGCCCGCCGCCAACGCCAGCAGGCCCAGATCGGCCTGACGACTCCCCAGCCGCTCCCGCAGGGGCTTGACCAGGAGGATGTTCACGGCGGCCAGTCCCACCACCGGCGCGGCAAACCACGCAGGCGCGAGGGCCAGCTCCTTCCAGAGCACCCAGGCCAGGCACGTGGTGGCGAGGGAAAGGGGGAACCAGAGCAAGGAGGGCGTGCTGGGCTTGGCCTCCGCCTGGCCCGGAAGCCAGATCCAGAGCCCCGCAAGCACGTAGTGGAGGGCCAGCAGGCCGAACAAGAGGCCCGCATCGGTCGGCAGTACCTCCAGGCAGGCCGCCGCAAGC
>JAYREN010000302.1:0-1632 GCA_041908845.1 Holophaga sp. | reverse complement strand
TTTCCCGGGTGGTCCATCTCGAAGCCGTGGGCATCGTGTTTGAGGTACCCCAGGCGGTATTTCCCCGCCAGGCGATCGACCAGGTGTTCCAGGAGCGTCGTCTTCCCGCTCCCCGAGAAGCCGCTGAAGGCCAGTTCGAAAGGATGAAACACCCAGCCTCGCTCGCCTCCTTGCGGATCCAGGCTTCGGGGTGAATCCATAAACTTCCTCCTGGATTCCCAGACTAGGCCGAAAGGCATTCAACGACATCCCTGAGCGCGCAGCCAAACCTCAGGTCGAGTCCATCGGTGGTCAGGCTTGCTCCCAGAATCACCGTCCGTAGGTTCCCATCCACTGCGCCTCGGCGAGGATCTTGCCCTTCAGGGCTTCGTCCACCTGCTGCCGGGTGGCGCCGGCTTCCAGTTCGAGGGGATGGGCCAGGGCGTAAAGTTTGAAGAAATAGCGATGGGGTTTGCCCGGGGGTGGCGCGGGGCCGTTGTAGCCCATTCGACCCCAGGTGTTCCTGCCTTGGCGGGAGCCGTCGGAGAGGGTGGGCGCCTTGGGGCGATTCTCCTCCAGGGAGCGGGTAGCCGGGGGCAGGTTGTAGAGCGTCCAATGGGTCCACAGGCCCACCGGGGCATCGGGATCGTCCATGATCAGGGCGAAGGCCTGGGTTCGGGGCGGCGCTCCTTCCCAGCTAAGGGCGGGCGAATGATCGGCGCCATCGGCGGTGAAGGCACTGGGAATGCTGCCCTGCTGGGGGAAGGCGGTGATGCGTAGTTCCATGGCTGCCTCCGGGCCGCGTGCTTCCCAAAATCATTCGGACTTGAGGGAGCGTTTCATCAGCCGTTCGACGGCCTCCCGAGGATCGGCCCCCTGAATCAGGCGCGCCACCTCGGCGGTGATGGGGAGTTCCAGCCCAAAGTCCTGGGCCAGCGAAAGGGCCGCTTCGGTAGTAAAGGCGCCTTCCACGACCTGCTCGCCCATGGCCGCCGTCGCCTCGGTGGGGCGGATGCCGTGGCCGATCATTTCGCCAAAGCGGCGGTTGCGGCTCTGGGGGCCTGTCGCCGTGAGGAGGAGATCACCCATGCCCGCCAGGCCCATAACGGTTTCTGGCCGCCCGCCCAGCTTCTCCACGAGCCGGGCCATCTCGGCCAGGCCCCGGGTGAGCAGTGCCGCCCGGGCGTTGTTGCCGAGGCCCAGGGCTTCCACCAAACCCGCGGCGATGGCCAGGGTGTTCTTGAGGGCGCCGCAGAGTTCCACGCCCACGATGTCCCGGCTCAGGTAGAGCCGCAGGCGCGGGGTGGAGAGGAGGGCCTGGAGCTCCCGTGCGCGGGGGTCCTCGATTTCGGGGGGCAGGGCCAGCACCACGGTGGTGGGGAGATTGCGCGCCACCTCATCGGCGAAGGAGGGGCCCGACAGAACGCCGATGGGGAGCTTCAGGATGGGTTTCAGCGCCTCGGAGAGTCGCTGGTGCTGCTTCTGGAGCAGGCCCTTGCTCACGTGGATGAGGGCCTCGGGGCGTTCCGTCGTGCTTTTCGCCAATCGTTTCCAGACATCGGGAGAAATCTGGGTGGGCAGGGCGCTGATCCAGAGGGGGGCACGGAAGGCGGCTTCGGGATCGGAGTGGGGAGTCACCTGGGGCGGGAGTTC
>JAYREN010000301.1:0-1661 GCA_041908845.1 Holophaga sp. | reverse complement strand
TGGCTTATCTCCCGGACTTCCGCACCGAGTCGCCCGATTTCGTGAAGCTGCCCAAGTTCCTCAAGGGAAAGCCAGACACCAAGGCCGTGGAACTGCCGAACACCACCGTTCGCGGTTACCTCGTCACGTGGCTCACGGACTGGGTGCGGGAATTCGGCATCGATGGATTCCGCGCCGACACGGTGAAACATGTGGAACCCGAGGCCTGGGCTGCCCTCAAGGCCGAGGCCACCAAGGCCCTGGCCGAGTTCAAGGCCAAGCATCCTGCCCGCAAGGTCGACGATGCTCCCTTCTGGATGGTGGGCGAATACTGGGGGGTCGGGCCCGAACGGCACAAGCTGACGGCCTCGGGCTTCGACGCCATGATCAACTTCGACTTCCAGCAGCAGGAAGGCGTTTTCGCCAAGCCTGAGAAGCTGTTCAAAAGCTACGCCCAGGCCCAGGCGGGCAAGCCCATCCACATGCTGAACTACCTGTCCTCCCACGACACCGAACTCTTTGACCGCGCCCGCCTCATCGAGGGCGGCACCGCCCTGTTACTGGCCCCCGGGGGGGTGCAGATCTTCTATGGCGATGAGACGGCTCGCCCCGCAGGTTTTGAGCCTCGCACCGATGGGCAGCAGGCCACGCGGTCGGACATGAACTGGGACAAGGTGGACACCCAGGTGCTCGCGCACTGGCGCAAACTGGGCACCTTCCGCGCCCGTCACCAGGCCCTGGCCATGGGAAGCCACCAGCAGTTGAGCGAGGCCCCCTATACCTTCAGTCGGGTGGAACCCGTCAGCGATGACCGCGTGGTGGTGGCCCTGAAGACCAAGGGCGAGGTCAGCCTGACCGTGGCCGGAGTCTTCGAGGATGGCCAAACCCTTCGCGATGCCTATACCGGGCGAACGGCCAAGGTGACCGGGGGGAAAGTGACCCTCCAGGCCGACTCGGTGGTGCTGCTCGAGCGCGTTCTGGACAAGACCCACTGAGATTCCATCCCTGCGCCTTCGGGAAGAATGGCGCGCTGTGAATACCGCAAAGATTGATGAAAAAGGAGTGTGCATGACCACCCAGAAGCTGCCCCAGGTCGCGTATTTCTGCATGGAGTACGCCCTTGATAGCCCCTTCAAGATCTATGCGGGGGGTCTTGGAATCCTGGCCGGCGACTACATGAAGGGGGTTAAGGATTACGGCTACCCCATGGTTGGGATCGGCATCCGCTGGAAACAGGGCTACGGCGAGCAGATGGTGGATGCCGCCACGGGGCGGGTCTACGACGCCTACAAGAGCGGGGAACACCGCTTCCTGGAAGACACAGGCGTCGTGGTGGAAATCGAGATCAAGGGGCGACCCGTCAAGATCAAGGTCTGGCGCCTGGACAGCCTGGGGGTGGATTCCCTGTACCTGCTGGATACCGATATCGAGGAGAACGATGGCGAATCCCGATGGATCACGGGCCAGCTCTACGGCTGGTTCGGCGAGGAACGAGTGGCCCAGGAAATGGTCCTGGGCATCGGTGGGGTTCGGGCCCTCAAGGCCCTGAAGATCAAGCCACAGGTCTACCACTTCAATGAGGGGCACGCCCTCTTTGCAGGGTTCGAGCTGATGCGGCAGCGCATGGCCCGGGGCATGGCCTTTGATGCGGCCTGGGCCAAGACCCGGGAGGAAGTCGTCTT
>JAYREN010000300.1:0-1696 GCA_041908845.1 Holophaga sp. | reverse complement strand
CAGCGGGCCTCGATCCGCTCCTGACGTTCCGAAGCCTTGCGCGTGACCATCACGCCGGTGAAGACGCCTTCCTCGATCCGCAGAACATCCACCCGTCCGTGATGGTGGATTTCCGCCCCCTGCGCCTTGGCCCAGGCCACCAGTGCCTCCGCCACATCCCAGGCCCGGTCGCTGGCGGGAAACACCCGCTCGCCTCGCTCGGTCTTGGTTTCGACCCCCTGCGACTCCAGCAGCCCGATGAGATCGCGGTTGAAGAAAGCGCCGAAGGCCTGGCGCAAAAAGCGCGGTTCCGGGTGGATCTCCTGGAGGTGGGCCTCCAGGGGCTTCATGTTGGTGATGTTCGCCCGCCCCTTGCCGGTGATGCGCAGCTTGCGGGCGGGTTTCTCCATCTTCTCCAGGAGCAGGACCCGGGCCCCCAGCATGGCCGCCCGGCCCGCCGCCAACAGCCCCGCCGGACCCCCGCCGATCACCACCACATCCCAGGTGTTCGTCGGTCCAGACTTGGGGTCCTCGCTCGCCTGCGATGTCATCAGCCCAACTCCTTCTGTCTGCCTGGACATGCTCCTAGGGGCCATGAGCAATGTCCAGAATGGCCTTTCCTGCGGGCGTTCATGGCCAGCAGTGGCAGCGAGGCCCAGTGCCTCACATTTCAGGAAAGAGCCTCGGATTCCGCTTCGACTGAATCGGCAGTGACCTCGTAGAGGATCTGCTCCTGGAGCCACTGGCGACCCTTTTCAGGGTCCTCCTGCAAGGCTCGTTCAATTGCAAGCGTCTCGTGATATTCCTTGGCCTCAGTTGAGGATCATCGCGCATACACCGAAATTTCTCTGTGCTCTCCCCAATTTCTCAGTGTCCTCAGTGGTGAATCTTTTGTCTTTTCCCTGCCCCAGCCTGCCCCGCCCTACTCCCGCACGAAGTGGCAGGTATACCCTTCGGGGCGTTTCTGGAGGTAGTCCTGGTGGTATTCCTCGGCCTTCCACCAGGGCCCAGCAGGGGTGATCTCGGTGACGAGGGGCTTCTTCCATTTCCCGGAGGCGTCCACCTCGGCCTTGACCCTTTCGGCGGTGGCCTTCTGGGTGTCGCTGTGGAAGAAGATCGCGCTGCGGTACGAGCTGCCGATGTCATTGCCCTGGCGGTTCAGGGTGGTGGGGTCGTGCATCTTGAAGAAGAAGCGCAGCAGGGCCTCGAAGCTGGTCTTGCGGGGATCGAAGCGGATCTGCACGGCCTCGGCATGGCCCGCGTGGTTCTCGTAGGTCGCATGAGCCACGGTACCGCCGGTGTAGCCCACTTCGGTGGCGAGTACGCCGGGCTGCTGGCGGATCAGCTCCTCCATGCCCCAGAAGCACCCTCCGGCCAGGGTCGCGATTTCGACTTCGGCCTTGGGCGCAGCCTTGCCGAAGAGGGGCAGGGCATCGCCGTAGCCTTCCTTCTCCAGGTCCTCTACGGGTATGAAGCGAAGGGAGGCCGAATTGATGCAATAGCGCAGGCCGCCCTTGTCGGCGGGGCCATCGTCGAAGACATGGCCCAGGTGGGAATCCGCCGCCTTGGAGCGCACCTCGGTCCGCACCATGCCGAGGGTGAGATCGCGCTTCTCCACCACCTCGGAGCCGTCCACGGGCTGGGTGAAGCTGGGCCAACCGCAGCCCGAGTCGAACTTGTCCTTGCTGGAGAACAGAGGCTTGCCGCTCACGATATC
>JAYREN010000299.1:0-1804 GCA_041908845.1 Holophaga sp. | reverse complement strand
ATGGGCCTGCGGAAATCCAGGTCGAATTCACCCAGGAACTGCCTGCGGAACTGGATCCCGCCATTGCGGCCCAGGAAAAGATCGTGGGCCGCATCCGGTTGCGGTGCTCCCAGCCGGGCGTGCAGCTCAAGAAACGCCCCATCCTGGAGATCCTGGCACCGGCCAATCCCAGCACCGCCCAGCATACAGATGGGCTTGGGGCTTATGCCGTGTTCGACCGCGTGGAGGGTTTCGAGGAGGATGGCTCGCCCTGCACCTATTTCGAGTTGTCAGATACGGCGGCCCTTTCCGGCGGCATGCTGAAGTCCATGGGAGGCATTCCCGAAACCCTTACCATTCCCGGAGAAGGCGGCCTTCCCAACGCAAGTCCACAGCCTCCCTCGGGGCGACCCCTGAAGCTCAACACGGCCATGGGCCCCGGCCGCGCGTCGCGCGGACCCGCCACATCGCCCAGCCCGGAAAGCCAGAAGGCCCAGGCTTCCCCCCTTGGGAAGGCCTCCGGGGTAGAGTCCCCGATGAGCTACGGGTTCTTCGGCGTGTACAACTGGCTCGAAGATGCCCTCATGATCGATTCCGGGTCTCATTACATCAGTGGATTCGCGGACATCCAGCTCCCGGGTGAGGAGCGGAAACGCGCCATCGGTGCCTATATCTATTTCAGCAAGTTCGGCTCCATCAAACGGTCGGGCCAGTTCATGGGGCGGACCCAAGCCCCCTCTGGGAGCTACATCTATTCCAGCGATCTCACGGATGAGCTCATCCGGGGGGGCGGTGAGATCATGGGCATCGACGCCGACTTTGGCGCGAGGGCCTTTTCCGGCAGCAGCGATGGCGGCCCCGGCGGGATCTTCGGTACCTACTACCACATGCCGACCCTGCACTTCAACGTGGCGCCCACGGAGCTCGGTGACCGCCAGGCGCCGTACGTGGAAACCCGCTTTGATGTGAAGACCAATGGAACCTACAAGGGCTCCGATCTGGCGAAGCCTTCGGACGAGGTGTATCTCTCCATCCTCATGCGGGACAACCAGACCGCGTCCAGCGCGCTCGCGGTGAACGTGACCCTCGACGGGATGCTGAGCCCAGCCTGCCATGCGGATTGTTCCAACCGAGGCCTGGGTCAGGTGGACGAGGAGGGCACGGAGCGGGGCATGCGCCGGATCCGCCTGCGGCTGACGGACATGAGCGAGGGGGTGCACACGGCGGTGGTGCAGGTGCTGGATGGCACGTGCAACAAGACCCAATTGCAGTCCCAGCTACGGATCGTTTCCTGCGAGGGCGGGGGCACGGTGAGTCTCCCGAACCAGGCACCCACGGCCCGTCTGGTGGTGAATGGGGGCGTGGGTGGGGTGAACCCCCAGAGCACGGTAAAGGTGGCCTTCAGCGAGCCCGTGAAGGGGATCTCCAGGGACAACCTGACCCTGCAGCACCAGGAGAATGGGGCCTGGGTGACCGACCCCGCGCGGGTGTTCGGTGGCAGCGGTGACGTGACGGCGGAGCAGTGGGTCTCCATGGTGGCCTTCGTGACGCCTTCGCAGTTGCGCTCGGCGACGGCGTACCGGGTGGTGTGGACCGAGGGGATCCTAGATTCCGAGGGGAAGGCCCTGGAGGGTTCGCCCTTGTCCTTCGCCACGGCGGGGTATGTCAAGCTGCCCACCCAGACCCTGGGACTGGGGCCGGTGAAGGATACGGCGGCGGTGGGCAACCGGGTGTTCCTGGCGGCGAATGGCACGATCCACGAGTGGGCCTATGAATTGGGCCAGTGGTCGCCCCAGGGCAATTTCGGGGATGCGATCGATGACAT
>JAYREN010000298.1:0-1873 GCA_041908845.1 Holophaga sp. | reverse complement strand
CACCAAGTTTCTTTCGGGAGGCGAATCTCCGCGCTTCCTCATCACCCCCTTCTTCGACCGGGGGGAATGGGCTGGGCTGCTGGTCCAGAAGGATCTTACCAAGAGCGCCCTCTACGACCTGGAGCGGGACGAAGGCCCCACCCAGGCCATCTGCCAGGAGATCGTGGAAACCATGCGCGACTTCCGAGCCGGGCGCTCGGTGGTGCCGACCCTTTCGAGTGTACCGGATGGTGCCTCACCCCTCCAGGTGCCGGTACCGGCCAGTGGTGCCATGGTGCCCGCCCTCGCGCAGGCCCCCGGACAGGGTGCGGAATCCCTGGATGGCTTTCAGGCCCTGCCCGGCCAGGCCCTTGCGTTTGCACCGGTGCCTCCGGGGCAGGCCATCATCAGCCGCAACCTGGACGAACCCACCGATCCGCGGCTGGCCGCTTCCGCGGGGCCAGTCCAATCCTCGGTGGCTCCAGTGGCCCAGCCTACCGCAGGGTTTCGGCCAGGGATGTTCCTGCCGGAGCAGCGGACCTTCTTTTGGGAGGCGGCGACCCTCCTCTGCAACCTGGTTCCCCTGGCGGCCGTGGCCCTCTGGATGGACGAGGTGCTCGAGGTCAAACCGATCCTGACCTACAGTCGCCAGCCTCTCTCGCCGGACCTCAAGCAGCAGGTTCTCGCCCATGTTACGTATCACGTGCCAAAGGTCGTCGAGCGGGATCTCCGCATCCTCACGAAGGTGGAGTACCTCGAAAAAGAGCCCCTGATGGGTATCTTCCAGACCTATCTGCCAGTGATCCTCGTGGCCGAGGGCCAGGATCTCATGCTCCTCTTCCGCAGCGAGGATCGCCCCTTCACGGAACGGGAGCAGAGCTACATCGAGATGGTGGCGCGCATGGTCGGCTTCCACCTGCAGGAGGTTCGCCTCCACGAACGGTACCATCGAGCCTTCCTCTCCGTGAGCCATCGGCTGCTCAGTTCCGTAGAAGGCGGCGCTCCCAGGCTGCGGGATCACAGCCTGGCGACGGCCAAGCTCGCGCGGAGCTTCGCCCTCTATCTGGAACTCCCTGCGGCAGACCTGGAAGCAGTCTGCATCGCCTCCATCCTGCATGATGTGGGCACCTTCCTGCTGGATCCGCGACTCCTCGCCAAGCCCGGCCTGACTGGTGATGAGATGGCCCGCATGCAAACGCATCCCGTCCTGGCCACCACCTTCCTCAAGGACTTCCGCTTCCCCTTCGATGTGCTGGGTATCATCCGTCACCATCACGAGCGGTGGGACGGCAAGGGCTATCCGGATGGCCTGAGGGGCGAATCGATACCACTGGGAAGCCGCATCATCAACCTGATCGAATCCTTCGAGGTGATGAACGACGGCAGTGCCTTCAAGGGGCCGCGGCCACCCAAGGAAATCCTGGACGAACTGCGCAAGGGGGCGGGCGGGCAATTCGATCCCACCCTGGTTGCCGAGTTCCTGGAATTCCTGCAGAGCCGTCACAGCCGGGAGACCGCGGACTGAACTCCGCGTTATTCTGAAGCCATGAGGCTTCTGGACCCCGCCAACCCGCCTTCCCGCCAGCAAGGCTACATGCTGGCCCTGCTGCTGGGCATGATGACGGTGATGGGCATCTTCCTGATGAAGGCCGTGCCCTCGGTCATCGTGGAGGTGCAGCGGAGCGCGGAAGACGAACTGATCTTCCGGGGCGAGGCCATGGCTCGGGGCATTCGGCTCTACCAGCAGCGGACGGGAGGCTATCCCACGAACCTGGAAGACCTGATGAAACTGCGCCCCTCCGTGCTTCGAAGGCTCTACAAGGACCCCATGACCCAGGAGGGGGAGTGGGATCTCGTGACAGCGGTGCCCGTAGGGGCCTCCGGCGACAAGACG
>JAYREN010000297.1:0-1969 GCA_041908845.1 Holophaga sp. | reverse complement strand
CAGGCCTCGGTGAATGCGGACTGGACTTCGCCCTGGATAACCCGGATCGCCCCTTGCAGGAGGCCGTCTTCCGCGGCCAACTCCGCCTCGCGGTGGAATTGAACCGGCCCCTCTCCATCCACTGCCGCCGGGCCTGGGAGCTGCTGGCCACCCTCGCCCGGGAAGAGGATCTGCCCCCGGCGGGAGCCGTGGTGCACGCCTTCTCCGGTTCCGCCGAAGTGGCCCGGGAGCTCCAGGCCCTGGGCTTCCATCTGTCCTTTTCCTGTTCCCTGGCCAATCCCGCCAACCACCGGGGTGCCAAGGCCGTACGGGTCGTGGCCGAGGATCGCCTGCTCTTCGAGACCGACGCGCCGGACATCTCGCTCATCCCCGGTACGCTCAATGAGCCTGCCAACATCCATCGGGTGGCCGAAGCGGCGGCACGGTTGCGCAGTACCGAGCTCGAAACCACCGCCGCCCTCGCCTATCGGAACTCGCAACGCATTTTTGGAGGTCTGCTCCCATGAGATGGTTCGCCCGCACGGAGCAGTTGCTGGGAGAGGAAGCCTACGCGCGCCTCACCCGATCCCGGGTGGCCATCTACGGCCTTGGGGGCGTGGGATCCTTTGCCTGCGAGGCCCTGGCCCGGGCGGGGGTGGGGTACCTGCGGCTCGTGGATCACGATGTGGTGAACCCCACCAACCTCAACCGCCAGCTCCTGGGCCTGCACTCCACCCTGGGCCTGCCCAAGGTGGAGGTGGCCTCGAGGCGGGTGAAGGACATCAACCCCGCCTGCGAGGTGGATGCCCGCCGCGCCTTCATCAACAACGATTCCGTGGCGGAGCTGCTGCTGCCCCAGGTGGATCTGGTCATCGACGCCATCGACTCGGTGAACGCCAAATGCGCCCTGCTCCAGACCGCCTTCGAGGCGAGCCTGCCCATCGTCTCCAGCATGGGCGCCGGGGGCCGCCTGGATGGCGGCCAGATCCTGGCGGGCGACCTGGCCAAGACCCGTCACTGCCCCCTGGCCACCGTGATCCGCCAGCGCCTGCGCCGCCGGGGCATCAGCAAGGGCATCCACTGCATCTATTCCCTGGAGTTCTCCCAGAACACCCTGCCCCCCAATCCCCTGGACATCGACGCCCACCTCGGCCCCGGCCGCGCCCGAACCCCCCTGGGGACCATCTCCTACATGCCCGCGCTCTTCGGGTTGCGGGTGGCCCAGGAGGCCATTGGGATGCTGATGAGGGTCGAACCGGATGAGGCTGGAGAGGACGAATCGTTGGGCTGAATTCCGCCTGGACGGCGGATAATTCATTTGTCCTCGGAGAGGCTCTAGCTAAGAATAGAGGGAGTCTTGTCGTTTGCTTTCGCTGGAAGGGCCGTTTCCCTCTCATGATTGAATACGTCACATCTAGTCATAAGTAAGGTCGCCACAGAATGAAAACCAACAGACCATCGAAGAAATCAGACGAGGGCGCACAATTCGTCCGATACTTTGGCCCTCTTCTTGACGCACTTCGCAAACTTGGTGGCTCAGGAACGCCGGACGAGGTCGTTGAACAAATCGCAAATGACCTGTCTCTCCCCGATGAATTACAAAACGACTTACTCCCTTCTGGTGAACCCCGTTTTCGAAATCAAGTCGCTTGGGGGCGCTTTTATTTAGTTCGTGAAGGTTTACTTGATTCATCAAAACGCGGAGTCTGGAGCCTTACCGAAAAAGGTAGATCTACCGGCCTTACACACGAACAATCACGTGAAATTTTTTTAAGATGGGTTCGTATTTTTCAAGACCAACGGCGAGCCAAGACAGCTGATCCTCAACCAATACCGGAACAAATCGCCGAGGGAACGGGTATCACATCTAACCCTGACCTAAGCACCTTGAAATCTTGAGGAGCTTTTCGTTCTCTGCGGAGGGTATGGCGGCGGTCAGCTGCATTTCTCGGGGATCATGCAACAGGCCTTCGGCTCGTGTTTCGGCTTT
>JAYREN010000296.1:0-2014 GCA_041908845.1 Holophaga sp. | reverse complement strand
GGAACTCCACCTTCAAGAACACCCAGGGCACCCTGCCCGAGGCCGGCATCGACATCGAGCCCAACGCAGGCGAGACCGTGGCCAACATGCAGATCCTGGGCTGCACCTTCACCAACAACTCCGGTGGCGGCATCCAGAACGGCCTGGCCTTGGGAGACCGCGGTATCGCCTTCGTCAAGAACGTCCTGATCGACGGCAACGTAATGGTGGGCAATGGCTTCAACGCAGCCAACGGCATGCCGGGCGGCGGCGGCTGCGAGATCTCCAACACCGCGGGCCATCGCGTCACCAACAACGTGATGCGGGACAACAAGAACTGGGGCCTGAGGATGCGGGACGAAGCCGACAGCACCACGGTCACCGGCAACACCATCACCGGCACCCAGGGCGACGGCATCTACCTGGATCCCACGATCACCGGCTACATCATCACCGGCAACATAGTCACGGGCAGCACGCGGTACGGCATCTACTTGGCCAGCGGCTCCCAGGGCACCCTCAGTGGCAACATCCTGTCGGGCAATGGCAGATAGGGCGCCTACGACAGAATCCATAACCTAGCCAAGTTCAAGCGTCGGGGTCAGATCTTGGGCCCCGGCGCTTGTCTTTTCCTCAGGATACGGAAGACCGTAAGATCCACGGTTGGCTGGATGAGCAGGAGCCAAGTCGCACCATAGGCAAAGGCGGCGGAGATCTTGGCCCAGACAGGGGCGGCGGGAAGGCTCTCCCGGAGAACCCAGACAGGAAGGATGGCCAGGGGAATGCAGGTGGAAAAGGTCGTGATGAACACCGTTCGATAGGTGCGCTTGCTGACCCCCAGGAGTTTTTCACAATCGGCGAGTCCCTCGCTCTGGCCCACCCGGAAGTAGTCGCGGTAGGCGTTGAGGATCGAATGTCCGGTGCTCATTGCAGTCTGCCTGGCGAGAACCCGGAGGCTTTCCGGGGGAAGGGCTTCGAGAAACTGGATGGCGGTCCCCTGGGCATCGCTGCGGATCACGGTTCCCTCCGCCAGAATGCCCTGGCTGTCCTGATTCCCTGAAGTGAAAAGGGACAATTCGCACCGACTACCCAGAGGCAAAGGCGGCGCGGCGGCGAGCAGGACTCCCCCCAGGCTGAGGTTAGCGGCCAGCGAATAGGCGGCCAGTCTGCCCTGGATGACGACCTTGACACGGTTCTTGGTGGGGATGCGTTCCGATGTCCGCTGTTCGGTGGAAGTGCTCATCGCGGGCCTCCTGGTCGGGAACATGCCCCGAAAGGATAGTGTCTTCGATGAGAGGGCACCAGTTCGGGGTGGAGCTTAGGTGGGGTTCACCCGGTCGG
Organism: Holophaga sp.; assembly: GCA_041908845.1. GTDB lineage: Bacteria > Acidobacteriota > Holophagae > Holophagales > Holophagaceae > JAYREN01. Next base: position 694 of record JAYREN010000296.1, on the reverse strand, counting down.
GAAGCAGGCTCAAGAGGGCGTTCTCGGTGGTCCGGGCCAGGCTTTCGACGCTGAAAATCGAGCAGATGCGGGTGCGGGCGGCGGAGGTTCGCAGCGTCTGGGCCTCCGGAGACTCCCGGAGCAGGACTGAAACGGCTTCTGCGATGGCGGCATCGTCACCCACCTCGGTGGTCAGGCCAGTGTCTCCGACCAGAATCTCGGCATCGCCCACCCTAGTCGCCACACAGGGGGTGCCGCAGGCCATGGCTTCACCCAAGGCATTGGGAAAGCCCTCGTCGGCCGAGGAGAGCACGAGGACAGAGAGAGCGTTGTAGGCGCTGGGCATGGATTGGCTGACGCCAGCCCAAATGAGACGTTCTTGAAGGCCCAGGGACTGCGCCAGATCCTTGAGGGAAGCCAGATAGGCCTCGGGTCCACCTCCCACGCAAACGAATCGGGCATCGGGCCATTCTTTGGCGAGTCTGGCCATGGCACGGAGAAAGGTCGGATGATCCTTGACCGGGTTAAGCCTCCCTACGACACCAATCAGGGGAACATCCTCCGGGATGCCCCAGGTCCTTCGCTGTGCCTGGCCCTTGGACTTATCGGGCGCGAACCGGGTGATATCGAACCCGTTTGGAACCACGAGCATGCGGGGCGGCTTCATTCCCATCGCGAGATGGCTCAGGCGACCGGATTCGGAGTTGAAAATGAC
>JAYREN010000295.1:0-2128 GCA_041908845.1 Holophaga sp. | reverse complement strand
CACGCTGGAAGACCGTGTCCGAGGCCCCGCCTCCGAAGCCCCAGCCCGCCCCCCGGCGCCCCGTTTCTTCGGCCCCCTGCCCTCGGACACGGTCTTCCAGCGTGCGGCACGCAGGGAATTCGATTTGGTGGTGGCCCTCTATCACGATCAGGGCCTGATCCCGCTCAAGGTCCTCGAACCTGCCCGCGCGGTCAATCTCACCCTTGGCCTGCCCTTCATCCGCACCTCGCCAGACCACGGCACGGCCTTCGACAAGGCGGGCTCGTGGACTGCAGACCCCACGAACTTCCTAGAGGCCACCGCCCTGGCCGTGAGACTCGCCGGAAGGGCTCACCAGGAGATCTGGCGGGCCGAGGTCACCGATCCCGGGCTGCCTCGATGAATCGGGCGAAGGCCCGCATACCTGTGAACCTGGAGGTTGTATGACGACAGTTGCCGTGATCATGGCGGCGGGACTAGGCAAGCGCATGAAGTCCTCCCTACCCAAGGTGCTTCATCCGGTGCTGGGTGATCCCGCTCTGCTCTGGGTGCTCCGAGCCCTTCCGAACTCGGTCTCCGCGGCCGTACTGGTGCTCCACCACGGCAAGGACCAGGTGGAAGCGGCCCTGAAGGAATGGGAACGCAAGGGCCTGCTGCCCTGCCCTGTTCGCACGGTGGACCAGCAGGAGCCCCTGGGCACCGGCCATGCCGTGCAGCAGGCCGCCCTCGAACTGGATCGCCTCTCCCCCAGCCGCGTGGTGATTCTTTCCGGCGATGTGCCCCTGCTCACCCGTGAATCCATTGCACGACTCGCCAGCGCCGAGGCCTGCATTCTGGCCATGGATCTGGAAGATCCGGCGGGATATGGACGGGTCGCCCAGCACCCTGATGGCAGCCTTCGAAGCATCGTGGAGCAGAAGGACGCCACCTCGGAGGTCCTGGCCCTGCGGCGGGTCAACGGGGGCGCCTACGCCCTGCCCTGGCGAGAGCTAAAACCCGCCCTGGCGGGCCTTACCAATGCCAACGCCCAGCAGGAGTACTACCTCACCGATGCCGTGGTGGCGGTGGCGGCTCGTGTGCCCGTGACCGTCGAACTGTGCGATCCCGCCGAACTCCTGGGGATGAATTCCCGCCTCGACCAGGCGCAGTTGCAGACCCTCGCCCGCCAGCGCATCAACACCCAGTGGATGGAGGCCGGCGTCACCTTTCTCGAGCCGGAGAACACGATCGTGGGCCCGCAGGTGGTGCTCGCCAAGGATGTACTACTCGAACCCAACGTACGTCTCGAGGGTCGGGTGGAAGTGGGCGAGGGCGCGCGCATCGGCCAGGGCTCCGTGTTCAGGGATTGCCACATCGGTATGAACGCGGAGATTCGTCCCTACTGCATCGGCCAGGACTCCGTGATCGGTACCGGGGCCAAGGTCGGGCCCTTTGCCCACCTGCGCGAAGGCACGGTGCTGGATGAAAACGTCCACATGGGCAATTTCGTGGAGACCAAGAAGGCCCATCTGCGTCCTGGGGCCAAGGCCAACCACCTGAGCTACCTGGGCGATTGCGAAGTGGGCGAGCGCACCAACATCGGCGCGGGCTTCATCACCTGCAATTACGATGGTTTCCGCAAACACCGCACCGTGATCGGCAGCGATGTCTTCGTGGGTTCCGATTGCCAGCTCGTCGCGCCCATCAGTCTCGGCAACGGCTGTCTTATCGCGGCGGGAACCACGCTCACCCAGGATGTGCCCGCCGATGCCCTGGCGCTGGCCCGCGCGCCCCAGGTGAACAAGGAAGGCGGCGCCGCGAGATTGAGGGACAGGTTCAAGAGCACCGTAAGCTAGAGTAGAGGGTTGGCCGTGCCTTTCCTGGAAACCTCATGTTGAATTCAGCCCTCGAGCGCCTCGGCACCCATATTCTCCGGTTCCTGGATCAGGCCGGAGACTTTGCGGTGGTTTCGGGGCGGGCCTTCCGGGCCGTCTTCAGGCGCCCCTTCGACGGCGCCAGCCTGATGTACCAGTTCCAGGCCGTGGGTGTGAACAGCATTCCCGTCATCATGCTCACGTCTCTCGCCGTCAGCATGGTGTTCGCCGTCCAGCTGACCCACGGCTTCAAACAGTTTCAGGCCGAAGCGCTCGCCTCCCAGGTCAACGGTCTG
>JAYREN010000294.1:0-2318 GCA_041908845.1 Holophaga sp. | reverse complement strand
CAGGGGTAGGTTGATCATCACGAGGGCCGCATCGCGCACAGTCTTGAGGGCGAGGAAGAGCAGCCCGAAGACCACGACGATGGAGGCCATGCCCAGGAGCGTCAGGGTCTGGGTTGCCCCGGCACCGCTCTCGAATTGGCCCCCGTAGGTGACCTGGTAGCCCTGGGGAAGCTTGACCTTCTCCCGGATGCGGGCCTGGATGTCCTCCACGACGCCGAAGAGGTCCCGTCCGCCCACGTTGCAGGTGACCGCCAGCTTGCGCTGGTTGTCCTCGCGAGGGATGTAGGCGGGAGCCCGCTCGAAGTCCACGGTGGCGAGCTGGCCCAGGGACACGGGGCCGCTGGGGGTGGCGACTAGCACGGACTTCATGCGCTCGGCGTCCATGTTCACGGCGGGTTCCATCCTTACGAGCACGTCGAAGGCGCGGTTGCCTTCCCGCACCTGGGTCACAGCCTCACCCGCGAAGGTCAGTTCAAGGGCGTGGGCAAAGTCCTGGGTGGTGAGCCCGGCGGCGGAGAGGGCCGCCCGGTCGGGCTTCACGGCGAGCTGGGGCAGGTCCGCCTCGGCTTCCATGGCGAGGTCCACGACGCCCTCCACCTGGGCCATCTCCTTCTTGATTTCCTGGGAGAGGCGGCGGAGTTCCAGGCGGTCCGGTCCGAAGACCTTCACGGCGATGGCGGCCCGGCTGCCGCTGAGGATGTGGTCCACGCGGTGGCTGATGGGCTGGCCGAGGCTCACGTAGACGCCGGGAATTGCGGAGAGGGTCTTGCGCAGGGACGCCAGCAGCTCTTCTTTGCTGCGGTCCTTCATCTTCAGGCCCACCTCGATCTCGGCCCCGAAGACATCCTGGCCGTGCTCGTCCAGTTCCGCCCGGCCCGTGCGGCGGGCGATGGCCACCACCTCGGGGTGCTTGAGCATGATTTCCTCGGCCTGACGACCGAGCCGATCCGAGACCTCCAGCGGGGTGCCGGGGAGGCAGACGAAGGTGACGTTGAGGCTGCCTTCGTTGAACTCGGGCATGAAGCTGCGCCCAGCGAAGAAAAGGCTGACGGTGGCGGCCACGAGGCCCGCCGCGCCCAGGCCCACGAGGGTGCGCCAACGGGGCAGCGCCCAGTCGAGGATCGGCGTGTAGTGGGCCTTGACCCAGGTGACCACCTTGCCTTCGTGGCTGTGCTTGGCTTCGAGGTCGTGCGGCAGGAGCCACGCACACATGGCGGGGGTCACCGTGAGGGCCACCAGGAGGGAAGCTCCCAGGGCCACGGTGAAGGCGATGCCGAGGGGCTGGAGAAGCCGCCCTTCCACGCCGCTCAGGAAGAAGATCGGCGCGAAGACCACGACGATGATGGCGGTGGCGTAGACGATGCTGGAGCGGATCTCCATGCTCGCCTTGTAGACCACCTGGAGGAACGGCTTGCGGTGGTCATGGGGCTTGGCCGCATTCTCGCGCAGTCGCCGCAGGACGTTCTCCACGTCCACGATCGCGTCGTCCACCAGGTCGCCGATGGCCAGGGCCATGCCGCCGAGGGTCATGGTGTTCAGGGTGGCCCCGAAGGCCCGAAGCACGAGGATGGCGGCCACGAGGCTGAGGGGCACCGCCACGGCGGTGATGATGGTGGCCCGGCGGTGGGCCAGGAATAGCCCCACGATCACGAGCACGAGGATCGTGCCGTCCCGCAGCGCATCCACCACGTTGCGGATGGCCACCTGGATGAAGTTCGCCTGCCGGAAGATGTGCTTCTCCAGCTTCACGCCCTGGGGGAGCGCCGTCTGGATCTCGTCCATGACCTTGTCCAGGCGCTTGGTGAGTTCCAGGGTGTTCGCGCCGGGCTGCTTCTGGATGGCCAGGATCACGGCGGGCTTGGCGTTGTGGCTGCCTTCGCCGCGCTTGAGGGCGGGACCGACCTTGATCTCGGCGATGTCGCGGAGCCGGATGGCTTGGCCGTCCCGTCGGGTGACCAGGGCCTGCTCCAGGTCGGCGGCACTCTGGAGGCGACCGATGCCGTGGATCAGGTGTTCCTGTCCCCCGTGGACCAGGAAGCCCGCAGAGGAGCTTTCCCCGGCCTTTTTCACGGCCTCGGCGACCTCTTCCGCCGTGAGGCGCGTGGCCAGCAGGCGGTCGGCCTTGAGGAGGACCTGATACTGGCGGACCTCGCCTCCAATGGGGATGACCTGGCTGACGCCGGGCACCGCGAGCAGGCGGCGGCGCACTTCCCAGTCCGCCTGAGCCCGCATCTCCATGGGATCGACAGTGGTGGTCCCATCCCCTTCCAGGGCGACGAACATGATCTCGCCCATGATCGAGCTGATGGGCAGCATCA
>JAYREN010000293.1:0-2352 GCA_041908845.1 Holophaga sp. | reverse complement strand
AATGTAGTTATGCCGCTTTTTTTATCATTTTTTAAGTTTGTGAAATTTTTTTTTGCACATGGCTACACTGAGGGCTGAACGGATTTTCAGCCGGAGGCGTCCACCATGAGCCCATTCCGTACCCTCGCCCTGGGTCTGTTCGCATCACTGGCCGCCGGTCTGCCGATGCAGGGCCAGACGGCCTCGAAACCCAGCGCCGAACCCTCGGTGTACACCCGGCGGATCCGCCCCCAGGAGCCGCCCACGGGCCTCGACTGGGAGGCCCGCATCACCACGCTCCTCAAGGAGGAACCAGACGATGTGATCGTCACAGCCGTGGGCGACATGATCTTCAACGAGAAGATCACGCACCTCCAGGAACCCGAGCGCCGGGGCATCCTCCGCATCATGCAGGAAGCCGATATCGCGTACGGCAATCTGGAATTCTCCATCAACGACCGCCCCGAGCTGCAGCGCCCCTTCTACAATTTCCGCGCGGGGAAGGACTTCGCCTGGGAACTGGCCCGCACGGGCATCAACCTGGTGAGCATGGCCAACAACCACGCCCTGGACTTCGGCCCCGAGGGCCTGAAGGAATGCCTGCGCAACCTGGATCTCACCAACATCGATCACGCCGGAGCCGGCAACACCCTGGCCGAGGCCCACGCCCTCTGCACCAAGGAAGTGCAGGGGCAGAAGACCAAGTTTGGCCTTCTCTCCTACATGCGCTACTGGTCGGCGAGGTACCGCTCCAAGGATCCAGGGGCGCCCTCCCTGGCAACGATCAATCCTGCGGTGATCCTGGTGGCCCGGGAGGGCAAGGTGGAGGCCGTCGAAGGCCCGCTTGAGAGCGACGTGAAAACCATGGAGGACGACATCCTCCTGGCCCGCAGACGCACGGACGTGCTCATGGTGGCCCTCCACAACCACGATGTGACCCACAATCGCACCTACGGCATCCAGGACAAGACGCCACCCAACGACGAGATCATGTTCCACCGCGCCATCGATGGGGGCGCCGATCTGGTGCTGGGCACCGGCCCCCACGTACTGCGGGGCATCGAGATGTACAAGGGCAAGCCCATCTTTTACAGCCTGTCGGACTTCATCTACCAATACCGCACCCCGGACCGCATTCCCGTGGACCTCATCCACCAGCGGGATCTCGAGATGGCCCGCCCCACCAATGTCTCCGTGTGGGATCGCCGGGATTCCCGCGAGGTCATGGAGGGCCTGCTGGTGCGAATGACCTTCAACCAGGACAAGCTGCGTAAGATCCAGCTCATCCCCATCGCCATCGACGACGAAGGCCCGCTCTATGGCGTGCCCCGCCTGGTCAGCGATGCCCGCGCCAAGGCCACCCTACGGCTCGTCCAGCGGCTCTCCAAGCCGTACGGCACCACGATCGTGGATAAGGGATGGTACGGGGAGATCGTGCCCTGATCCGAAGAGGCGATCTAAAATATGGGTTCTTCGCGGATCTGCAGGAAAGGCGTTAGCGCTGTTCCTTTCCGGCCAAGCTTCGCACAAGAATGCCGCTCGACGGATGCACATCCCCTTCATCCCTGTTGAACAGCCTTTTCCGTGCCTTTTGCCAGACCAGAACTCGCTGCGAGAGGGCTCGAGAATTTGGTCGTTCGGTTTTTCAAAAAGGAATTGGCAGGGATAGAGGGGATGAAGGGGATAAAAACAGGCATGGACCAAACTCAAGCTGTGAGGCATTTTGGGCCATGGTATCCCGCGGGTGGGACGAATCAAACTGCCGCCTCAAGTCCTGGGCGGTCTTTCCCGCAAATCCGAGAATTACCGATTTTTTCAAATCAGCGGAGGAAAGACGATTCGACTTTGCCATCCTCGGGTTGTTCTCCGCACCTCCGCGAAGGGCTTTTCCCGCTGGATGCCGTCACGCCCGTTCATTCCTTGGAGGAAAGGCACATCCAGCAGAAGACATGAACGGTCCACCGAGGGACTTAGTCGCAGAGCCGCCCAGGACTAGCGCTGCGCCAGCAGCCAAACCGTAGCAAAGGCGAGCCGCGCCATCCGTTGCACCTGCTCGGGATCTAGGTTCTCGACAGAGTCGCTGGGCTCGTGATAGCCGGGGAAGTAGTTCCCGAAGAACCGGATCCAGGGCACCCGCATCCTCGCGAAATCCCGGTAATCGCTGCCCCCGCTGGTGCCCTCGCCGGGATCCAGGTGCAGTGCCATGCCGCTGGCACGGCCCGCCTGGGCCAGGAGGGGCGCCAGCCCAGGCATCCACTGGGCATAGCCGGGCTCAGCGAAAGCCTCGGGTTTCACCTGAGCCATGAACGCCTCGCCGTTTGAGGAGCCCGCCTCCATTACCAACTTGCGCAGTTCTTCGGTGGTCCAGGGATG
>JAYREN010000292.1:0-2366 GCA_041908845.1 Holophaga sp. | reverse complement strand
CCAAATCAAGTCGCGGATGCTGCAGCCCTTGCCACCCAAGGAGGATGGCGAAGATGCGGATCCCCGCGAGGAACTGGTGCAGCGCCTGCTGGACTACCAGGCCGTCAAGGAGGCCACCCGGGAGCTGGTGGTGCGGGAAGGCGAATGGCAGGCCGTGGTGTATGCCAAGGGCCTGGATATCCAGGAACATGCCCGCATCGAAGACGAGCCCATCCAGGCCACGCTCTTCGATCTGCTGGGGGCCTACCGCGAGGCCCTCAAGAAGCTGCTGCCGCCCCCCCCGGTGGAGGTGCGCACGCCCCCCAAGACGCTCGACCAGCGCATCGCGGAGGTGCTCCAGGAGCTGCACGGCGGCCTCTGGCTGCCCTTCAGCGGCCTGCTGGCCACCGCCCAGACCCGGGATGACCTCGTGATCACCTTCCTGGCCCTGCTGGAGCTCATGCGCACGGGCCGGGTCAAGCTGGTGCAGTCCGAGGCCTTCGGCGAAATCCGCGTACAAGCGGCCTGATGCAAGTCAGGGGGGACCGCCCGGCCGCTCAGGGCACACCGCAAATCGACGCCACACACCAGGGCGCGGCCTCTGCGTCCCCCCTGGCCCCCAGCATGGACGCAGGCCAAGCCTGCATCCAGGCTCACATGCAAGTCAGGGGGGACCGCCCGGCCACCTTCATCGACACCGCCCTGCTGGATGAGCTGAGCGCCCAGGCCCGGGCCCTGCCCCGCCTGCGGGTGAACCGCAACTTCCACCGGGAAGGCAGCGACCCCTGCCACCGCCTGCTCATCGCCCTGGAACCCGGCTCGTACATCCCGCCCCACTGCCACCTAGATCCAACCAAGGACGAAACGCTGCTGCTGGTCCGGGGGCGGATCGGCGCGCTGCTGCTGGATGCCCAGGGCCGCATCACCCAGGCGCGCATCCTCGATGCGGCCACCGGATGCCTGGGCCTCACCATTCCCCATGGCACCTTCCATTCCCTGGTGGCCCTGGAGCCCGGTTCGGTATTTTTCGAGGCCAAGGCGGGCCCCTACGCGGCGCCGAGCGAGGCGGAGCGGCCGATCTGGGCGCCCCTGGAGCAGACGCCCGAGGCGGCGGGTTATTCCGCGTGGCTGCGGGCCCAGTTCTGAAGTCACACCGTTCCCTGGGGTAAACCTCGACCCCGGCGCTATGCTGGAATTTCTTCCCCGGATGCCACCATGAGCAAACCCAAGGCCGACAAGACGCAGATCCTTGGTCCGGAGGCCCTCCGGGCCGCCCAGGCCAAGACACCCGAATCCACCGAGGGACAGGCCACGGTCATGCTGCCCGCGGGCCTGCCCATGCTGGAACCGCCCCCGCTCCCTGGAGAAGAATCCACCCAGCCCCTGCCCCTGACCCGCGTGGACCCCGAGGCCGAGGTGCGGGCCATCCTCGAGGGCCCCGACGCCACCGTGCGCTTGCAGGTCGGCCCCCCGCCCCCGCCCGCCGAGGATCCCTCGGCCACCCGCATGCTGCCCGTGGGCGACCCCGCCCTGCCCATCGCCACCCAAATGATGCCCACCGGCGCGCCCGCCCAGCCCGATCCCCAGGATCGTCCCAGGGATGCCCGTACTCTGGAGATTCCAGCCAACCAGTTGCCCAGCCCGACACGCAAGGGCATGCCCGTCTGGGTCTGGGCTGGAGTCGGTGCCCTGGTCCTCCTTCTCGCGGCCGGAGGGTTGTGGATGCTGCGACCGGACCTCCTGGGTGGTACCTCGGAGCCCGAAGCCTCGGCAGCGGAGACCTCGGAATCGAGCCCGGAAGCCGCACCCGTGCCAGCTCCTCTTGAGGAGGAAAGGGTCGAGGTTCCCCCGGCCCTGCGGTCTTACCATGAAAAGGCGGAGAAAGGCGATGCCGCCGCCATGCGCATGCTGGGCGCGATGTACTACAACGGCCTGAACGTGCCCCGCAACAAGCGCGAGGGGCTGAAGTGGTACCGGAAGGCCGCCGAGGCCGGCAGCAGCGCCGCCGCCAAGGAACTCCGGGCCCTCGAAGGCAAGTCCCCGGAAAAGTAGCCTCGCGCCCAGACGACGCGATCACAGGGATGCACAACCTGCCGAAAATCGCCGTGCGGTGTCGGTGGCTTCTTCATCCCTTTTATCCCTTTCATCCTTGTCGAAAAAAAAGGTTCTTCACTGACTTGCGGGAGCGACCGCCCAGGCCGTGAGGCGGGAGTTTGATTGGCCCTTCCCAGGGAATACCGTGGCCCAAAACGGCTCCCAGCTTGGGTTTTACCCTTGCCTGCTGTTATCCCCTGCATCCCCTTCATCCCTGTTAATTCCTCCTTTGAAAACTGAACGGCCACCTCCTATGGGCCTTCTTGCAGCGGATTCTTGTTTGGCAAAAGGCA
>JAYREN010000291.1:0-2371 GCA_041908845.1 Holophaga sp. | reverse complement strand
ATTAATGCACGGCGAGATAGTAGACACTTTGCTGGATTTACGCGACCAGCGCCTCCAGCGGGATCGCCATAGCTTCGGGATTCCAGACGAGGTTGAGATGGGTGCCCCCGTCGCCCCAGTGGCCGAAGTCGCAGACCCGCACACCGGGATGGTTGGTGTTGAGCCAGGCGGTCACGGCCTCGGTGAAGGCGGGCAGCCTCGAGCGGGGCACCGAGATGTCCAGGCCCAGCACGTAGCCTTCGTTCCGAAGGCTCTCGGAAATGTGGTGGCGAATCTCCCAGGCCTCTTCGGGTTTCAGGAGAAAGACCTCCGAGATGGATTCCCCACCATCACCTTCCAGGTGAGCCGCCAGGACTTCCTCCAGGAATGCGCTCAGGTTCAGGGTGGTGTTCTTGAGCGTGGACGCCATTTCGACGAGGACCGTGTAGGCCGGAAGCTCCGTGTGGCCGTAAGGGTTTCGCAGGCGCGGCTGGTGGGTGAACACCGCCCGCAGGGCCTCGGCGGAGATGACTTCGAAGGCCGTGAGGATTTCGATGCCCCGGTGTTCCAGGGTCCGCAGCAGGTCGAGCGCCGCCTCGCCATTCCCGCAGCCCACGAGGACGGTGGCGCGCTGACGGGGCAGTGGCACGATGCTCAGCACCGCCTGGGTGACCACGCCAAAGGCGCCGAAGGTCCCCGTGAAGAGGTGCTTCAGGTCCAGGCCCGTGTTGTCCTTGCGCAGGCTTTTCATCGCGCTGATGACGGTGCCGTCTGCGAGTACCACTTCCACTCCCAGCAGGTTGTGGCGGACATCGCCGTACTTCAGGAGTCGAGTGCCGCCGGTATTCGTGGCGATCATGCCGCCAATCTGGGGATCCGCGCCCAGATCCACGGGAAAGACCAGTCCGTGCTCCGCCAGCGCCGCGTTGAGCTGGGAGAGGAGGACGCCGCCTTCCACGCGCACCGTGCGGTCGAGGGGATCGATTTCGATGCGATGGTTCAAGCGCTCCAGGCTAAGGACCACCATCTCACCGCTGCCATCGGGCACCGAGGCCCCCACCAGGCCCGTGTTGGCGCCCTGAGCCACGACCCTCGCACCCGATTCCTGCGTGATGGCAAGCACCCTCGAAACGCCTTCAGTGCTGGAGGGGCGCACGACCAACCCGGCCCTTCCATTGCCGTAGCGCCAGCCTTTTTCGTACTTTTCGAGATCGGCGCGCTCGCTGAGAATGGCATCCACACCGAGGGCCGCCGCCAGCTCTGCATGAAGATCCACCATGTCAGCGGGCTCCGGTGGCCGTCATCTTGAAGATGGCCTGGGCGTTGGAGGCGTCGAACCGCAGATCGAGCCGCCCGTCCTCTTCGTGTTTTCGGGTGATGAATTCGAAAAAGGAGCCGGGTACTCGGCGCAGCACGAGAGAACCTTCCGCGTTCACGAAGAGGCGCTCCACTTCGGCAGCGCGGAAGGCCGTTTGGATCACGCGCCCCGAACCCGAGACTTCCACTTCGTCCTTCATTGGGCGCCCCAGTCTCTTCTGCTCGTGGGTAAGGGCGACCACATCCGGCACGCGGTCCGTGGCGTGGTTGAAGGCATTGCCTTCGGTGGCGATCCAGGCCATCTCGGCACTCTCGGCCAAGAGTGTCTCGTAGTCCAGGAGGCTGGGTTCCGTATGTTGGCGGTCGAAGCAGGCCACGAGATTGGGCAGCAGGCGCAGGGCGTCCGTCCAGGAGATGCTGCCGGTGTCGCGCAGCTCGTCCAGCAACGGGAAGGCCCAGGTGGGTAGGGGATCTCGGCTCGTGGCGAGCACTCGCTCTGCCGCGGCCCGGAAGGCGGTACTGAAGGCGGCGGGGTGCAGTTCGCTGACAAAGAACTGAGGGATGGCTTCGGGCAGATCCAGGTGGGCGTAGGCGCGCCCCGTCATGGCGAGGCGATCGAGGGGGTAGGTGCCGTTGACGAAGTACCCCAGCGGCTCGAGAAAACGGGCGAAAGCCAGATGGCCTTCCGGCAGCTCGCCGCTGGGGGCGCCCACCGTGCGAAGGGCGCCGTGATCGAAGACCACGGTGCGGCCGCTGCGGACCTGATCCTTCACGTAGGCCCGAGCCGAGGGCACCCGCTGTTGCAGATCCTCGAAGAGGATGGCATTCATGGCCATGGCGAGGATCGCCCGGGGCACGCGGTCCTGTCTGGAAACCTGGAGATTCGGGGCGAGGGCGAGACTCTCCAGGAGATCCTCGGCGCGACGGCTTCCCAAGGCATCCGTCAGGAGGGCGTGAAGGGCGGTCTCGACCTGTGGCATGGCGACTCCGGGCGGCACTGGGGAACAACCCAAGAGCCTTGAACCTTGGATGCCCGGGATGCCGTCGAGTTAGCGTTCCGCCCTCAGTTCCTCGA
>JAYREN010000290.1:0-2386 GCA_041908845.1 Holophaga sp. | reverse complement strand
ATGCAGGCGCCCAGCCCATCGCAGGTGATCTCGGACACCAGGCGGGCCTTGCCATCGATCATCTGCAGGGCGCCCTCGGGGCAGCCGCTAGCGCAGATGCCGCAACCATCGCACTTTTCTTCGTCGATCCGAATGATCTGGCGCTGCATTCAAGCCTCCGTATCGAAAGGATGCGCCCGCGCCGAAGCCCGTGCCTTGACGGTTATCAAGATCCGTTGATTTACTGGCCCGGCAAAACCGGCCTTTTCCTCGGAGAGCCAAGAGCGACTAGGATGATGGACTCTCCCCGGCTCCGGGGAGCGGATGGGCCGGTCCAGCATCCAAGGGCATGGCCGAAGCGACAAGGCGGACGAGTGGATACAGAACGAGCGTGGTGGTCAGGTTATCCAGCGGGTGTGGAACGCGAAGCCCAGCCCCTTCCTTTCGAGAACCTGGGACAGCTCGTGAAGCGGGCGGCGGAGCGGTACGGCGACCGCAAGGCCGAGACCCTGGTGCTGCCCAACGGCATGCAAGCCTCCCTGAGCTTCCAGGAAATCGACCACTTCTCGGATGCCTTTGCCTCCTATCTTCAGCACGGGCTCCAGTTGAAGGCCGGAGCCCGGGTGGCCATCCTGCTACCCAACTCCCTGGCCTACCCCATCTGCGCCTTCGGCGTGCTCAAGGCTGGGTATGTGGTGGTGAACACCAACCCGCTCTACACGGCCCGGGAACTGGAGCTGCAGATCCAGGACAGCGGCGCCGAGGTGCTGGTGGTGCTGGATCACTTCGGCGACAAGGTGGCCGAGGTGGTGCCCCGCACTCAGATCAAGACCGTCATCGTCACGAGCATCGCGGACTTCTTCCCCCTGCTCTCCCGCCTGCTCATCAAGACCAAGCTGAAGCTCTCGGGCAAGATCCCCCGCATCGGTTCACATGTCACCCCCCTGCCCCGGGCCCTCCACCAGGGCACGCTGTACCTGGCCAAGGAGCGCATCCTGCCGGATGCCGTGAAGCACCCGAGCCCCACCCGGGACACCCTGGCCCTGCTCCAGTACACCGGCGGCACCACCGGCACCAGCAAGGGCGCCATGCTCAGCCACGGCAACATGCTGGCCAACCTGGAACAGATCGCCGAGATCACCCGGATCTACCTTTCGTACGGCGAGGAGACCGTGCTCACGGTGCTGCCGATGTACCACGTCATCGCCTTCACCATCAACCTGCTCTTCGCCTTCCACAGCGGCAGCCACAGCGTGCTCGTGCCCAACCCGCGACCCCTCAAGAACCTCCGAGCCGCCTTCAAGAACCATGAGATCACCTGGATGACGGCGGTGAACACGCTGCTCAAGGCCCTGCCCAAGGAGACCTGGTTCCATCCCAGCATGACCCGCAAGATGCTGGCCGTCTTCGCCGGGGGCATGCAGACCCACCCGGCGGTCCTCGAGCGGTGGGAAGCCTTCACGGGCTGTCTGGTGATCGAAGGTTATGGCCTGAGCGAGGCCAGCCCCCTGGTCACCTACAATGCCGCCGTGCGCAATGGCAGCCGCCTGCGGCGCACCATGAAACAGGTGGGGGGCGTGGGCCTTCCCCTGCCCGGCACGGATGTGCGCATCGTGGACGACGAGGGTCATCCCGTGGCGCCGGGCCAGCATGGCGAGATCGTGGTGCGCGGCCCCCAGGTCATGCAGGGCTACTGGAATCAGCCGGAGGAGAGCGCCCGCACCCTCAAGGACGGCTGGCTGCACACGGGCGATATCGGTTGCTTCGATCCCCAGGGCTACCTGGAAATCACCGACCGCAAGAAGGACATGATCATCGTCAGCGGCTTCAACGTGTTTCCCAACGAGGTGGAAGCCTGCATCGCCATGCACCCGGATGTGGCGGATGTCGCGGTGGTGGGCGTTCCCGACGAGGACACCGGCGAGGCCGTGCGGGCCTTCGTGGTCTCCCACAAGGACATCAGCCCAGAGGAGATCCACGCCCACTGCCGCCGCCTGCTGGTGAACTACAAAGTGCCGACCACCTTCAGCTTCCTGGCGGAGATCCCCAAGAATTCCGTGGGCAAGGCCCTCCGCCGCAAGCTTCGCGCCTCCGCCCATCAGGGTTGAGGGAGGCCCGTGGGAGCGCCCTTCTTCGACACCCACTGTCACCTGCAGGATCCCCGCTTTGGCGCGGAGCTCGAAGCGGTCCTAGACCGGGCCCGCCAGCACGACGTCACCCACATGGTCTGCTGCGGCACCCGCGAAGACGACTGGGGGCTCGTCCTGGAGCTGTCCCGGCAGCACGCCATCACCCTGCCCATGCTGGGGCTCCATCCCTGGTACGCGCACAAGGCCCAGCCCGGCTGGCTGGAGCGCCTGGAAACCCTGCTGAAGAACAACCCCGCAGGCCTCGGTGAATGCGGACT
>JAYREN010000289.1:0-2407 GCA_041908845.1 Holophaga sp. | reverse complement strand
TGGGGGTAGGTACTCAGAGCATTCTCAAGGGAAGAGCCAGCGCTTCCTATGGCTTCGACGGCGCCTGGGTGAGGGCTGCCGTGGATCGCGACCAGGAGGCCCAGGCCACCGAAACGACGAAGGACTACCGCAGCCATGGGGCTTTCCTGGCGGGAGGGTTCAATCTCGGTGCCGATACCGTGACTTCTTTCAGCTACCGCAACACCTATCAGGCCGTGCCGATTCCCTACCAGTCTGTGAGCCCCACGACCCGAACCTACGATGAAAACCGAGAGACCTCCTCGCGAAACCAGCAGATCATCGGCTCTCTTCGTTCCAGCCTGAGTTCCACGCTTCTGGCGGAATTGAGCCTGGGCTATGCGGAGAGCAATCGCTGGGAACCCAATGACTACGCTGTGCCCAAGCGCCAGGAACCCTTCAGTGGTCGCCGGACGCAGGTTGTAGCGGGGGTGAGCTGGGAACCAGTCAGGGAGGTCGGCTTCTCCCTCGGGTTGGACGCGGATGAGGAGCACGCGCGGATCTCGGACTACCAGGGAGGCACGAATCGCGGCGAAGCGAAACACCTTGGAGTGAAGCTCGAGGGGCGGGTAGAACCCGCTTCCTGGCTGCGCCTGGTGGGCTCCTACCGTCAGCAGTGGTTCCGCCAAGCCTTTCTCTTTGACTCCTTCCCGGGCGTGCCTGCGGAGACGGAGTCCAAGGGCACGTTCAAGGTGGGCGCCAACCTGCTCCTGCCCGGTAATCAGCGACTCTATGCCTCCTGTGGAACGGGCTTTGGTCTGCCCATCCTCTACTCGGTGATGTACCAGTCCAACGAGCTGCTGAACCCCGCCAGCTGGAATTACAACCCGGCCGCCTATCGCCCCTTGGCGCCGGAGAAGAGCGTCTTCGCGCAGGCTGGCTGGAGCTGGGCCTCGGGGCCCTGGTCGGCCCGGGTGGAGGCCTCCAGGACTCGCTTCGACAGCCTGGTGTACTTCGATCTGAATTCGTACCTCTATGGCAATGGCCAGGAGATTCGCATCCAGGGAGCCGAGGCCGCAGTGGCCTATCGCACCGAAGGCTGGGGTGTCGAAGGTTTCATCCGCAACCAGGAGGCCCGGGATGAACAGGCGCCCGAAAGCCAGAGATTCAGCACCAATGCCGTGATCCGCCGCCCCTTCACCACTACGGGCCTGAGTGGGTACTGGTCCGAGGGTCCCTGGCGAGTGGAGGCGCGCTGGAACTGGAGTGGCACCCGCTACGAGAATTTCGGGGGGTATCCGGCGCTCCTGGGGGCGTCGAACACCCACTTCAACAGCCTGGCCGCCAATCTGCGCTATCGCCTGAACAAGAACCTGGATTTCACGGTTCGTGGCGAAAACCTGCTGCAGCGCTCCTGGTCCGTGCTGGAGTGGAAGAACAGAGCCATGGACGGTAAGAACGACGCCTACCAGGTTTTCGGATTCCCCGCCCAGCCCCGCACCGTAACCCTCGAAGCGCGCTACCGTTTCTAGCGTGAACGCGCTTCGTTTCCTCCTCGCCTTCGCGGTGGCCGCTGCCTTGATGGCGGCGCCACCGCGGCGGGTGGTGTCCCAGGCGGTGGGCACCGATGATCTGCTACTGGCCCTGGCGGATCCGGGGCAGATCGCGGCGCTCTCCCATCTCGGCCAGGACGAGCGCTATGCGCCCTCCTGGCAGGAGGCGAAGCGCTACCCGGCCCTGCGCAATTCCAGCGCCGAGGACATCCTGCGCTTTCGCCCCGATCTTGTGCTGACCACCAGCTATGCGCCGCCGGAGGGCGTGGCGCTGCTGAAGCGGGCGGGGGTGAGGGTCCATCTCGTGGAGCGCTTCGAGCGGCTGGAGGATGTCTACGCCAGCCTGCGCCGCCTGGGCGCTGAGCTGGGCCGAGAGAAACAGGCCGAGGCGCTGATCCGATCCTGCCAGGGCCGCGTGCAGGCCCTGGCGACGCGCCTTCAGGGGGCGAAGCCGGTGCGGGTGATGGCGGCGGGCATCTATCCCTACGCCGCGGGCGCCGAGACCTCCTTCCAGGACATCTGCGACCACGCGGGCGCCCTCAATGTGGCGGCGGAGGCGGGGCTCAAGGGCATCGTGCCGATGCCCGGAGAGCGCGCCCTGACCTGGAAGGCGGAGGTGCTCGTGGGCTCCCAGGATCGGGGCGAAGATCTCGCGGCCCAGCTGCGCCAGATCAGCCCCTACAAGTTCATGCCCGCCCTGCGCCAGGGCCGGATCGTGACCCTGCCCGGCGCCCTGTTCTCGGCCACCAGCCATCGCCGCGTAGAGACGTACGAATGGCTGGCGAGGGCCCTGCACCCGGAGCGCTTCCGGTGAAGACCCGGATCACCGGCCCCGTCCTCCTGTTCCTTGGCCTCACCGCCCTGGCGGCCCTGGCCTCCCTGGCCCTGGGGGATGC
>JAYREN010000288.1:1232-2432 GCA_041908845.1 Holophaga sp. | reverse complement strand
AAAGCAACCTTCGGTCAGTTCGTTGAACCACAAGAAGGCGGGATCGGTGGTGTCGGCCTGCTCCAGGGCGAGACGACGCACCAGGGGCACATTCACCCGCAAAGCGCTGTCGTCACCTTCAGGGTCCACGCCAAAGCTGAGAACCTGGGGAGCTTTTCCGCCGCAAACCCTTTCCCGAAGTTGAGCCAGTGATTGCCGATTCGCTAGGCCACCGCTCCGCTCAGCCAGTTCCCGTGTTGATGCCACCTTTTGTCCGCCGATCTGATCCTCTGCCATCAGGCAAAGTAAGGTGGCATCACGCATGTTGCCGTCCAGGGCCAACACCAGGCTCATGAACTCCCGGGCCTCGGGCCAACGCTTGGGCACCGTCTCAGGAATACGGATAGGGGATTGATTCAGCGGAACGGGAACGTACTTTCCACAGTGCGGACACTTCACGCGACATTCTCCTCAGAAGGGGTGGTGGTGTGCTTGGTGGAAAGCTGCCGGCGTATGGCACGCAATTCCTGGCTGCGACGCTGGCGGGTATCTGGGTCCTGCTCCTTCGGTGAAGGGGGTAGGCTCCCCATCTCCGCCTCCATTGCCTGTATCGAAGCTGCCCGCTGTTGCTCCATCTGACGAGCCCAGGCCCGGCCCTTCTCGGCCAGGTGGGCGTACTCCATGACGAGCTCTCCCTTTGCGTCGTTGTCCTTCTGGACAATGCCGCGCAGGTAGGAAATCGGATTCCTGGGGATGCCCCGTTGAATCTGGCCCTCCAGTTCGTCCAGCAAGATTTGGCGACGATGGGGTAGGGCGGCAGCAATGGTTTTCCGGATACCGAGATCTGTAGCGAGGGAGGGGGGGTAGATCAGGCGACCCAAGGCCTCCCACTCCGCACTTTCCGAATTTGACCCTCCCACAACCACCACACCGGAAGGCCACGTTGAGACGCCGGTTGAAGTAGTAGTAGTAGTGGTGTAGTCCACAGAATCAAAACCGCACGCGCGCGTTGACTGCTCGAATCCGGCTTGTCCCTGTTGAATTTCGCCTTGTTCCTGGCTGAATTCAGGGATTGGTTGTGCGTTTTCAGCATCTCCAAGCGAGTCAAATTCAGCAATAGGCGCAACGTTATTAATCGATTCAGGCAAAG
Organism: Holophaga sp.; assembly: GCA_041908845.1. Taxonomy (GTDB): domain Bacteria; phylum Acidobacteriota; class Holophagae; order Holophagales; family Holophagaceae; genus JAYREN01. The sequence continues at coordinate 1,303 of JAYREN010000288.1, read as the reverse complement.
GGGGTGTAGAAGTGGGGCGAAAATCCGCACACACCCGGGGGACCCCCCCGGTTGGGGCGGCGGGTTCGAAA
>JAYREN010000288.1:0-1222 GCA_041908845.1 Holophaga sp. | reverse complement strand
AAAGGGGGTGTAGAAGTGGCACTAAATGCGGCATCCACAGTTAGGACGCCGCATTTAGTGCCGGATTGATCCTCTTCACTCTTTGGCAATAAAGAAAACCCACTTTCGGGCACATTTATTGCTTTATGCATCTGATCGAAGTTAACCCAGATACCAGGGAATGGACGATCAGCGGTCGTCACGTCGATGAGCTTCAATTCGGCGGCTTGTTTCAGCACATTCCGCAGTTGAGCTCGGGTGATCCCGATGTCGTTGGCCCAGTCGTTGGAAGACCAACCCCAGGTAGGTTTGCGGGAATTGAGTCGGTTGCGCTGCTCCAGGAGCTCCTGCCAGTAGACGCAGCGGGAAAGGAATAGGCCCAGCAGGGCATCACCACTGGCAATCTTGGTGAGAAGGGTGAAGTAGGGGAGAGGTCGTCCCAGAATGGCGTCTCGATAGGCCTGATCCGCGATGAACTGGGCCAGGGAGATTTCATCTTCCGATGGCCGGCCCTGGCTCAGAGCATAGAGTTCTCCGAGGTCGAGCTTGTACCAGGGAGCCGTCTTGGTCATGCGCTGCCACACCTTCACGATCCGCCGCTCTTGCAGAACCTTCATGCAGCTGGCCATGTAGGCCCGTGTAAGGCCGGTTTCCTTGATCCAGTCATGCGTCGGCTTGGAAAACCAGCCGCCAGCATCCAGGACAGTCCGATCTCGCGTCGTCCAATAAACCATCTGGGACAGGAGAATGAGGCTCCGGGTATCACCCAGGCGCCGGATCGGCGCCGAGATGATCGAAATCACGCGCTCTGCCTTCAGCAGGGCGATGACTTCCCGGGTCTGCTCGGCTACTGGCATGCGGCCCTCGCTTTAAGGCGAAGTCGCTGGATAAAGCGGATGGCCAGCCGGTCAGACTGGATGGCCAAGCAGGCCCGGGCGTGATCGCTAGGGGCTTCTCCGATGTACATCCTGCCGATGAGGATCATGTTGTCCAACCAGTCGGCATCGGTCGGGGTTTCTATGACCTGGCCGCCGCCATGGGTGAAGAGATCCAATTGGATACTCATGCCTGGCCCTCCATGTTCTCTTTCATTGGGGTAGCTCACCGCCCAGGGCGTCCACGATGGCCGGCAGCAGGCGGGAGAATTCGCCGCTCATCAGGGCCAGGTCGGCCTCGAACTGCTCGGCGGCGTTCTCGGCCTGCTTTTCCGCCTCTTCCTTGACCACGTCGAGGAAGGCGACCC
>JAYREN010000287.1:0-2450 GCA_041908845.1 Holophaga sp. | reverse complement strand
ATCATGTCGGAGCTCCTGCTCAATCCTAAGACCCCGCGGGAATCCGCCACTCGGATCTGGGGCCTGCTTTCCGAGAGCGAGCAGTCCCAGCTCCTGAAGAGTCCCCACCTGCCCGCCACGCTCCGTCACCTGGCATCCTGAGCCCGATCCTAAGCGGGTCTGCCCTGCCTGCGTAGCCCTGAGACCTGGGATCGCCATGAAAACCGCCACCAAGATCATCCTTTCCGCCGCCCTCCTCGCCCTTCTCGGGTGCGGCGTCCGCAGGTCCAAGGGACCGGACTGGGCGACCTCCGCCCCGGCGGGCACCGTGATGGCCGTTTCCAGCCAGGCCTCCTGGGTGGTTCAGCGCCAGGAGTTCCAGAACTTTCTGGGGCAGTTCCCCATCGCCGAGCGCACCCTGGACCTCTTCCTGAAGCGGGCCCACATCAATCCTACGGAAGAGACCGGGCGGGTCTCCTTCTATGTCATGGACCTGAAGCTCAACGCCGATCAGCTTAAAACCGGCGTGGACGGGTCCAGCTTTCTCATCCAGCTAGGTGGCTTTCGCGAACCCAAGAACCTGCTGATGGCCATCACGGAGGCCTTCCCCATGGAGGGCTCCCTCCTGGTGGGCAAGCGCGAACTGCCCCTCTACGTTCTTTTGGACTACAACCAGTTCCACATGCGCCTGATCTTCGACGAACAGGATCGGATCTGGATCGGGGATATCTCCGCCCTGGCGGCGTTGGGCCGAACACCGACCCTCTCCAGTCCCGCCCAGCGGGCCGCCGAGTGGATCAACGGACGCGCCCCCATCCAGGGCATGGTGTTACCGGAGCAACTGCTGGAACAGGCTTCCCAGAAACTCCCCAAGGAATTCGCCAAGGAAATGCCCAAGGGCATCCAGGCCCTGGCCTGGAGCGTAACGCCCAGCGCGGCCAAGGATGCGCCCCACAGCCTGGAGCTGGCGGTCACGGGAACCCCCGAGGGGATCCAGCAGATCTCGCCCTGGATCCAGCGCCTAGTGGCCCTGGTCAGCAACATGCCTGGGGCGCCTTCCCACCCCGCGGATGTGCTCGAAGAAAACGGGCGGATCGGCCTGAAGGCCCAATTGAATGCCTCCCAGTTGGAGACTGTGATGTCCCGCATCTCCCAGCCGGGGCTGTTCAAGGGCGCCCCTTCCGAAGAACGGAAGCCATGACCCCCATCGCCGTGCTCGAGCCTCATCCTGGCGAGGATGCCACCCCCGAATTCTGGATGGCGCGGCTGAAGGCCGGCCACGAAGAAGCCCTGGCCCATCTCATGGCCCGCTTCGAGCGCCCGGTGTTCTCCTTCCTCCATCGACGGCTGCATGGCGAAATCGGGGTGGTGCAGGAACTCACCCAGGAAGTTTTCCTCAAGTGCTTGAGGCATTGCCAGCGTTTCGAGGAGGGTCGGCCCGTTTCCGCCTGGATTTTTACGTTGGCGGCTAATGCGGCAACCGACCATCTCCGTAAACGGGGTCGGGAGCTACCCCCTCCCGAGTCCTTTGACGCCCCCGATCCCCATCAGCCCTCGCCCTGGGACCAAGTCGATCAGGACCGCAGGCTCCGGGCCCTCCGCGAGGCCCTGGAAGGGCTCACCCCCCGCCAACGTTCCATGGTTCTCGCCTACTACGTGCATGAACACCCTGTAAAACAGATCGCCGAGGATCTCGGCTGCGCTGAGGGCACGGTCAAGGCCACCCTATTTCAGAGTCTCGCCAAGCTCCGCAAAAACCTGGAAGTGACGCCATGAACCCCGAACTCGAAACCCGCCTCAAGTCCGACGCCGCAAGCTTCGAACTCCTGGAGCATCCCGAGCAATGGCCCGACGACCCGGCCGTCCAGGCCGAACTGGCCCAGCTGCTCGAACTCCACCTCGCCCTGCAAGCCCACGGCGCAGAGCTGCAACCCGCCCTCAAAACTCGATCCGGCCTTTCCCGGCTGCGTTCCAACGGACTCCTGGCCGCCGCAGCGGCTCTCATGGCGATCGTCCCTTCCGTCTACGCCTTCCAGCACGGCCGATCCGTCCAGCGCCAGTCCGCAGCTCGCGCCCGCATCGAAGCCTCCGCCCAGCAGCGCGGCCAGGGGCGCCTCTGGGCCGCCTTCTTCCAGCAGTCCTCGGATCTCCTCAAACGCTTCGACCAGAACCCCCCGGTGTGCGATCGCAACGGTGAGGATCGCAATGAAGAACGGATGCTCGCCATGGCCCTGCTGGAAGCCAGCCGCCAGCTCGCAGGCCAAACGACTCCTTCGACCATCCCGGAGGCCGAGCTGGCCCGGAACGAACTGCACTTCTGGCTCACGGAGCTCTCGCTCGAGGACGGTTGCCTGAGCCCCGAACGGGCCCAGGAGCTCCGCCAACTCGCCAGTGCCCAGGATCTCGAGGCCCAGGCCCAGCGCCTGAGCGAGCGGCTCAAGGGTGAGGACTCTTGATGCTGCTCCCAATCC
>JAYREN010000286.1:0-2451 GCA_041908845.1 Holophaga sp. | reverse complement strand
ATCAGGGCAAGGACCGCCAGCATCGGAACCCGACTCTTCCGCGGCAGATCCTCTTCAAAGCGCGGGACCTCTTCCTCTGGAACCGCCTCGGAGTCGGTCAGGGTGGATGGCAGAATGGTGACGGCAGGGTCGATCCGGGGAACGAGAGGCTCCGGCTCGGGCGGCGGTGGCACCTGGATAGGCTCCTGCAGGGGAGGCATCTCACGGGGCGTGGGCAGAATGGCCTGCCCGGATTCCACAGAAAATCCATAACTGTCGACTTCGCCCTCGGGGCCAGGCAAGGGCTGAGCCTCCGGTAGCGAGTCGAGGGCTTGGGAGAGGTGCTCCAGATTCGTGGTGGGCTTGGCGGCGGCCTGGATGGAGGAGAAGAGGGAAGGCACAGTCTCGATCTCGGGGCCCGGCAGGAGCTCCGAGAGGGGTTCCGGAGCCAAGGCCAGGTCCAGCGCGCTGCGATCCATGGGCGGCATCTCGTGGAGCCGTGCCCACCCCATCTCCCGCAGGAAGAGGGCGAAGGTGCCGAGGCGCAGGGGCTCCGCCAGAGACTCGCGACTGAGTTCCAGCAGCGTATGGGTTCCGTCCAGCAGCGGCGGAAGCTTGGCCAGATCGGCGGGCAGGGCCATCTCCATGAGGCGGCGCCCCTGCAGAACCACCACCTGATTGAGAGGGCCCAGCAACTCGAGCAGGCCTTCCCGATCCTTGAGCCCCAGGAGACCATTCAGGAGGAGCTCCGGCGTATCGAAGGGCAGCCGCACCACGCTGGCATCCAGCTCCTTGGCCTCAAAGACTGGCTCCAGGTCTACCGTGGCCAGGGAGGCCGAGACTACACGCTCCACCTGGGCCCGGGCCACTTCCAGGAGATCCCGCTGGGTGATGAAGCCCATCTCGATCAGGTTCTTCCCGATGCTGATGCCCTGGCGGAGATTGGCCAGAGCATAGTCGAGCTGAGTCTGGGTGAGCTTGCCCCGCTCCACCAGCAGATGGGTGAGGCGGTCCATGGGATGGGTGCTCTGGGCGAACACGACATCGCCCGAGTCGAAAAAAACCGTTCGGCTGGGTTCCTGCCCAAGCTTCCAGAGGCCCGTAGCCTTTTCGCGGTGGCGCCGAAAGAGGTCTTGGAGGGCCTTTGCGCTCATTGGACCACCCACCGTTCGAGTTTCAGTTTCCCGGCCCGCACCAAGACAGTATTGCCGGAGAGCAGATCAATCCTGTGCTGAGCGTCGGAGACCTTCTGCCCATCGAGGCTCACGGCCCCCTGAGCCATGAGGCGTTCGGCCTCCTTGCGTGAAGCGGCCATGCCGCGCTCCACCAGCAGGCGGCTCAAGGGCACCTCCCCGGCGGTGGCGGCCACAGTCACCTCGGGCGCATCATCCACCTTGCGCTCGGAGAAGCGGCGCACCCATCGCTCTTCAGCCGCCGCGGCTTCGGCGGATCCATGGAACTGCGCCACGATCTCCCGGGCCAGGCCCTTCTTGGCGTCCATGGGGTGACCGGCCTTCATAGCCTCGATTTCGGCGGGCAGCTTGTCCGTCAGGAGCAGGTACCACTCCCACATCAGCGCATCGGACACGCTCATGGCCTTGCCGAACTGATCGTCCGCGCTCTCGAAGAACCCGATGTAGTTGCCCAGGGACTTGGACATCTTCTCCACGCCATCCAGGCCCAGCAGCAGCGGCACCGTGAGCACGATCTGAGGCGGCTGCCCCAGGGATTCCTGAAGATCCCGGCCTCGCATGAGGTTGAAGAGCTGGTCGTTGCCGCCCAGTTCCACATCGGCCTTCAGCGCCACGGAGTCGTAGGCCTGCACCAGCGGATAGAGCAGCTCGTGAAAGCTGATGGGCTCGCTAGCCGCCATGCGCTTTTGGAAATCATTGCGCTCTAACATCTGGGCCACGGTGAATTTCGACGCCAGGCGAATCCAGTCGGGGCCGTGGAGGGGATCCAGCCACTCGCTGTTGAAGCGGATCTCGGTCTTTTCCGGGTCCAGGATCTTGAAGACCTGGGCCTTGTAGGTCTCGGCGTTGGTATCGATCTCTTCGCGGGTGAGTGCCGGGCGCGTGGCCTTCTTTCCCGTGGGGTCACCAATCATCGCGGTGAAATCGCCAATCAGGAAAACCACGGTATGCCCCAGTTTCTGGAACTGGGACATCTTCCGCAGCAGGACGCCGTGGCCAAGGTGCAGATCGGGAGCCGTGGGATCAAAGCCTGCCTTGACCCGGAGCGGGCGGCCGGTCTTCAGACGCGCCTCAAGAAGCTCTCGGGTGTGGCAGGTGACACTGCCCTTAAGTAGAAGCTCGAGGGCGTCCGGAACGGAAACAATGCTCATGTGAGCATCTTCCCTGAAAAAGCCCCGATGTGCTACTCCACGCGCAGGTCCGTCAGCTTACCCGACTCCATCACCAGGTGCAGGCGCCCCCCCTTCGGGATCTGATACTCGACCCGGGTCGTGGAATT
>JAYREN010000285.1:0-2482 GCA_041908845.1 Holophaga sp. | reverse complement strand
TGGATCTGGAAGCCGTCATCGCCCTCAACACGGCCCTGCAGAACTACGATGGCACCGTGCTGCTCGTCACCCACGACGAGGATCTCATCGACGAAGTGGCCACCCGCATCTGGCATTTCGACGAAAAGGGCATCGAGGATTTCCAGGGCCCCTACGAGGAATTCCTCGCCAAGATGGCCTGATTCCGGCCCCCGTGCGAGAATCGAATGGTCCACGGGTCCCGTAGCTCAGCTGGATAGAGCGTCCCCCTCCTAAGGGGAAGGTCAGCAGTTCGAATCTGCTCGGGACCACCAGTCGACATCAGCACCAAATGGAGGCGGGACAGACCTGGGAGATCAGGCCTTCAGCGACGCCATGTCAATCACGAAGCGGTACTTCACATCGCTCTTCAACATGCGCTCGTAGGCCTCGTTGATGTCCTGCATGCGGATCACCTCGATGTCAGAGGTGATTCCGTGCTTTCCGCAGAAGTCCAGCATCTCCTGGGTTTCCGCGATACCGCCGATAAGAGAGCCCGCCACGGATCTGCGCCGCAGCACCATGGGAACCGAATTCAGGAAGGGCTCCAGGCCGCCAAGGTAGCCCACCAGGACGAGGGTTCCATCCGTCCTGAGGGTCGGCATGTAGGGATTCAGGTCGTGGAGGGAAGGGACGGTATCGATGATCAGGTGGAAGCGGCTGCGAACGGCCTCCATCTGGGCCGCATCGGTGGAGAGGATGACGTGGTCGGCCCCCAGGCGGCGGGCATCGGCCTCCTTGCCCTTGGAGCGCGTGAAGAGCGTCACCTCCGCGCCCAGGGCTTTGGCCAGCTTCAGGGCCATGTGACCGAGACCGCCGAGGCCCACCACGGCCACATGACTGCCCTGGCCGACCTTCCAGTGGCGGAGCGGGGACCAAGTGGTGATGCCCGCGCAAAGGAGGGGCGCCGCGCCCTTCAGGTCCAGGCTGTCCGGGATCCGCAGCACGAACTTGTCCGAGACGACGACCCTTTCGGAATAGCCGCCCTGGGTGACGGTATGGTCGTGCTTGTCCACGCCGCCGTACGTGTAGACGGCGCCGTCGCAGTACTGCTCCTCGCCGCTATCGCAGGCCTCGCAGCGATGGCAGGAATCCACCAGGCAGCCTACGCCCACGCGATCCCCCGCCTTGAACCCCGTGACCGCCGGGCCCACCTCGATCACCCGGCCGATGATCTCGTGACCGGGGACGATGGGATAGGTGGTCCAGCCCCAGTCGTTCCGTGCCGTGTGCAGGTCGGAGTGGCAGACGCCGCAGTAGAGGATCTCGATCACCACATCGTCGGGACGCGGATCCCGCCGATCGAAGCGGAAGGGCGCCAGGGCAGCCTTGGCGGATTGAGCGGCAAAGCCGAGCACGTTCGTGGACATGTCTTCCCCTTAAGGTGAGGGAGGCCACCGGGCCTCTTTCCAGGACCGCCGAAGAATCTCGGTGATGAAGAGAAGTGTAGACGCCGAAGCCCAGGAGTCCTTGCCTAAGGCTCCAGCTTTTTTGCCTGATTCCCCGGGGCCAAGGGCCATCCATTCAGACAACCAGGTTCAGCGCGCCGCCGGGGGCCGGCCCTCCCGCATTCACGGCCCCGTTCTGGGTGTACTGAGCCATGGGCGTCGCCTCGACGGCCTGCTCGGGATGCTGCAAGGCGTAGGCAAGTTCCTCGCTGGCGGAAACAACGCCGTCCTGATTGGTGTCCTTGGGATCGAAATAGGCGTTCGGGACCTTGGGCACGGTCGCCAGTGCCGCTGTGCCGCCCTGAATCGCGCCGATCGCCATGGAACCCTCCCCGAAACGAGAGAACAGCCGAAGTATAGGTCTTTGGAATGGGGTCGGTCAGGGCGGACTTGACCCATTCGTGACAAATGTATCGATTGAACTCGATAGAGTGGATTCGGTTCGCCGGCCGTAGGTTCATCCGGCGCGGAGGTGCGGCATGGTGGAGATCGGTTCGGTTCTTCGGTCCTCGGAACTCTTCAAGGGGCTCTCGGATGAGACGCTGGCGCGGCTCGCGGCCATCGGCGTGGTGCGGGAGGTGGCTGCGGGGACTTTCCTGTTCCGTCAGGGAGAGGCGCGCAAGGCGTGCCATCTCATCGCCCAGGGGCAGGTGGAGATCGTGAAGGACGCGGGCGACGGCCCCGAGCGCCTGATCGTGCTGGGGGTGGGTGATACTGCCGGCGAGGGTGCCTTCCTCCACGCCAGTCAGCACACAACTTCGGCCCAGACCCTGAGCGCCGCAGTGGTCATTGAATTCGACCGGGCCACGGCCCTGGAGAAGCTGGCCGATGATGGCCGCGCCGCCATGGAGCTGCTAAGCCGCGTGGCGCTGGTGATGAACCGCCGCATGCTCTACGCGGCCTCGGGCCGCACGGGCCGCGAACAGGGCTATGCCTCCGGCGCCACCCGCCCCGAGCATGATCTGCTGGGGGATGCCGACGTTCCGGCCGATGCCCTCTTCGGCGTGCAGACCCTG
>JAYREN010000284.1:0-2495 GCA_041908845.1 Holophaga sp. | reverse complement strand
GGAAGGCCAGCCCAAGGCGGAATAGAGCGCCGGTCCCATCTCCAAAAGAACCAAGGCCCCCGATTCTGGGGGCCTTGGTTCTTTTGGAGCGGGCGAACGGGATTCCCTCCGGGCCGCGCGAAAGGCTGGGGCGGCGCTGGTCTGCGGGAACCGTCCACTGGACGGCCCCCGCAGGCGCCTACCCCCCAGCCTTTCAGCGATTCAATCCCGTTCGCCCTAAATTAAGGAAGGCCCCCGAATTGGGGGCCTCGGTTTGAGACTGGAGCGGGCGAACGGGATTGAACCGTCGACATTCAGCTTGGGAAGCTGACGTTCTACCACTGAACTACGCCCGCGGTGGATCGCAGGGGCAATACTACCGGGATCTGGGAGATATTTCCAGGGTCAGGATCCGCAGGGGCAAATCATATTTCTCAAGATTTTGCGCCTTGGTTCCGATTGGCTTTGTATCTGAGCATCTGCCGTTTCTTGGGAGACCCCTATGACACCTCGAAATAGAACCCAGGGCTTCACGCTGATCGAGGCCGCGGTCGCCATCGCTGTGGTCGCCATCCTCTCTGGCATCATCGTGCCCCTGGTGGTCAAGAACCTGAACGACGCTCGTGTGGCCCGCGCCCGGAATGACATCCAGGTAATCGCCGCCGCCGTTGCCAGTCAGTTGAAGGACACAGGTGGACGCCCGAGCGCAGCGGGAGGCCCTGGCGCCTCCAGTGGGGTCGCTCAGGCGATCTGGGCATCTGGCCCAGTCGGCGCCACGTTCTATCCGACTGGCGTCACTCCCACGACAGCCACCAACCTTTTTTCCAATCTGTTCGGCACGGCCGCGAGCCCTAACAATGCCCAGACCCTTTTCGGCATACCCGCTCTGAATGCCAATGCCAATGCGGCCCAGGAATTCGCCTACAAGGGGCCCTACCTGGGAACGGACGTGGCCGTCAAATTGGATCCCTGGGGTTCCCGCTATTTCATCCTGGGATATAACCAGGCCAGTCAGGCTGTGAATGGCCCAATCTGGATCTGCTGCGCCGGTGCCAACAAGGGCACCACGCTTCCGGCTGTGGGCGCCACGGGATATGCCGCCACTTGGCCCGTCACCAATAATGCTGCGGGTGCCTTGGCTGCCGACGATATCGTGGTGCGGGTGAACTGAGCCCTGTTTCCCGGCACCAAAGGCCCGCACCGCGGGCCTTTGGTGTATCTTGGGGCATATCCAGGAGTCGATTGATGGCCGAAGCCCCTCGCCGAATGCTGGGTGAGCGCCTTGTCGAGCGGGGCGTCCTCACGGAACGCCAGCTGGAACTCGCGGTGCGCGAGCAGAAGCGCACGGGCGCCATGCTGGGGGAGATCCTCACCCAGCTTGGGCTGTTGACCGCCCAGACCCTTTCGGCGGTGCTGGCGGAGCAGGGTGGCGTTTCCTATGTAGAGCTCTCGGAGATCGACATCGACCCGAGCGTACTTTCCCTGGTCCATGAGTCCGTGGCCCGGCGGCTCTCGGTGCTGCCGCTCTCCCAAGACAATGGCGAACTGCTCGTGGCCATGGGCAACATCTACGACATTGAAGCCATCTCCGAGCTGGAGAGCCTCACTCGCCTGCGGGTGAAGGTGAAGGGCGCCGCCGAAGACGATATCCAGACCAAAATCAACGAGGCCTACGGCGAGCGCAAGACCATCGAGGAAGTCATCGAGGAGGCCATCCAGGCCGCGGTAGGTGACAGCAAGGATGCCCAGGCCGAACTGCCGGTGGTGCGACTGGTCGACCAACTGCTGCTCAAGGCCGCCCGGGACAGGGCCACGGATCTCCACGTGCAGCCGGTGGAGCGCACGGTGCTCACCCGCTTTCGCGTGGACGGCACGTTGGTGCAGGGGCCCACGCTGCCCAAGGCCGTGCAGGCCGCGGTCATCGCGCGGCTCAAGATCCTGGCGGAAGTGAATATCGCCGAAACGCGGTTGCCCCAGGACGGCAAGTTCCAGTACGCCTTCGGCAAGCGGCGCTTCGATGTGCGCGCCAGCTTCCTACCCAACACCCACGGAGAAAAGGTGGTGCTGCGCCTGCTGGACAAGACCAAGCTGGTGCTGGGCTTGGATCAACTCGGCATGCCGGAGTGGGTGTTCAACCAGTTCCAGACCCTGCTCACCCGGCCCCACGGCGTGATCCTGGTGACGGGCCCCACGGGTAGCGGCAAGACCACCACGCTCTATTCGGCCCTCAACAGCATCAACGGCTCCGACCGCTGCATCGTCACCATTGAGGATCCCGTCGAGTACGAGCTGCCCCTCATCACCCAGGTGCAGGTCAATGTGAAGTCGGGCCTGACCTTTGCGGCGGGCCTGCGTTCCATCCTGCGCCAGGATCCCGACATCATCCTCATCGGTGAAATCCGGGATGGCGAGACGGCCTCCATTGCCGTCCGGGCCGCCATGACGGGGCACATGGTGCTCTCCACTCTGCACACCAACGATCCGGTGGCCAGCATTCCTCGGCTCCAGGACATGGG
>JAYREN010000283.1:0-2598 GCA_041908845.1 Holophaga sp. | reverse complement strand
GGGGGACCAGACTCCAACCTCAACCCCCGTCGCCGATGCTACGGTAGATTTCGCCATCGATCTGAATCAGCCCTGGTGGATTGGCCCTACTTCTAGCCGGATCGACAAGGCAGTCACATCTGCCGCTCCCCCGGTCACCACCTGGCTTCCTAGCCTCAGTCTGGAGAGTTCCGGTACTGGGAGTCGGGTGGCGGCCATTCTGGACACGGCCTACACCTTCGGGTCCACTATCGGAAATCCCACCCCCGGCAGTCTTTTGTCGCTCCATTACGATGTGACCTCAGCGGATTCCGGCCCAAGCTTTATCGAGTACGACCTGAAGGCCAATCCCCTGACCGAAAAAAGCAATTCATACTTTGGCTACCTGAGGGCCTCGGCTGCCAACGATGACGCATGGGATGAAGGAGTGATTCTCCAGCTCTTCGCCCGGAATTACATGGTCAGCCAGAAGTTCACATCCCTTACTCCAACCACCCCCCTCGCAGATCGCTCCGACCTCCAGGAGTTATGCCCCGAGATGGCGCTTATGGAAGGTTTTTCTCAGGCAATCCCCGCCGTCCTGCTCAAGTCCCCCTACCTGGCGGATACCTCGGCGGGGGCAACGGTAGTCCGGGATATTCGCCTCACGAGTGGCCTTGGAAGCGATGCCTACTCAGCGGCTAACGTTGCAGCCATTTCCTGGGCCCTGAATCTCCACGCTTGCGGCACCCTCAGTGGTACTACTGTCACTCCTGTGGCCGACACTCCTACCGGGTGGGCAACCCTGTCTCAGGCAACGCTGAGGCGCTTCTTCGCCGTTGCCCCGCCCGTGGAAGCTACAACCTCGCTTCCCACCGATGTCGGCAGCATTTACTCGCAGATCGCTCGGCTCCAGGAGGCCAAAGGCACCACGGATACGGTGGACTTGGCTGCTTTTTTCCCCAACACGACACTGACTTCACTCCTGCAGACGCCCTTCAATATCACTTGGCCCAGGCCCACCTCCACGGCTCCTCTTCCCGATCCCCTGGTGCCGGACGCAGGCTTCCTGGCGAATTGGGGTGCCAATCCCAATTCACTCACCACAGCCATTCCGAGTTTTACCCTGAGCATGGCATCGGCCCATCGGAACGGTATGAATCGTTTCCCGAATTTCTCCAAGGGCGAAGTCTACCGAGCCAGGTTCACCTTGAGTGGCGACCGCATCTACCTTCTGAGCGTATCAACCCCGGGAGGTATTCCCGCGGGGACCCAGATCGAAGTCTCTCTTGGCGGAGTCAACTACCCGTTCAGTGCCTCCACTCCCCCTGTTCAGCTTCCAGCTCTTCTGGGAAACAGCACATCATCGAAATACTACGGTGTGCAGGTTCGACTGCTGAGTCCGGATACCCAGCAGTCGGATCTTCCCGTCACCGTCCGACTCGACGCTCAGTAAACGTAGACAGAGGAATGTCGCCATGGATCTGCAAACGGCCTTCGAGGCCTTGAAGAAGCGCGCCCCCTTCGTGCCCGAAATTGTCCTGGTCCTTGGTTCGGGCCTGGGCCAGCTTGCCAATTGTAAGGAGGCCCAGGCCGGGACAGCGATCGCCTTCACGGAGATCCCAGGCTTTCCAGCCCAGACCGTTCAGGGGCATGCCGGCAAGATAATCTTCTGCGAATTGGAAGGCCGCAAGGTGCTTCTCCAGGCCGGGCGCTTCCATTTCTACGAGGGCAATCCCATGGCCCTCGTGACGGCGCCCATGCGCCTCTACGGTCGTCTGGGCGCCAAGGCCGTGCTGCACACCAATGCAGCCGGGGCGATCAACTGGAACTACCGGGTGGGTGAGTTGATGGTGCTCAGCGATCACATCAACCTCCAGGGCACCAATGCGTTGATCGGGCCCAATATCGAACCGGGCCCTCGTTTTCAGGATCTCACCGAGGCCTACGACAAGGGGCTGCGGGCGCAGATTCACGCCGCCGCCACGGCCACAGGGCAGCGCCTCCAGGAAGGTGTCTATCTCGCCGTCACGGGGCCCAGTTTCGAGACCCCTGCCGAGATCCGCGCCTTCCGCATGATGGGCGCCGATGCCGTGGGCATGAGCACAGTACCCGAAGCAATCGTGGCTCGCCACGAGGGCATGAAGGTGGCCGGGATCAGCTGCCTCTGCAACATGGCCGCAGGCATGTTGCCCCAGCCCCTGACTCATGCGGAAGTGCTTGAGGCCGGCGCCGCCGCTGCCGCCAACTTCGAGGCTTTGGTGAGGAACTTCGTGAAGCACCTTCAGCTCTGAGTCATGCCGCCCTGGGCTGCGTGGTTGATCAGTGCGCCGCTCCTGGGGGTGGGCTTCCTGGGGGCTTGGTTGCCGGGGCTCCCGGGGTTGCCCCTCATGGCGGTGGGCGCCCTGATCCACAAGCTCTGTCTGCCGGAGATCCTTTCCTGGTGGACGGTGGCTTTCTTCATCCTGGTGGCATTGGTGGGTCTGGTCCTGGATTTTGCCGTCACGCTCTACGCGAGCCGGAAGGCCGGAGCCACTCGGGCGGGTACCCTCGGCGCACTTCTGGGTGGGATCATCGGGCTCTTCTTTTCGCTTCCGGGCCTCCTCTTGGGCCCCTTCCTCGGTGCGGTCCTGGTGGAGC
>JAYREN010000282.1:0-2603 GCA_041908845.1 Holophaga sp. | reverse complement strand
AAGACGCGCGCCGAGAACCTGCGGATCGGTGATCGGCGCGAGGCAGGACCTAGAGCGACAGAGATAGGCTGCGGGGGCACCATCCACAGGAACGCGTTCCCGATGCAGGGGCAGCGACGGATCGGCCTCCGCGAGGGAGACAACCATGCCGGGAAGATGCACCTGACGCGCCTTGGTCAGAAGCGCCCGGGTGCGGGAATCCTCTAGCCCACCACTCACCACGAGCTCAATCTGTTCGCGGTAGAAATCATCCAGCACCGCCAGTAGGCCCAGAAAGGCGCGCGGCGCCCGGGTGATGCCTGCTCCGGTGTTGGCCAGGGCCCTCTCGACGACATGTCGGAGATCCGCCCGCTCCAAATGTCGAGAGAGACGCAACAGGCCCGAAATGGCCAGGGTCGTGCCGGAGGGCAATGCCCCGTCCCAGCCCCCCTTGGAACGATGGAGCAAGTCCTTCTGCCCCGCCTCAGTGGAGTAGAAGCCACCGTCCCGCTCATCCTCGAAGCGGGCCAGGAGCGACTCCGCCACGTCTTCCGCAAAACGCAGACAGGTGGGATCGAACCCGGCTTCATACAGGTCCGTGAAGCCGCGCACCACGGCGCCGTAGTCCTCCAGAAAGGCCGGAATCTGGGTCTTTTCGGCCCGATAGACCCTCAGAAGCATGCCGTCCTTCCAGAGCACGTTCTGGATGAAGGCGCCACAGGTCGTGGCCGCCTCCAGATAGCGTGCCTCGCCGAGGATCTGGTAGCCCAGCGCGAAGGCTGAGAGGGCTAGACCGTTCCAGGAGGCCAGCACCTTATCGTCCTTGCCGGGGCGCACGCGGCGATTGCGGAGAGCCAGGATCCGCGCCCTCGATCGCTCCAATCGCATTTCCAGTTCCTCGTTGGACAGTCCCTGACGCTCTGCCAAATCCTCCGGAGCCGAGAATCGGTGCAGAACGCTTCTACCGTGTTCGAAGTTGCCTGGAGTGTGGATGCCATAGGCCTCGCAGAAAAGGGCGGCATCCTTGGGCTCCAGTTCTGCCTCGATTTCGCCCGGTGAGAAGGCGTAGAAGCGCCCCTCTTCGCCCTCGCTGTCCGCATCCTCGGAGCTGTGAAAGCCTCCCGAGGAATCCCGCAGATCCCGCAGGATGTAGTCGAGGGTCTCCCGGGCGATCCTCGCGTAGCGTCTTTCTCCCGTGGCCTGGAACGCGTAGAGGTAGCACCTGGCGAGCTGGGCGTTGTCGTAGAGCATCTTCTCGAAATGGGGCACCAACCACTGACCGTCCACACTGTAGCGGGCGGAACCGCCCCCCAGGTGGTCGTACATTCCGCCCTCCCACATGGCCTCCAGGGTGCGGATGGCCATGGCCTGGTCGGCAGGTGACCCACGGCGCAGAATGAGCTCAACGGCGAGATGGGCGGGGAATTTAGGAGCCGCGCCAAAGCCGCCCCAGCGCGCATCGAAATCACGACGCAGGGACTGAAGCGCCGTATCGAAAACCGTCTCGTCCGGCAAGCCTTCCCCCGAGAAACCTTGCCCGTGGCGGCGAAGGCTCTCGGCCAGTTCTGCCGCGTCCCGGGCCAGATCCTGGCGCCGAGTACGCCACAACTCGGCGATGCGCTCGAGCAGTTGGCGGAAGCCGGGCATGCCCTGGCGGGATTCCCGAGGGAAATAAGTGCCTCCGAAGAAGGGCTTCAGGTCCGGCGTGAGCCACACGCTCATGGGCCACCCGCCCCGGCCCGTGATGGCCTGCACGGCCTCCATGTAGATCTCGTCAAGATCGGGGCGCTCCTCCCGGTCCACCTTGATGGGCACGAAGTGGGCGTTCAGGAGGTTGGCGATGCCTTCTTCCTCGAAACTCTCCCGCTCCATGACATGGCACCAGTGGCAGGCGCTGTAGCCGATGGAGAGGAAGATGGGCTTGTCTTCCGCCCGCGCCTTTTCGAGCGCCTCGTCTCCCCAGGGATACCAGTCCACGGGGTTGTGGGCGTGCTGCAGCAGGTAGGGACTGGTGGCCGATGCGAGGCGGTTGGCGGGGGCTTGGGTCACGGGGTACTCCGGTTCATGAACCTTCTGATGCCAACGGAGTCGCCCGCGCCTCGGATGCGACTCAGACGATGAAGGCTGGATCGCCTTCCGAGGCCCGATAGAATGGATGATTGGCCCCGTACAGGCCCAGGAGTTCCATGTTCGAGTCCCTTACCGACAAGCTCAGCAAGGCGATGAAGAGCCTGCGGGGCGAATCCCGCCTCACAGAAAAGAACATCGAGGATGTCCTGCGCGAAGTGCGCATGGCCCTGCTCGAGGCCGATGTCCACGTGCAGGTGGCCCGCAGCTTCCTCCAGCGGGTCAAAGAGAAGGCCCTCTCCCTGGGTGAGGATGGCAAGGGCGCCGTGGTGCTCCAGGGCCTCAATCCCGCCCAGCAGTTCATCGATATCGTATACCAGGAGCTCACCGAGGTCATGGGCGGCGCGGCGGACGAGAAGCCGCTGGATTTCGCCTCCAAACCCCCGACCGTGGTGATGATGGCGGGCCTGCAAGGCTCCGGCAAGACCACCAGCTGCGGAAAGCTGGCCAAATTCCTTAACAAAAACGGCCATGCGCCCCTGCTGGTGCCCGCCGAC
>JAYREN010000281.1:0-2628 GCA_041908845.1 Holophaga sp. | reverse complement strand
CGGAGATCCTCTTCGTGGCCGATGCCATGACGGGCCAGGACGCCGTGCGCTCGGCCTCCGCCTTCCACGAGAAGCTGGCCATCACCGGCGTGATCCTCACCAAGGCCGATGGTGATACCCGCGGCGGCGCGGCCTTCAGCGTCAAGCATGTCACCGGCAAGCCCATCAAGTTCGTGGGCGCGGGCGAAAAGCTGGACGACTTCGAGCGCTTTCACCCCGACCGCATGGCCCAGCGCATCCTGGGCATGGGCGATGTGCTCACCCTCATCGAACACGCGAAGGACAAGATCGACGAGAAGGAAGCCGAGGCGATGGCCAAGCGCCTCGTCAAGAACCAGTTCACCCTGGAGGACATGCTCGGCCAGATGCGCCAGGTGGCGAAGCTGGGCAGCATGCAGAAGATCCTGGGGATGCTGCCCGGCATGGGCCAGATCAAGGAGCAGCTCGCAACCGTGGCCACGGATAAGCGCATGAAGCACCTGGAGGCCATTCTCACTTCCATGACTCCCAAGGAGCGCCGCAATCACCTGCTACTGGACGCCAAACGCAAGCGCCGCATCGCCGCAGGCGCGGGCCGCCCCGTCCACGAGGTCAATCAGCTCCTCAAGCAGTACCTCGAAATGAAGAAGATGATGGGCCAGATGAACGACCCCCGCTTCATGAAGCGCATGCAGGCCATGGCCGGGAGGATGGGCGGTGGCATGCCGGGCATGCCCTTCTAAGTCGAGACAACAAGCGCTGCGGCAGAACAAAAACAATCCCCGGCAGCGCAGGCATTCCTGCGATGCCGGGGATTGTTCTGGGGGGGTTATCTACTTGTAGATGGCGTCCAGGATCCGCTTGAGCAGATCGCCGTAGGCCACGATGAGGCCCGCGAACACCACGGAAACCATGGTCATCAACTTGATGAGGATGTTCAGGGCCGGGCCGGAGGTGTCCTTGAATGGATCGCCCACGGTATCGCCGATAACGGCTGCGCCATGGTTGGGATTCTTGGAGCCGTCCGCCAATTTCTTACCGCCGAAGTTGCCCTCTTCGATGTACTTCTTGGCGTTGTCCCAGGCACCACCGGCGTTGTTGAGGAACACGGCCGTGGCGAATCCACCGGCCAGCCCACCCGCCAGCAGACCCATGACGCCGGAGACTCCCAGCAGCAGGCCCGTGATCACGGGAACGACAATCGCCAGGATGGAAGGCAGCATCATTTCTTTCTGGGCCGCGGCGGTGCTGATCTCAACGCAACGCTCGTAATTAGGCTCGGCCTTCCCTTCCATGATCCCGGCGATCTCCCGGAACTGGCGGCGCACTTCGTCCACCATCTTGCCTGCGGCCCGACCCACGGCATTCATGGTCATGGCGCAGAACACGAACACCATCATGCAACCGATGAACAGGCCCACGAGAACTCTGGGGTTGAGCAGCGTGATGTCGTAGTACTTCACCCAATCCGTGAGGTTGGTCTCGCGAATGGCCTTGGTGATGCCATCCACCACGATGGAATTCTGGCCCATCTGGATGAAGCCGATCTTGATTTCCTCGATGTAGGCCGCCAGCAGGGCCATGGCCGTGAGGGCCGCAGAGCCAATGGCAAAGCCCTTGCCCGTGGCAGCGGTGGTGTTGCCCAAAGCATCCAGAGCGTCGGTGCGCTGGCGAACTTCGGGGGCCTGGTGGGTCATCTCGGCGTTCCCACCGGCGTTATCCGCGATGGGGCCGTAGGCATCCGTGGCCAGGGTGATACCCAGGGTGGACAGCATGCCCACAGAAGCGAGGCTGATGCCGTAGAGGCCCATGTTCAGGGCGTTCACGTCCTTGCTGAAGCCACCCGCAAAGGCGTAGCTAAGGATGATGCCGACGCAGATGACGAGCACCGGATAACCCGTGGACTGCATGCCCGTGGCCAGCCCGGCGATGATGACCGTGGCAGGGCCCGTCTTGGACTGCTCGGCCACGTACTGGGTGGGCCGATATTCCTGGGAGGTGTAGTACTCCGTGATCTTGCCAATGACCCAGCCAGCCACCAGACCAACGACGACGGATCCGAAGAGCCCCACGTAGCTGCCCTTGAAGGATCCCCGGAACATGTAGAGCACGCCGAAAGAGGCGATGAGCGTCAGGATCGTGCTGAAATTCACGCCCCGAGCCAGGGCCTTGAGCAGCTCGCCCTGGGTCGCCTTTTCTCCGGAGCGGACCATGAATACGCCCGCGATGGAGAACACCACGCCGATACCAGCCACGGCCATGGGAGCCACCACGCCCCCCATGCCATAGCCTGCCGCCACGCCCAGTGCGGCTGTGGCGAGGATTGAGCCTGCATAGGACTCGTAGAGATCCGCACCCATGCCCGCCACATCCCCCACATTGTCGCCTACGTTGTCGGCGATGGTGGCGGGGTTGCGGGGATCATCCTCGGGAATACCCGCTTCTACCTTGCCCACGAGGTCGGCGCCCACATCCGCCGCCTTGGTGAAGATGCCGCCGCCCACCCGGGCGAACAGCGCCTGGAGGGAAGCACCCATGCCGAAGGTCAGCATGGTGGTGGTGATGACATGCAGAGAGTCGGCGTTATCCGGCACGAAGGCCCGGAGCAACAGGAACCACATGGAGATGTCGAGCAGGGCCAGGCCCACC
>JAYREN010000280.1:0-2652 GCA_041908845.1 Holophaga sp. | reverse complement strand
CCCTCGGATCCTTCCTACAAGGCCTGGTTCCTCGCCGAGTCCTTGGTTTCAGTGTTTGCGGATCAGCCCAAGCTGGTGGGCCTCGATTCGGAGCGGGTGCGCCGATATGTGAGCGAACGCCCCGGCATGGCTGGAGTTCAGGGGACCTTGCAGGAGTTGGAACGCACGGAGCAGGCAGAGGTTCGGGTGTTTCGGTTCAGCTTTGGGCATCCGATTCCCCTGCTCAAGAGTGATCTTGCCCAGGCCCTGGGCGTCTTGAATCAGCGGGTCTCCTCGCTGGGCATCCTCAAGCCCAGTGCCCACACCCTTCGGCTGGAGGCTGGCACCGAGGGTACCGTGGCCTACGTCTCCGTGGCCGCCCAACCTCTGGCCCGGATGGGGCGGGTGGTGGTGCAGGGCAGTGACGCTACCCGGGCTCGGGCCGTGCTGCGGGAGATTCCCCAAGACGAGGGTGTCCCTATGGATCCTGAGCGGATCTCACGGCTCCAGGGACGAGTGGGTAACCTGGGGGGCTTCGATCAGGTGGATCTGATGCCCCTCCGCGAGGGTTCCGAAACGGGGCCCACCTTTCCGTGGAAGGATGGCGATCTGTTGCTCAGGGTGCGAGAGCGCTCGCCCTGGATCTTCAGCTCCGGATTCGGCTACGACAAGAGTCAGGGCTACCACCTGGATCTGGGTGCCCAGCGGCTGAATGTCGGCGGGATGGGGAGGACCGTGGACTTCGGCCTCCGCGCCGGGGATTCCACCATCCGCAATCCCACGCTGCGGAAGTGGTTCCCCACGGGTGAATTCACGCGCTCCGTGGACATGTACCGCGTCGGCTATACCGACCCCTGGTTTGCGCCTGGATTCCTGGGTTCCTCGCTGCCGGACCGGACCCTCTTCACGGCCGAGGGCGCTTACATCGAGGAACAGCGATCGGCCTATCTTCTGCGGCGGCGTAGGGCCCAGGCCGGACTGGAATGGGACCTGAGCCAGGGCCTCGTCGTCCAGGTCGGCTACCGGTTCGAGCGCAACGAGGTTAAGTTCCTTCCCGACTCTGGCATCCCCGAGACCGAACTGGCGCTGGTGGCCCGCACGCCGGGCCGCGCCGTCATTTCGGCTCCCTTTGTTCAGGTGGTGCGGGATAGGCGGGACAACCGTTTGGATCCAACCTCCGGGGGATTCAGTGCCGTTCGTTTCGAGTTTGCAAACCAAGCTTTCGGCACCAGTTCCAATGCCAGCTTCGTGAAGCTCGATTATCGGCACCAGTGGAATTGGCCCATTGGCTATAGGGCCACTCATGGGGTCGTGAGCCTGGGGCTGCGCGTGGGTGTGGCACGACCCACCGCCAGTTCGGCCGAAGATCTTCCCCTCTCAGAGCGCTTCTTTGCCGGAGGGCCCGGGACTCACCGTGGGGTGGAGCCGGATTCTCTGGGGGCCATTGGATACGTGCACCCCACTGATTCCAACGGGATCACGCGGGCCCAGGCCGTTCCCCTGGGAGGGCAGGGGCTTTTGCTGGGCAATCTTGAATACCGTTTCCCGGTGATTGGTTCCACCATCTGGGGTGAGGTTTTCCTGGACTCTGGACAGGTCTATCAAAGCCTGAGGGACATTGGCCAGGTTCCCCGTTTTCCTCCGCTGCGCACCTCGCTGGGTGTGGGTTTGATCCTCAAGGTGGGGATTCCCATCAAGCTCGAGTACGCCGTGGATGTCAAACGCATTCTGGGCCGCCCCCAGAGCGACCTTGAACGCGAGACCCAACTGAAGAGCCTGCTTGTTTCCGCAGGCTTCCAGTTCTGAGAAACGGGCCATCCGATTGGATGGCCCGTTTGTTTGTGGTGGACACGAATGGATTCGAACCATCGACCTCTTGCGTGTCGAGCAAGCGCTCTAACCAACTGAGCTACGCGTCCGCGAAGTATTCACTATAGCGGTTCTGCTGGAAATGTCGAGTGCTCGATCACTCCACGGTCACAGACTTCGCCAGGTTCCTAGGCTGGTCTACATCGCAACCCCTGAGCACCGCAATGTGATAGGACAGCAGTTGCAGAGGCAGCACGTAGAGGATCGGCGCCAGCCAGGGGTGGACTTCCGGCAATTCCAGCACGTCCTCGGCGATACCATCCAGGCCCCGGTCGCCCTGGGTGACGAGGCCGAGGATGCGGCCATCCCGGGCGGCGGCTTCCTGGAGATTGCTGAGGGTCTTCTCCCGGTGGCCGTCCTTGGGCATCAGGGCCACCACCGGCAGATCCTTGTCGATGAGGGCGATGGGGCCGTGCTTCATCTCGCCCGCGGGGTACCCCTCGGCGTGGATGTAGGAGATCTCCTTGAGCTTGAGGGCGCCTTCCAGGGCGATGGGATAGAGCGGTCCTCTACCCAGATACAGGAAATCCGAGGCATCGCGCCACCGCTGGGCCCACTGGATGATGCGAGGCTCCAGGGCGCTGATGTGTTCCAGATGGGCGGGCAGCTCCCGCAGACCCTGGAGCAACTCGGCGCGCAGCTTGGGATCCACGGTGCCCTTGGCCTCGCCGATGCGCAGGGCCAGGAGCGTGAGCACTGCGAGCTGGGTGGTGAAGGCCTTGGTGGAGGCCACGCCGATTTCGGGGCCCGCATGGGTCAGGATGGTGGCCTCGGCGGTGCGGGTGGCCGTGGAGCCCAGCACAT
>JAYREN010000279.1:0-2741 GCA_041908845.1 Holophaga sp. | reverse complement strand
CCTGGAGCGAAGCCGGCGACATGACGCAGGCACGTCCTGTATTCGGACACCGCATCCACGGCGCCCACCCGATCCCGGCTTAACACAGCGGAAATGGAGAGGGCCCTTCCAGTCGGAGGGGCCCTCTCCATTTCCGCAGGATACCTACTAGAAAATTGGATCTCCGGGCTTGCGCCGCCAAGCCTCCACCTTGCCCTTGCCTTCGGTCTTGGTCTTGCTGTCCTTGGCGGCGGCCAGGGTCTCCAAGAGGCCCACCCCGACCCGAGAGGCGACGGCCTTGGTCATGGCTGGCTTCACGGCGGGTTCCATGGCCGGAATGTCGACCCGGGGAGTGTCCGTCTTATCGGACTGTTCGCGCAGACGTTTCTGGTACCATGCCTTGCGCTTCGGGTCGATGCTGCGAAGCTCGGCGCTGCGGCCAGTCTTGCGTGCAGCCAGCACCTTGGGTTTGCTTTCTTTGCGGTCCTCGCGGACAGCGGATTCAGGATTGGAGGCTTCCTCGAGGATTTTTGCCAGATCCGCCAGACTTCCGAGACCGCGTTTACTCATGGGTGGTCGATTCTCCTATTTGAGGCATTTTCGTGCCCATTGTTTAAGATTAGCGGCTGAACTCGCTTCGTCCAAGCCCAGAAGAAAAATCTGTCCCAAGTCCGGGGGAATACAACGAATCCCCTGCTCATTTTCGCGGATGGCCGCTAGGCTTTAGTGGCCATCCACCCATATGTAAGGTTCTCGTACGATGAGATTTTGCCGGATTTCCAGGGCTCTGGTCTGGCTCGCGACGCTGGTGCTGATCCTGGTGCCGGGTCGTGTGCTGCAGGCAGGAGGCCTTCCGCCGGACCGCCTTTCCTTCAAGATCTACGGTGCGGACCATGGCCTGGGAAACCAGTCTCCCTGGGCGCTCGCCCAGGACGGAACGGGTTTCATCTGGGTCGGCACAGAGGATGGCCTCTATCGTTTCGATGGCCAGCGCTTCCGGGTGTTCGGGCTGAAGCAGGGCCTGCCTTCGGCCTTTGTGGACAACCTCCACGTAGATCGGCAGGGAACCCTGTGGGTAGGTACCTATAACGGCTTGTGCCGCCCCCGGGATGACCAATTCCAGGTGGTGGGCAGTGATTCGGGTCTCCCCGGCAAGCAGATTACCGCCCTGAAGGATGGTCCCGATGGGAACCTATGGGTCGGGATGAACGAAGGCCTGTTCCAGCGTCTTCCCGAAGGTCGCTTCCAGCCCGTTCCCGGTTGGATCGGGGGAGCTGTTACGGCGATGTGGAGCCAGCCGGGCAGCGACGCCATCTGGGTGGCCTCCTGGCGGAATTCGCGGGCGACGATCCTGCGATGGGATCGGGCCGGCTGGCGCGCCTTCGAGGGCGTCAAGGACTTGGGCCGGGAGCGGATCGACGCGTTGGCGGTGGATGGGCGAGGCGTGGTGTGGGCTCGATCCCTCAACCATCTCTGGGGCATGCCCGCAGGACGTGGGCTCTTTGAATTATCGGTCGACAGGTTGCCCGCTGCGCGGCAGAAGGGGCACCTCTACGTGGATCCCCGAGGCCAGCTCTGGGTAACGACCAATCAGGGACTCTACCGGAGGGAAGGGGCGGAATGGCGTCGACTCGGCCCTGCGGAGGGTCTGCCTGGGAAGATTCTGCGAGCCGTTATGGAGGACCGGGAGGGTTCGTTGTGGGTCGCTGGAGGAGCGATCTTTCGCCTCCAGGGCGGGGGGGTGCTGAAGGCCTATACCGCGGATCACGGGCTTACCAACGATGTCGTCTGGTGCGTGTTCAGGGATAAAGCCGGAACACTCTACGCAGGTACGGATGGGGGATTGGCGAAGGCCGATGGTCAGAGCTGGAAGCTGGTGCCCGGCACGAACAATTTCCAGGTGCGAAGCGTCATTCAGGGGCCGGACGGTGCGCTCTATTTAGGGGGCGGGCCTGAGATCCTGCGTCTGGATGCCCGTTCGGGGATCAGGCGGTTCGGCAGTGCGCAGGGAGTCGTGACGGCGGGGCGGATATTCCGACTGCTCTTTGATTCTCGAGGCGATCTGTGGGTGGCCACCGATGGGGGTGGCCTTCTGAAGGGCTCAGGGCAGGGAGACCGCTGGCATTTCAAGCACCAGACCATTCCAGACGGGTCTCCCACCGAGCGGTTTGCCGATATCTTCATCGATTCCGCCGGAAGGCTCTGGGCCCCGGGAGAAAAGGGCCTGGCCATGTGGGATGGTCAGACCTGGCGGCGGTACACCCAGAAAGACGGTCTTCGCAGCGACCACGCCAACTACATTCGCGGTACCCGGAACGGAGACCTTCTTTTTACCTATTTCGAGCCATTCGGAATGGCTCGAGCTGTCTATTCCCAGGGTGAATTCAAGGTGCTTGAACACCTGGATGGGACTGTCTCACCCGAGAAGGCCATTTTCTCTTTTGTGGAGGATGTCAAAGGCAATCTGTGGATCGGCACAGGGCAGGGGCTCGATCTGTTGGCTCGGGATGGGCGGGGCGAGCACTTCGGGCATGGCGAAGGTCTGGTGAGCGAAGACCTCAACTCAATGGCCCTCTTGCCCGAGCCTAATGGCGATCTGTGGATTGGCACCAGCGGCGGTCTGGCGCGATTCGATGCCTCCCTCTACAAGGGCCCCCCCAAGCATCCCTCCACGGTCATTCTCGAATGCAGGCTGGGAAAAGATCGGGTGCCCGTTTTCTCTTCTCAGCGCATTCAGGTGCCGCACGGGTCCAACACCTTTT
>JAYREN010000278.1:0-2757 GCA_041908845.1 Holophaga sp. | reverse complement strand
TGATGGAGGCTACCTTGCGCAACATCGCCGAGCATGGCGCGGCGGGCCGCACCGGGCCCTTTGTGCGGGGAGACGAAGCCACCATCCTCCGGGATGCCGAGGCTCTCGGGCCGGAATGGATGGAGATATTTCTCAAGCTGGGGCGGCTTCCCTGAAGGCCCTTGGCTTGGCCTGGGGGCGCTGCCGTGAAAAGCTAGGCCTTGGAGATGCCATTCATGCCCGTTCCCCAGGCCCTGGATCCCATCCACGCCACCCTTCGCCCCCTGAGCCTTTCGCAGCATGAGCTGGAGGTGGAACTGGTCCTGCCTGCGGAGATGATGATCCAGGGCCCCGTGATGGCCCTTCCGGCCTGGACCCCTGGCTCATACTTGGTGCGGGACTATGCCCGGTTCCTGGACAGGATCTGTCTAGTGGACGCCCAGGGGATGAGCCATCCCGTGGAAAAGCTCGACAAGCAGCGTTGGAAACTGCCTGCGCTCAAGGGCGGTGCACGGCTTCGCTACCGTCTGTTCTGCAATGAGCTCACGGTGCGCACCAACCACATGGACGCCACCCACGCCCACCTGGTGGGTGCCGCTACGTTCCTGTACCCCGAAGTAGAGCCCGGGAGGCCCTTTCGCGTGGGCTTCGAGGGCTTTCCCAAGGGGTGGAAGATCGCCTCTTCCCTTCCCAGATTGGGCAAATGCTATTGCGCTGAGAACCACGACATTCTGGTGGATTCGCCCTTCGAACTGGGGACCTTCAGGCTCCACACCTGGCGCTCAGGCGAGACGGAATTCGCCTTCGCCATCACGGGTGAGCATCCCGGCGACGAGGTCCGCATCCTGGAGGCCGCCACACGCATGGTGGAGACCTGTCGCAGCATCTTCGGGGGCTTTCCCTTTTCGCGGTATCTGTTTCTCCTGACCTTCAGTCCCGGACTGCGGGGCGGTCTGGAGCATCGGGATTGCACCTCCCTCCTCGCGGACCCCTTCCGACTGGACACGCCGGAGGGGTATGGAGAGTTGTATCTCCTCATCGCCCATGAGTTCTTTCATGTCTGGAACGTCAAACGCCTGCGGGCGCCGGAGCTGGGCCCCTTCGACTATTCGAGAGAGAACTGCACCCGCCTCCTCTGGTTCCACGAGGGCTTCACCAGCTTCATGCAGTACGTCATCGCCCTGAAGGCAGGCGTCGTGGCCTGGCCCTGGGTGGCGGGAAAGCTCGCGGCGGCCTGGACGGACAACACGACCCGGGCCGGGCGCCGGGACCAGAGCCTTGAGGACTCCAGCTGGGACGCCTGGATCCGCCACTACAAGCCGACAGAGTTCAGCCTCAACAGCACCGTGAGCTACTACGAGAAGGGCGCCCTGGTGGCCTGGATGATGGACGCGCGGATTCGCCTGGGAAGCCGGGGCAAGCATGGCCTGGAGAGTCTCTTCGCACGGATATGGAAGCAGGTGGGCGATGGCTCCGTCACCGATGCCATGCTCAGGGAGGCCTTCGAGGCCCTGTCCGGCGGGGGGGCTGAATGCTTCTGGCGCCCCTGGATCCAGGGCGTGGAAGAGCTGGATGCCACCTTTATCGAGCGGGCCTACGGCCTCCATTTCGAGACCTGGGCGCCCTGGGAGCGGCTCTCCGAGGAGGAGGCCAGGAATCCGATTACCTTGGCTCGGGCCAAGGGGTATTCGGGGCTCAGCTTCGGCAGCGGCTCTCCTCTGGTCCAGAACGTGGCCCCCGGTTCTCCGGCGGCGGAAGCAGGGCTCAGCTATGGCCATGAGATCCTCGCGGTGAACGGCTGGCGGACCTCAACTGCCATCGAAGTCCAGAAACGCCTGGAAGACGTGGGCGCAGAAGGAGAGGCCGAGGTGCTGGCCGCGGATCGGGGGCGGGTGCGAACCTATCGATTCTGTCTGGTGGAGAATCTCACACGCTCCGTGCGCATCACCATGGATCCCAAGGCAAATGCCACTCAGCGGGCGGCCTTCCGGATGCTTACAGGCAGCGAACACACCGCAGCGGAAAGGAAGGCGCGATGAGCCCCCGCCTCGAAGTCATCGTGCCCGCCCACAACGAGGTTGGGACCATCGCCGAGGTGGTGCGACAACTCAGGGCCTTTCCCGAGGTGATCCGCATCCTGGTGGTGGATGACGCCTCCAGCGACGGCACCGGGGACCTGGCCCAGTCGACCGGAGCCGAGGTGCTGCGCCTGGAGCCCGACCAGGGCGGTGGCAAAGGCCAAGCCATGCGGGCGGGTATCGACGCCCTGCGGGGAGACGATTTCGACTTCTACCTCTTCATCGATGGGGATGGCCAACACGATCCGGCGGACCTCGCCGGTTTCCTGGCCCACCTAGAGACACATCCCTCAGCAGACTTTCTCATCGGCAGCCGCAAGGCACAGCAGCACTTGATCCCGAAACATCGATGGTTCACGAACATGCTGGGGAGCTGGACGCTCACCCGCATTGCGGGCGTGCACTGGGAGGACACCCAGAGCGGCTTCCGCATGATCCGCAAGCGGGTTCTGGATCGCCTGGAGCTGAGCGGCATCGGCTTCTCCATCGAGATGGAAATCGCCCTGAAGGCCGCCCACCACAAGCTGGAATGGGCCCACATCCCCATCCAGGCCATCTATCATCCCGGCTGCCCCAGTCATTTCCAGGGCGCTCTGGATGTCTGGCGGATCATGCTCTTCTCGCTGAGGTGCTGACATGGCGGGCAAGGGTGTGAATCCCCTGGACTGGGATCTCGGCAATGTCCCACCCGGCATCGCCT
>JAYREN010000277.1:1528-2788 GCA_041908845.1 Holophaga sp. | reverse complement strand
CTCCAACCGCGGCACCTCCCAAAGCGCCGCAGACAGCCGCGCGCTCTTTCTCCAGGCCAATCCGTCGAGCCCCAAACGACCGGATGCCTGGTTCTTCCTGGGACTCTCGCACTACAACCAGAAGGTGTACGACAAGGCTCAGAGCGCCTTCGACCACATCCTGAAGGAGCATTCCAGTTCGAGCCAGTTCCTGCCCGCGAAGCTGAAGCGGGCTCAGTCCCTGCTGAAGATGGGGCTCAAGCCCGCCGCCGTGAAGGCCTTCAAGGAGATCTCCGAGGGCTTCCAGGGCTCTCCAGAGGCTCGTACGGCCCAACAGGAACTCTCCGACCTCGGGTTCTGAGTTCAGGCCAGTAACCGTCGAAGAAGCCCCGTCACCGGCGGGGCTTCTTTGTGGAGGAGGGGCGGCGCAGAGATGAGTTCCCGGAGTCGCTGATCCCTGCGGCCCATGGGGATGGTGGCCAGCTGGGCCGAATCGATCCAGGTCATGGCGGGGGGGGCCGGAAAGGGCGTCTCCAAGGTCAGGGCAAGGGGATGCACCCGCTCTCGGCGATGGGAATAGACCTGAACCCAGGAAGGCCAAGTGCGCGTGACGAGTATGCCGAAGGGCGCAGGCTCCTCGGCGGCACCCTCCAGCGCGTCCTCGAGGGCCAGGGCGGGCCAGCGCCATAGGCCCGCCAGGAGCCCGCGCTGGGCGGGAGGGTGGAGCAGCCATTGGTTCTGGAATGAGATGGCCGGGAGCCAGAGTTCCACCTCCCGGGGTGCAGGTCGGGGTTGGCGCGGGGGAATGCG
This sequence comes from Holophaga sp., assembly GCA_041908845.1. GTDB lineage: Bacteria > Acidobacteriota > Holophagae > Holophagales > Holophagaceae > JAYREN01. The sequence continues at coordinate 1,999 of JAYREN010000277.1, read as the reverse complement.
GTCCGTAGCGGATTGCAGCCGAGCCTCGCAGCGATCATTCAGAGGGCAGTGCCCACAGCGCGGCGAAGGGGTGCAGAGGGTGGCACCGAGTTCCATGATGGCCTGGGTCAGACGGGAGGGACCGTGAGTCTCCAGAGCGCCCTGTAGCCAGACCCGCAGGGCGGGAGCCGCTTGGCGGGGATCTGTTTCGATGCCCAGGACGCGGGCGAGCACCCGGAAAGCGTTGCCATCCAGGGCGGCCTCGGGAAGCTGGAAGGCGATGGAAGCCACCGCTGCGGCGGTGTAGGGGCCGAGTCCCGGCAACTCCAGTAGACCTTGGAGATTCGTGGGCCAGCCATTGGCTGCGATTCTCTGCGCGGCGGCCTGAAGGAGCCTCGCCCGGCGATAGTAGCCCAAGCCCTCCCACAGTTTGTGGATCTCGTCCTCGCTTGCAGTGCCCAGGCTCGCGGGGTCAGGAAATCGCTCCATCCA
>JAYREN010000277.1:1040-1518 GCA_041908845.1 Holophaga sp. | reverse complement strand
CCGCTGGAAGAACGGGATCACCGTGGCCACCTGGGTCTGCTGAAGCATCAGTTCTGAGACCAGCACCTCATAGGGGTCCGGATGGGGCCCATCCAGGTTCTCAGCACGCCAGGGCATCTCTCGTCGGGCGCTTTCGAACCAGGGCGCGAGGGGTGCAAGCAGGGTGCTGGCGTTGGGCCAGGACATGACTACGCTCCCATACAAAAATGAGGAGCGCAGTGGCGCTCCTCATCACTTGGTGCCCGCGAGCAGACTCGAACTGCTACGGCTTGTGGCCACCACCCCCTCAAGATGGCGTGTCTACCAATTTCACCACGCGGGCCTGAAACCTAATCATGCCAGGAGTTCAGAGTGCCGTCAACAGCTATTTTTGCGCAGGAGCCGCAGGCTGGGGGACCTGGGGGGCAGAGGCCGGGGCAGGGGCAGAGGCGGCAGGCTTGGCCACCGGACGCTTCTCCAGGACCGAACGATTTTCCTT
>JAYREN010000277.1:0-1030 GCA_041908845.1 Holophaga sp. | reverse complement strand
CACGGCGGCAAGCCGCCGTCAATCCTCACTTTGAGGCTGGGGTCGGAGTCGGGGCAGGAGTCGGTGCGGGCGCCTGGGGTGCGGGGTTCGAAGGGGCAAGCTTCTGCGCGGGCTTCTTGTCCAGTACGGAACGGTTGTCCTTCACGATCTTCACCTCAATGGCGAGGGAAGTGAGCATGAAGCCAGCGGCCAGCCAATAGGTGAGCTTGGCCAGGAAAGGTGCGGCGCCGCGAGCACCGAAGGCTGAGTTGGCGCCACCGCCTCCAAAGGAGGCTCCCAGACCACCGCCCTTGGCGCCGGGCTGAAGCAGAATACCGCCCACGAGGAGGACGGCCACGATGACGTGAAGGGTGACGAGTAGTGCGCTCATGCAAACTCCGAACCCGCCATTGTAGCAGGCCTGGCGCGGATTCCCACGCTGGAATTGAGGATCAGGCCTGGGTTCCCTCGGGGCTGCCTTCGTGATCGAGCCAGAGCAGCAGGGTTTCCTCGGCAAGCCCAAGCTTGAGGAGGTGTTCCATGGCCATCTTCATGCTCTGGCCCTCATCGCGGCAGAGCAGGAGGCGGCGCTTCCAGGCTTTGATGGCATCTTCCTTGAGCTTGGGTTCACCGGCATTCATTCGCTTTTCCAGGGCGAAGCCCAAGTTATTCGCGGCCTTGCGGTGCATGGGGGAGAGCTCGAGGGCCTTCTCGTAGGCCTCCGTGGCCTCCTTGAGTCGATTGCCGACCTCGAAGGCTACGCCCAGGGCGTTCCAGACGTCGGGATCCTCGGGGGCAAGCTTCATGGCCTCTTGTACCACACGCAGCTGGTCCTCCTGGCGGTTGGTCATCCGATAGCATTCTGAGAGCCCCAGGAAGGCGCTGTACTCGCCAGGGTCCGCCTCCAGGGCTGACAGGAAGCAGTTCTCGCTCTCGGCATGCTGGCCGAGATTGAAGAGCACGTAGCCCAGCTGTACCTGTATATCGGCGGCCTGGGGATCCCGGGCGAGGGCTTCGCGGTAGCAGCGCAGGGCATCGTCCCACCGCTCGT
>JAYREN010000276.1:0-2794 GCA_041908845.1 Holophaga sp. | reverse complement strand
CTGGTGCGGGATCGAGCGCTGCCGGTACCGGAGCGGTTCGAGCCCATCGGCGCGGTGATCGTGGGGGGCGGCATCGCGGGGCTCTCGGCGGCCTGGCATTTCGAGGGCAAGGGTTTCCGGGACTACCGGCTGCTGGAGCTGGAGCGCGAGGTCGGTGGCACCTCCCGCAGTGGGCGTAACGGCGTGAGCGCCTATCCACTGGCGGCCCACTACGTGCCCGCGCCCACCAAGGAGGTGGGCGCCCTGGTGAAGCTGCTGGACGAATGCGGCGTCATCGAGGGCTATGACGCCAAGGGCGAGCCCATCTACGGCGAACAGCACCTGGTGCGCAGCCCCGACGAGCGGATCTTCTTCCATGGCCAGTGGTGGGAAGGGCTCTACCTTCACGCCGGGGAACGGGAAGAGGATGTTCGTCAGTACCACGCCTTCTTCCAGGAAGTTGATCGCTGGGTGGCCTGGCGAGATGCCAAAGGGCGCAAGGCCTTCGCTCTGCCGCGCTCCCAGGGATCGGATGCCCCCGAAGTCCACGCCCTGGATGGCCTCAGCTTCAAGGCATGGCTGGACGCCCGCGGCCTTTTCTCCGAGCGTCTGCTCTGGCTGTTGGACTACGCCGTGCGGGATGATTTCGGTTCGCGGCTCGATACCACCAGCGCCTGGGCCGGGCTCTTCTACTTCGCCGCCCGCAAGCAGGGGCCCGGCGAGGAGAGCCGCCCCATGCTTACCTGGCCCGAAGGCAACGGATTTCTCGTCCAGCACTTGCTGAAGTGCTGCCAGGAGCGGGTCCGCACCGGGCACGCCGTCACTGGGATCGAACCCCAGCCCGACGGTACCGTGCGGGTTTCCGCCTGGAACACCCATGAGAACCGCGCCGTGGGCTTTCAGGCCCAGCGGGTGATCTTCGCGGGGCCCGTGCAGATGTCAGGCCGCCTCATTCCAGTGCTCCAGAAGGTCCGAGGCAAGGCCTTCTTCGAGGCCTTCCCCGCCACCCCCTGGCTGGTGGCGAACCTCACCCTGCGCGACCGCCCCAAGGAGCCTGGCTTCCCCCTGGCCTGGGACAACGTCATCCGTCACAGCGAGGGCCTGGGGTACGTGGTGGCCACGCACCAGAGTCTGCGGGATCACGGTCCCACGGTGTGGACGTACTATCACGCCTTCGCCGGGCCCGATCCCAAGGCCGACTGGCTGAAGCTCGCCGCCATGGATTGGCGGGCCTGCGCCACGCTCATCGTGGACGACCTGAAGAAGGCCCACCCGGACATCGAATCACGCATCGCCCGTCTGGATGTCATGCGCTGGGGCCACGCCATGATCCGCCCCCGGCCGGGCCTACTCTTCAGTCCCGAACTGGAGCTGGCCCGCCAACCCTTCCAGGGCATCCACTTTGCCCACTCGGATCTCTCGGGCTTCGCCCTCTTCGAGGAGGCCCAGGATCACGGCCTTCGCGCGGCGGAGGAAGTGCTGACTGCCATCGGCTGAGGGGCCGGAGAGACGGCCAGCCGCTGCTTCATCCTCTCCACGTCCAGACTCCGCATGTAGCCCGGATTGGTCACCCAGACCCGATTGAAACGGAAGGTCTTCATCTCGGCGACGGCATCCTCGGCCTTCCAGCCCTGGTACACCATGCGATAGGCGGCCGCGTTGTAGCCGGTGCGGTCCCGGCCCTGGGCGCAATGGATGAAGACGGGCCAATGGGCGGGCTCCTGCATGAGCTTCAGGAAAAGGGCGATGTTGGCGTCCTTGGGCCGGAAGGCCCGGGAGGGAATGCGGAGGTATTTCAGCTTCGTGCCCTTGAGCAGAGGCAGATCATCGTTGTCGTGGCGAAAGCTCACGATGGTCCGGACGCCCATCTTTTCGAGGTTCCGGAACCCCTCAGCGGTCGGCTGGCTGCCGCGCCACAGGGCTGCGTCCACCTTGGCGAAATTGATCACGCCGGGCACACAATCATCGCAGGGCAGGAGCCCGGGAGCCTGGGAAGCAGCATTTGCAGGAGCTGGAACCTGGGACCAGCCCCCATTCAGAAGCAGGAAGCTCAGACAGGCGGTGCGAAGCACGGACATGCCCTCTCCCCGGATCAGGATCGTTCGGCGAGATGGGCAAGCTTTCGAGCCGCACGGGGAAGGCTTTCCCGGATCCGGCGCCCGAGGGTCAGTCCCAGTAGCCATGCCAGCGGCCCGGTAGCTTCCACCCTGTGGGTGAGCTTGGTCCCGAGACTGCAAGGCTCCAGGCGATGGACAAACGCGAAATCGGTGCCCAGCTTGCGCCCCTTGCATGTAAAACTGCGACCTTCGACGAATTCGGTCACCCGGAACGCAACCCGTTCCCCCCACCACTTGATGACGCCGGAGGCTCCCACCGCCAGGGGCCCCTGGAGCGTCGCCCACTCCACGCCATCATCCCAATCCGGCCAGCCTTGGACATTCACCCAGCGGCGCCAGATGGATTCGGGGCTGGTGGTGGTCTCCAGGGTGTGTTGGGCGTGCCACATCCGCGTCTCCTCGTCCCGCATGGGGTACCGGGTGGGGCCCGGCGCAGGGGCCAATCCAGAGTACCCGGGCGAGCCTGCTAAATCACGGGATAGACTTGGGGAACCGGAGCGCCGCCGCTTTCATCCAAGGGACATCATGTTCAAGATCACCTTTCACGGAAAAACCACCACCGAAGTTCAAATGGAGCAGGAGTCCACCCTCCTGAGCGCCGCCAACAAAGGCGGTGCGGGCCTCAATCACCGCTGCGGCGGCCACGCCCGCTGTGGTACCTGCAAACTCACCGTGGTCGAGGGCGCCGAGCAGCTCTC
>JAYREN010000275.1:0-2799 GCA_041908845.1 Holophaga sp. | reverse complement strand
ATCACGCGCATGGCCAGTAGCCTCGGTGACGAGCTCGTGGCCGGTCTCGTGAATGCCGATCAGTCCACGGAAGCCGGCATCAAGGCCCAGCGCGAACGCGTAGCGGCCCTCAAGCAGAAGCTTTCCACCCTCAAGACGCCCGAGGCCCGTTGGCTCGAACTCATCGCCGACTACCTAGTGAAGAAGAGCCTCTGGATTGTCGGTGGCGACGGCTGGGCCTATGACATCGGCTACGGCGGTCTCGACCACGTCATCGCCCAGGGTCGCAATGTGAACATCCTGGTGCTCGATACCGAGGTCTACTCCAACACCGGCGGCCAGGCCTCCAAGTCCACGCCCATCGGTGCCTCGGCCAAGTTCGCCATGGCGGGCAAGAGCCAGCCCAAGAAGGACATGGCGATGATCGCCATGGCCTACGGCAATGTCTATGTGGCCAAGGTCGCCATGGGCTCCAAGGACATCCAGACGGTCAAGGCCTTCCAGGAAGCCGAGTCCTTCGATGGTCCTTCGATCATCCTGGCCTACAGCCACTGCATTGCCCACGGCTACGACCTGGTCCAGGGCTGCGAGCAGCAGAAGCTGGCCGTCGACTCCGGTCACTGGCCGCTCTTCCGCTACGACCCCCGCCGCATCGAGCAGGGCGAGGCACCGCTTCAGCTGGACAGCCCCGCGCCGAAGATCGAACTGGGCACCTATGTGCGCAACGAAACCCGCTACCGCATGGTCGAGCAGATGAACCCCGAGCACTTCCGCCATCTCCTCGCCACCGCCCAGCGCGAAGTCACCAACCGCTACGCTACTTACGAGAACATGGCCAAGCTGACCATGCCCGTAAAGAGCGCCGAATAGCAGCGACCTGAACACTGAGAGGGCGCCGAGTTTTCCCGCAAGGGGAACCGGCGCCCTCTCCGTTCGTTACCCCGTAACGTTTCGGCCCGGGCGGCGATCCAAGTCATTGATACCGAACTCATCACCCGCTTCCGGGGCTAGAATCGATCCATCCCATCCAGGAGAGCACCATGGACCTCACGGTTTCGTACCTCGGCCTTCGCCTTCCTCACCCGCTCATCGCGGGGGCTTCTCCGCTCTGCTGGGACATGGACGCGGTGCGGCGCCTGGAGGATTCCGGTGCTGCCGCCATTGTCATGCAGTCCCTCTTCGAGGAGCAGATTACCCGCGAACAGTTCGGCACCATCATGGACATGGAACTGCACGCGGATTCCTTTGCGGAAGCTGTTTCCTATTTCCCCACCGCCGATGAAATGAAGACGGGGCCGGACAATTACCTGGAGGCCATCCGTAAGATCAAGGCCGCCGTCAAGATCCCCGTGGTGGCAAGCCTCAACGGCACCACCCCCAAGGGCTGGCTCGACTATGCCAAGCAGATCCAGGCTGCGGGCGCCGATGCCCTGGAGCTTAACGTCTACTACCTGCCCACCAACCCTTTGGAGACCAGCGAGGCCGTGGAGCGGCGCACCCTCGAGATCATTCGTATGGTGAAGAGCGCTGTCAACCTGCCGGTGGCGGTGAAGCTCTCGCCCTACTTCTCGTCCATGGCGCATTTTGCCAAGGTGGTGGAGGGCGCGGGCGCCGACGCGCTGGTACTGTTCAATCGTTTCTACCAGCCCGATATCGATATCGAGAACCTGGACGTGGTGCCCAGCCTGGAGCTGAGCGGCCCCAGCACCCTCCGGCTGCGCATGCGCTGGCTGGCCATCCTCTACAGTCACCTCAAAATCCCCATGGCCGCCAGCGGGGGCGTCCACAGCGCCGAGGATGCCATCAAGGCCGTCATGGCAGGGGCCACGGGGGTTCAGATGGTGTCGGCCCTCCTGAAGCATGGCCCCCAGCACATCGGGAAGGTGAAGACGGAACTGACCCGCTGGATGGAGGAGCACGAGTACGATTCCATCGACCAGATGCGCGGCTCCATGAGCCTCATGAAGTCTCCCAACCCCGCCGCCTTCGAGCGCGCCAACTACATGCGGGTGCTGACCGGCTGGAAGGCCTGATCCTTTTCCCGAGAAATACAAAAGCGGGCTCAGGCCCGTTTTTGTATTGGTGCTCGCAGCCGGACTCGAACTGGCGAAGCCGATGCGGGTGGCAGAGCAGGCTCCAGTGGAGCCTGCGGCGCTGGGCCCCCGCACGGCTGAGCATAACCATACGAGAACTCCGAGTCATACCCCCGGTGCGTTATTACGGACCCCCGCTCGGCGGGGCGTAACCGCACGGGGAATTGTCTAATGTCTTTGGTGCTCGCAGCCGGACTCGAACCGGCACGCCGTTTCCGGCAACGGATTTTAAGTCCGTGGCGTCTGCCATTCCGCCATGCGAGCCATTCTTCCAGCCTAACCTGGACTCTAGCGTCCGTGGGTCATGGCCGCCAGCGCCTTGGCGCATTTTTGAAGGGCCTTCCAGGTCTCGGGATCCTTTTCCGTGGCTGCCGCAGCCTCCACATCCCGGCGGGCAGCGGTGTGCTCCAGGTCCACCAGGGCCTCGGCGGCGGCCACGCGCACGCTGGGCTCCAGGTCCCGCAGGCAGCCTTCCAGCCGCTCCTTGGCGCCCCAACTGCGCATTTCCAGGAGGGACGCGATGGCGGCGCATTTCTTCTGGGCGCCGCCCTTGGTGCTTTCGGCCACCAGTTCCTCGAAACATGCGCGTTCCTTGGCCTTCTGCTTGGTATCAAAGAGGGATTCTGCGCGGTTCCGCTTCACCCGCACAACGCCGGGCGCGTAGGACACCAACTCCTTACGCAGGGTCCAGCGCACCATGCGGGGCAGCATCCAGCGCATTCCGGGG
>JAYREN010000274.1:0-2839 GCA_041908845.1 Holophaga sp. | reverse complement strand
ACCTCTGGATCGTGGCGGGGGGGCCCGAGGCCCAGGTGACCCGCTGCCTCGGCATTTTTGAAGCTCTGGGCCGGGGACTCACCCGGGTGGGCACTACGCCTGAGTTGGCGCATGCCGTCAAGCTGGGCGGGAATCTGCTCACGGCCACCATGGTGGAGGGACTCGCCGAGGTCCTCGCCTTTGGCGAAAAAATGGGGATGGCCCCGGCGGATTTTCTCCGCCTGATGAATACCGCCATCTTCAAGTCGCCCCTGGTGGATTCCTTTGGCGGCCTGATGGTGCGCCAAACCTTCGACCCGGCGGACCTCACCCTGGCCCAGGCCCTGCAGGACACCCGCGTGGCCCGGAAGGCCTTCGAGGCGGCTGCGGCTTCGGTGCCCCTGGGTGCGCTGCTGGAAGAGAGGCTCGAGGCTGCGGTGGCCAGGGGAATGGGAGCCCAGGACCTCTCGGTGCTCTTCTCTGCGTGCAGGACAGAAACATGGCCCAGAGATGCGCCGCCCGTCCAGCGACGGGAGGATCCTTCCGCCCGGCCTTCCCCTCCGAAAAAGGAATCCAGGGCCAAGAAGCGGAGGGCCTCGGATCGTCAGACTCCGGAAGTTCTCCCAGCGCCTGCGCCCGAGCCGGTGCCCCTTCCCGTTCCAGTTGACATCCCTGTTCCCGAAGTCGCTCCGCCTCCGCAACCCATCCCTATCCCGGTCGCCGCCCCCCAGCCTCTCCCCGAGCCCCTGCCGGTGATTCCGATCCAACCAGGTGCCGCCCCAATACCCAAGGAACCTCCGCTGCCTTCTCCGGATGGGCCTCTGGCAACCTTCCACGGCACCCATGGGGACCAGCAGAAGATTCTGGATTTGTCCGGCACTACCCATTTTGAGCTAGACGGCGGCTTTGTGTGGGCCTGGCACCACGGGCACCGCTACAAGACCTCCTGGCGCAGCCTGGCGGATGTGGAGTTGGCCTTCCGGCATGTACTCTTCCTGCGGATCCAATCCGATGTCCTGCTGCAGCCGGAGACGGTGGTCGATCTCAAGACCGTTTTCGGAGGGCGCGCCAAGGTCAAGGTGGTCGGGAATCTGGAGCTCGATGTCAACCGGGCGGCCACCCCCCGGCTCAAGGAACTGCTCGGCCTGTAGGGTGTCTCTCGGGTGAACGGAACACAGGCCGGGGCATCCAAGGCTTGTCCCCCACTGCCAGCGGGGCCTGTTTCCCGCTGGTGCAATAATGCCCCCGCCCGCCGCGTCTCGGCGTCAGGAGAGCCCGTGGCCCTGGAAGCCCCGATCCTCGACCAGCAGCTTCTCACCCGCGAACAGCGCATCACCCTCTTTCGCACCATCTATGCGGCGCGGCGGATTGATGATCGCGAAATCGCCGGAAAGCGCCAGAACAAGGTCTTCTTTCAGATCAACGGGGTGGGGCACGAGGCCATCGGGGCTGCGGCGGCCATGGCGCTCAAGACCGGCCACGACTGGTTCTTCCTCTACTACCGGGATCGGGCCCTCAGTTATGGGCTGGGGGTGACGGCCTACGACATGTTCCTGGGCAGCGTGGGCTCCAAGCTGGACCCCGCCACGGGAGGCCGTCAGATGCCCGGCCACTGGAGCAGTTCCGAGCACCGCATCTGGTCCTCCTCCAGCCCCACGGGCAGCCAATTCCTGCAGGCCGTGGGCTGCGTGGAGGCGGTGCTGCGGGCGGAACAGGAGGGACTCAGCGCCCAACTGGATACCCGGGCGGACGAGATCGCCCTCGCCACCACGGGCGATGGCACCGTGAGCCAGGGGGAATTCTGGGAAGGGCTCAACAATGCCGTGAACCTCAAGCTGCCGGTGATCTTCCTGGTGGAGGACAATGGCTACGCAATCTCCACGCCCACGGAGGTCCAGTACGCCGGGGCCAATGTGGCGGCGCTGCTGAAGGGCTGGGAACCCCACGGGCTGCTGGTCATCGATGATGTGGACGGCTGCGACCCCATCGCCTCGTACCACGCCATGGCCGCCGCCGCCGAGCACTGCCGCGCCCGGCGTGGTCCAGCCCTGGTGCGGGCGCGAACCATCCGACCCTACAGCCATTCCCTGTCCGATGACGAGGCGCTTTACAAGACTGCGGCCCAGCGCGCCGAGGAGCAGAAGCGCGACCCTGTGGTCACTTACGGCGCGCGCCTCGTGGAACTGGGCGATCTCACGGAAAACGACCTGGAACAGCTCAAGTCGGAAATCCAGATGGAGATCGATCTCGCCTGGGAGCGGGCCGAGAACGCGCCGCCCCCGGATTCCGGCAGCTATTATCGCCACCTCTACAGCGAGGAGATCGACCCGACCTCCGCGGAGTTTGATACGGAAGCCGCGGCGCCGGATCCCTCGGGTCCCCAGAAGACGATGATCGATCTCATCAATGCCACCCTGAAGGGAGAGATGGCCCGGGATCCGCGCATCCTGGTGTTCGGCGAGGACGTGGCCGACGCCACCCGCGAGGAGATTCTTTCGGAGGTGAAGGGCAAGGGCGGCGTGTTCAAGGCCACCCACGGCCTGCAGAAGGCCTTCGGCAGCCATCGGGTCTACAACACGCCCCTGGCCGAAGCCACCATCATCGGTCGGGCCCTGGGCCTCGCGGGACGCGGCTTCAAGCCCGTGGTGGAGATCCAGTTCTTCGACTACATCTGGCCCGCCATGCAGCAGCTCCGGGATGAGCTGGCCAACTTCCGCTGGCGTTCCAACAACGACTTCAAGGCGCCCATGGTGGTGCGGGTGCCCATCGGCGGCTACCTCATGGGAGGTGCCGTGTACCACAGCCAGTCAGGCGAGAGCATCTTCACCCACATTCCCGGGCTGCGGGTGGTATATCCCAG
>JAYREN010000273.1:0-2862 GCA_041908845.1 Holophaga sp. | reverse complement strand
ATCAGGTCTTCGTGCAGAACCCCGCCCGCATCCGGCCCGGCACCCGCCTGCACCGGAACATGGACCTCCACTGGCTCAAGGCCCTGCGCAGCGCCAAGGTGGAGCGGCGAATCCCAGTGAAAGCGCTCCTCGATTTCCCGGAGGGGACCGCGCGTCTGCGCCTGGAGGATGAATCGGGCCTCGCGACCGAAGCTCAGATCCCAGGTGACTTCACCGCGCCTCGGGAATCGGAAGCCGCGGCCAAGGCGATCCAGGAAGCCCTGGGCCGCCTGGGCAACACACCTTTCCTGCTGGGTGACCTGGAGGTTTCCGAACCCCGCTTCGTGCCCGTCAGCACCCTCAACGCCCTGCGGCGCGAGGCCGCATCCAGCCTGGAGGCGCTCCGCCGGGCTTCCCGCCCCAGAGAAATGCGCCGATCCGAGGCCCCCCAGCTGCGCCTGCTGCCCACCCTGGACCTGGATTTCACCTGGAACATCGCCAACAAAGCGGCCCGCACCTTTTACGCACGAGCAGGCGCCAAGGCCCTGGAACCTGCCGCGGAGCTGCAGGACGATCTTCAGGACCGAGTGGTGATGACCACCCGCCACTGCCTTCGCTACGAGCTTGGCTGGTGCCAGATCCACCCCAACTCCGAGCCCTGGCAGCGACTGAAGGAGCCACCCGGTCCCCTCTTCATCGAGAACGGAGCCACACGGCTGGAATGCCACTTCGACTGCGCCCGCTGCCGGATGGAACTGGTGCTGTGCCGGGGGCCGCACCACTGATGTGCGCCACTCCCCCGGTGAACCGATCTCTGAAGTCCGGGGCACGACTTCACTTCCAGCACCCGATTCACGAGGATGCGGTTGCCTGATTCGATGGGACGGATAGCAGGAATGGGCACTGCCATCGACGACCTCGTCACTCTCGAACCTACCGGAGGCTGGGATTGGTCGCGCAAGGGTTCGGGCTCTGTCTCCATTCAGAAATGACTACTGGATTCAAAACGACAGGCGGCAACGGCTTGGCGGAAACACTTCTGGGTCTTCAGCCGCTTCAGGATGGCCTCGGCCAGGAGTCTTCCCGCCACGTCATCGGTGGGATAGTGAACCCCGCCCAGGATGCGGGCCCAGGCGGCGCGGTGGGCACGGGCGAGGAGCGCCTCGCGATGCTCGGGAAAGATCTCCGCCAGCACGCCTGCGCGCACGAAGGCCTGGAGCGAGTGGCCGCTGGGATAGGAATCATTGGGCGGTAGGGGCACGCATGGGTTCAATCGAGCGTCCTGCTTGGGAGGGCGGGGCCGGGCATAGAGCACCTTCGCAGCCTCGGAGATGGCGTGGACATCCACCGTCAATTTCCAGAAGAACCGAGCGGTGCGGGGCAATCGTTCCGCCGCGAACCACGGCCCCAGCACGGTGTCGAACTTCCAGACGCTGTCCCGGTCCACGACTCGGGCCCAGGCCTCGGCCTCGGGGCTCCGCCAGGCCTGGGTCTGGGCCAGGGCCTCTAGGTCCGCCATCTCCGCGAGGGAGCCCGGCGCCGGGGGCGGCGGCAGGAGCTTCGAAAGATCGAGATCCTGCGCCCTCAGGAAGTGCCCGGGCGGAGTCGGAACCTCCCAGGGCGCCGGGCCTTCCTGGGACCAGGCCGCAGCTCCGGTGAGCAGGAACACAGCGAAAAGGGCTCGGATCCCCATGGCGATCAGCTGGCCTTCTTCAGCAGGAAGGGTTCCGCCTCTCCGCGACAGGCGGCCACGGCCTGCCGGAAGGCTTCGCTCTGCTTCATGTCCTCCACGATCATGGCCGCCAGCAGACGGCCTCCCACCACGTCCGTGGGGAAGTGGACCCCGCCGAGAATGCGGCCCCAGGCCGCCCGATGGGCGCGGGCCATCAGGGCCTCCCGGCACTCCGGGTAGATCTCTGCCAGCACCCCGGCCTCCACAAAGATGTGGAGCGTATGGCCACTTGGGTAGGAGCCACTGGTGGGAACGGGCACGGTGGGCTGTAGCCTCGGATCCACCTTCGGGGGACGCGGACGGTCGTAGAATTTCTTGATTTCGCGGCTCACGGGGCGGAGATCCTCGGTGGCGGCCTTCATCAGCGCGGCGGTGGCCGGAAGGTTGGCCTCGGTGAACCAGGGGCCGAGGACCGGCGCAAAATCCAGGGCGCTCCATTTATCCACGACCTCGGCCCAGGCCACCTGCTCCGGCGTACGCCAGGCCTGGACCTGCAGCACCGCTTCCAGATCCGCCAGGGCCGTTAGGGAGCCCGCTTCAGGCACCGGAGGCAATCGTTTCATCAGTTCGAGGGGCGTCGCGCGAAGGAAATTCGGAGCCACCTGGGCAACGGGTGCCTTTTCAACTGTCACCGCCTGGGCCCGGGCCCCAGGGGCAAGGGACAGGACTGTGGCCAGGACAAGCAGGGATAGGGGTCGGAACATGGAAACCTCGCATGGCTCCATTCGAATTTAGCACTGCCCGGGAACCCTCTCTGTCGCAGCCCGGGATCGATTATCATCAAAGTCCAGTCCGAGGAGCGCTGCGAGACGCCCGTTCCCAATCCAGGGTGTCCCAGGCTCGGAACCCGACCCGCGGGTCGGCCCTGGATCCAACGGCGCTCACCTGACAAACCCAGCGGGTTTGGAATCGGGTGAGCAGGCCCCTTCCCTCCCGCCCCTGCCAAGGAGTCCGCCATGAGTACGGCCACTCAAGGAACATCCATCATCGCCGATCCGTCCCTCGCCCCCTGGGGGCGCAAGGAGATCGCCATCGCCGAATCCGAGATGCCGGCGCTGATGGTGATCCGCGAAGAATACGCCGCCAAGCAGCCGCTGAAGGGCGCCCGCATCGCGGGTTCGCTGCACATGACCATCCAGACGGCGGTGCTC
>JAYREN010000272.1:0-2864 GCA_041908845.1 Holophaga sp. | reverse complement strand
GGGTACCGGGACTATCTGGACCTGCTCCAAGGAGGCAAAGGCAGGGAGGAACTCAAACAACTTTTCGTGGAGATCACCACGAACGAGACCAGCTTCTGGCGCAATCCCCCCCAGATCGAGGCCTTCCAGAAGATGGTGCTACCCGAGGCTGTGAAATTGGCCAAGGAGCGGGGCGCCAATCGGTTCCGCATCTGGAGCGCGGCCTGTTCTTCCGGCGAAGAACCTTACACCCTGGCCATGATCTGTCTGGAGGCCCGGGATACGGTGCTCAAGGGCATGACTACGGAGATCGTCGCAACGGACATCAGTGAAAAAGTGCTCTCCCTGGCACGGGAGGGCGCCTATGGCTCCTATACCTTGCGCAACCTGACACCGATCCAGCTGAAGGCCCACTTCAATCAGGCGGGCCCGGACATCTTCGAGATCAAGCCGGAGCTCAAGCAGCTCGTGACGCTCAAACACTTCAACCTGGTGGATTGGCCGGGGTACAAGTCCCTGGGCGCCTTCGATGTCATCTTCTGCCGCAATGTCCTCATCTATTTCGACGAGACCGTGAAGACCAAGGTCCTCAAAGGGTTTCACGAACAGCTCCACCCCAAGTCCTATCTTCTGGTGGGACACAGCGAGTCCATTCATAGTTTCAATACTGGTTTCGAGTTGCTTCATTTCAGCAAGGCCATGGGCTACCGCAAGCGCAGCTGAAGGCCCGGAGGATTATCTGCATGCCCATTACACCCCAGGAATTGATTGCTAACCTCGGCGACCTGCCCCCGCTGCCCCAGGTGGCGGCCCAGGTTCTGCGCATCGCCGCAGACCCGGACGCCTCCACGGATGAGCTGCAGAAGGTCATCGGCACCGACCAGGCACTCACGGCCCAGATCCTGAAGATCGCCAATTCAGCCATGTTCGGCATGATGCGCGAGGTCACCACCCTTACCCAGGCCATCATGACCCTGGGGTTTTCCACCATCAAGAGCGTGGTCATTGCCTCCAGCGCCAAGAATCTCTACAGCCGGGGCACTTCGGGACTCCAGGAACGTCTGATGTGGGAGCACGCCCTGGTCAGTGCCCTGGCGGGCCGTGCCTATGGTCGGGCCCTGCGCTTCGCCCGCACTGAAGAGGTCTTCCTGGCCGCCCTCATGCACGACATCGGCAAGAGCGTCATGGCCATCAAGTTCCCAGACCGCTATGGCGCCTTGGTGCGCAGTGTCTACAACGAGCAGCTCGATGGGCTGCGGATGGAGCTGGACACCTTCGGCTTCGACCACGCCATGGTGGGCGAGGCGCTGCTCCACTCCTGGAACATCGCCGCCAGCATCGAGCAGGCCGCCCGGTGGCACCATGACCCCCTCCAGGCCCATGAGGATCACCGCAAGCTCGTGGCCCTCGTGGCCCTGGGCAACCAGATGGCCTTGGACAAGAAGATCGGCCTCGGCCAGCCGGAATCCCTCGCCGAGGCGACCCGCGAGGCCCTCGAAATTCTCGGCATCGACGAGGCGATCCTCGAATCGCACAAGGACACGGCCCTGGAAGCCCTGGAAAGGGACAAGTCACTCATCTCGGACTTCTGACATGATCACTCCGGATCTCGTTCGCCAGCGCGTTCGCAACCTCCCCACCCTTCCCACCACCGTGGTGGCCCTGGGGCAGGCGGTGGGGGACGATCGCTGCACGGTGGACCGAATCCTGGACATCCTCTCCAAGGATCCTCCGCTCTCGGCCGCCATGTTGCGGTTGGCCAATTCCGTGGCCTTTTCAGGCGACAACCGAGTGAGCGATCTCCGGGCGGCGATCATGCGCCTGGGCTTCGATGCGGTGCTCAATCTGGGCCGCACGGCGGCCATCATCCGCACCTTCAAGGATTCAA
Organism: Holophaga sp.; assembly: GCA_041908845.1. Lineage (GTDB taxonomy): Bacteria > Acidobacteriota > Holophagae > Holophagales > Holophagaceae > JAYREN01. The sequence goes on along the minus strand of JAYREN010000272.1, from coordinate 997 downwards.
AGCATCTCGACTCCATCCTGCTGTGGCAGCACTCCGTGGCCGTGGCCCTCACCGCCAAGGCCATCTGCCGCCTCCAGCGCAACCGCGCCATGGAGGAGACGGCCTTCCTGGCGGGCCTCCTGCACGACATCGGCAAGATCGCCCTGGATCGCAGTTTCTCGGACGAGTACGCGCCCGTGGTGGATGCCTTCCTGGCGGGCGAATTCATTGTCGACGCCGAACAGCGGCTGCTGGGGATCACCCACGCTCAGGTGGGCGCCATGGTGGCCGAGAATTGGAACTTCCCCGAAGATTTCACGGAGGCCATTCGGGATCATCACGCGCCGCCCAAGGGTCGCTACCTCCCCAACCTGCTCCACCTCTGTGATCTCCTGGTGCGCACCCGCATTCCCAACGGTCCCGCGGACGAAACCCTGATCGTGGTGCTGGAGGAACTCCACGCCTTCCACGAGGTTTTTAAACCGGATGCGGATTTCGATCTGGAGCGCCTCACTTTCAGCATCGATGACGAACTCGAGCACGCCGTCGCCTTTGTGCAACTCGCCTTCCAGGATTGAAAGAGCCCCCCACCCATGGATCCCATTCGCGTCCTGATCGTTGATGACAGCCCCTTCATGCGGAAGGCCCTTGAGCGCATGCTCGTGGCCGCCGAGGACATCCAGGTGGTGGGCACCGCACGGGACGGACTGGACGCTCTGGAGAAGATCCCCCAGCTCAAGCCCGATATCGTGACCCTGGATGTCGAGATGCCCCGGATGGATGGGCTGGCCTGCCTCAAGAAGATCATGCAGGATCACCCCCTGCCGGTGCTCATGGTCTCCAGCCTCACCCAGGAGGGCGCTCAGGCCACCCTGGAGGCCCTGGCGCTAGGGGCGCTGGACTTCATCCCCAAGGAATCCAGCCTTGCTTCCGGCAGCATTCTGCAGATCCAACAGGATCTCCAGGAAAATGTTCGCAAGCTGGCGCGGAGTCCCCGTTTCCGCAAGCCCGCGCCCCG
>JAYREN010000271.1:0-2878 GCA_041908845.1 Holophaga sp. | reverse complement strand
ATCACCGACTACGGCGCATTCGTCGAGCTCGAGCCCGGCGTCGAAGGCCTGGTGCATGTCTCCGAGATGTCCTGGACCAAGAAGGTCAAGTCCGCCAAGGGCATGGTCAACCTGGGCGACCAGGTGGAAGCCATCATCCTGGCCGTGGACACCGAAAACCGCCGCATCTCCCTGGGCATGAAGCAGATCACCCCCAACCCCTGGATGGCCATCGCCGAGAAGTATCAGCCTGGTCAGATCGTCACCGGCACCGTGCGCAACATCACGGAGTTCGGTGCCTTCGTCGAACTGGAAGAGGGCATCGACGGCCTGATCCATGTGTCCGACTTCAGCTGGACCAAGAAGATCAAGCATCCCGGCGAGATCGTGAAGAAGGGCGACGAAGTGACCGCCAAGGTCCTCAGCCTGGATCCCCTGGCCCAGCGCATGAGCCTCGGCGTGAAGCACATGGAGCCCAATGTCTGGGAGCTCTTCTTCGAGCAGCACCATGTGGGCGCCGTCATCGTTGGCAAGATCGCCCGCATCACCGATTTCGGTGCCTTCGTCGACCTCGGCGATGGAATCGAGGGTCTGGTGCATGTCTCCGAGATCGCCCGCAAGCGCGTCGAGGACATCCAGAAGGAATTCGTCGTGGGTCAGGATCTGACGATGAAGATCGTCAAGCTCGACCCCACCGAGCACCGCATCGGCCTCTCCGTGAAGCAGTACGAGATGGACGCCGAGCGTGGCGAGATCGACGAAGCCAAGGCCAAGATGGAGCCCTTCAAAAAGGCGACTCTGGCTGACGCTTTCGCCAACGCGAAGCGCGAAGACTGATCATTCCAAACCCCAGAAGGAGCCCCCGCGAGGGGGCTTCTTCGTTTTCGGAGAGGTCTGAGCATCCGCAGGATGTGAAGAGGAAGGCCACCCTGGCTGACGCTTTCGCCAACGCGAAGCGCGAAGACTATTCCGCCTTCTTCTTGAGCACCATGCGGATCTGGTTGCCCTTGGCGTTGTGGCCGACCTCGTCCATCACCATATGGATCATGGCCAGGCCCCGCCCGCACTGGCGGGCCAGGGTCTCATCGCTGACCCGGGAGACCTTGCGGGTGTTGAATCCCTTGCCGCTGTCCGTAATCACCACCTCGTAGCGCTCGGGGGTGGCTTCCATCAGCACCTCGATGGTGCGCGAGGCGTACTCGGAATCCTGGCGCCGCTCCTGAAGGAGGGTGGCATAGGTATCCTTCACGCTGAAGAGATCGCCCTTCAAGCTCGAATCCATCTCCAGGTTGCCGTGTTCCAGGGCGTTCACCAGGGCCTCGTGATAGGCCATGGCGATGACGTCCACATTGGTGGGCGAGGCAAACCCCATGGGCACTAGGCGGTCTGTGAGGTGCATGACCGTACTGGGAATATCGAGCTCATCGCTGCGGAAGGTGAACAACCGGGTCTCCCGGGCTAGTCCCTTGAGACCCGCCTCGGCCATGCGGAGTTCCCGATGCAGACCCACCAGGTGGAACACGCTGTTGACCAACTCCCGCAGGGTCAGGGGCTTCTGGAAGAGGTTCGCCGCCCCCATGCGCATGGCCCGGATGGCGTAATCCAGGGAGGCCTGGCCCGTCATCAAGACCACGGGAAGGCTTGGATTGATGGACTTCACCTTGTGGATGACCTCGAACCCATCCATGTCGTCCATGTTGATATCGGAGATGACCAGATCCAGCTGAGGCCCCTTGGGATCCTCCAGCAACGCGATGGCCTTCCGCCCTTCAGAGAAGGGGTGCACAGCCATTCCGTGATGGACCAGCGCGTCGCAGACCATGCCGAGTACAGCGTGATCATCATCGATCACCAGCACATGCGGAACGACGGCTCGTTTCATCCGGACTCCAAGGGGCTTGAACCCTTATTATCGGCCAATAGGCAGGAAAATCTTGAGAAAGTGGCAGGTCTTTCCCAATGCCCCCCGCAGGGCCTCGGGAAGTCCGGGCGGTTCCGATGAGAAACCCGGTCGCAGAGCGGCCCCAGTGAGGCATTGCTCAAGGGCTTCGGGCAGCGCCTCTGGCCCCACCACTCGTAGGAGCCCTGCGGCCTGTAGAGGTTCCACTAGATCCCGGAAATTGTCGAAGCCCGGCCCCACCAGGGTAGGCACCCCCCAGCGCACCGGCTCCAGGGGATTGTGTCCCCCGTGCCAGGTCCAGCCGCCGCCCACCATCGCCACCGTGCCCTCCCGGTACGCCAGAGGCAGTTCGCCGAGCGTGTCCAGGAGCAGCACATCCACTTGGCTCCAGGCCGTGGCCGCCTGGGGCCAGATGCCCGAGGCGCGGTGGAAACGCAGACCCGCCGCCGAGAACAACGACCCCACCTCCGGAAACCGCTTGGGCTGCCGCGGCGCCAGGATCAGCCGCAGGTCGGGCGCGTAGGCCCGGGCTCGTCGCCACAGATCCAGAATCAAGGTCTCCTCTCCGGGCACGGTGTTGCCCGCCACCAGCACCGGAAACGGGGCCCAGGCCTCCCGGAGTCGCTCCCAGCCTTCGTGCAGGGGCGCGGGGACCGGGAGATCGGCCTTCAGATTGCCGCCCAGTTCCACCCTGGGCGCGCCCAGTTGGCGGAAGCGTTCGGCGCTCTCGGCATCCCGGGCCGCCACCAGGGAGAGGCGCGAGGCCGCCCGCCGCAGCCAGGGGCCGCCCTTGGCTAGGCTGCGCTCGGTGAGACGACCGTTCACGATGACGCGGGGAATTCCCCGAGCCTCCAGTTCCCGCAGAAGGTTCGGCCAGAGCTCCGTTTCCAGGGCGATGAAGGCCGCGGGTGGCTGGCGCAGGAAGGCGCAAAGCCCCGCGGGATCATCCACCGGAAAGGCTCCCCCGCTCACTCGGCTCAAGGCCTGCCATGAACGAGG
>JAYREN010000270.1:0-2908 GCA_041908845.1 Holophaga sp. | reverse complement strand
ATGTATAGATCCAGACGAAGGCTGCCAGCGTCACGAGCATCATGCCTGCCAGGAGCGTTTCACCCGTGGCATAGACCAGGGTGATGGCGTAGAGCCCCGCCAGCACCACGAGGATCATGAGGACGGGATTCAGGTATCGCTTGATGGCAGGCAGATTCATGGGTGCATTCCAGAGCGGAGAGACCAAGCCACCCCGCAACCGCCCAGCCAGCGCGGTTGCGGGGCCTGCGGTGAGGAGCTACTTCAGGATGCGTTTGGCAGCGGCGTCCAGGGCTTCCTTGGGGCTCTGGCGCCCTTCGGTCATGTTGTTCAGGGCAGATACCATGGCGGCCCAGAAGCGGCCCATCTGAGGGTTGTTGGGCATGACCACGCCATCCTTGGCGCTGGCCATGGACACCTGGATGAAGGGATCGAGCTTCATCTTGGCGAAGGCGGCCTTGTTGGCCGGTGCGCCGATGGCCACATCCGCATTGATGGTTTCCAGTCCCTTGACGCTCAGCATGTGGTTTTCGATGAACTCCCGGGCAATCTCCACGTTGTTCGCGCTGGAGGCGGCCTTGGTGATCATGGCGCCCATGTAGCCGACGAAGGGAGACGAGGCCTTGCCCCCCACGGAAGGGATCTTGGCCACGCCAAAGTTGATCTTGGCCTTCTTCAGGTTGTCCCAGGCCCAGGGGCCACTGATCATCATGGCCAGCTTGCCCTGGGCCATCTGGGCTTCCATATCTGCATAGGTGGCACCCTTGGGCATCACGCCTTCCTTGACCATGCGCGTTAGCAGTTCTGCACCCTTGAGGGCCCCAGTATTGTTCACGCCGGTGTCTTTTGGATCGTAGGTGCCATCGGCCTTCTGCTTGAAGGCGTAGCCCCCGTTGGCCGCCAGCATGGGCATGGTGAAGTAGGTGTTGGTGTAGTCCCACAGGATGGCCTTCTTGCCCTTAGCGACCAACTTCTTGTCCAGGGCGAAGATCTCTTCGAAGGTCTTGGGCGGCGTGGGCAGCAGGGCCTTGTTGTAGATGAGTGAAACGGCCTCGATGGCCACGGGGTAGGCCCAGACCTTGCCCTTGATGGTGAAGGCCTTCCAGGCTGCAGGGTCGGTGTCTTCCTTGATCTTCTTCCCTGGGTTCACCGCGTTGATCACGCCGCTGTCCGCCCATTCGCCCACGCGATCATGGGCCCAGATCCAGATATCGGGACCCTTGCCCTCTTCGGCGGCCGCCTGGAACTTGCCGGGCGCATCCTCGGGGTGCTCGACTACGACCTTGACACCGGTTTTTTTGGCGAATTCGTCACCGACCTTCTGCAGGCCGTTGTAGCCCTTGTCGCCGTTGATCCAGATCAGCAGCTTGCCGGGCTCTGCGGCCCGGGCCGAGAGGGTCAAACCCGTGGCCAGCACCAGGGCCGTCGTACCGAGGAGCCTATTGACGCGTGTGAAGAGCTTCATGATTTTCTCCTTGAGAGGCCTCGGGGGCCGAATGAGGAAAGGGAAAGAAGGATCCGGGAAGTCATCAGCCGGCGGCGAGCGCCGAAAGCGTTCGACCCTGGTGATCGAAGAGGAAGCAGCGTTGAGGGGGGAAGTGCAGCACGGCGTCATCCCCGGTCCTAAGGGGGTTGTCAGGGTGGGCCTTGATGGTCAGGTTCTCCGTGGCTCCGGCTACCACTGCGTAGAGGAAGGTGATATCCCCGAGATGCTCGGCCACCTGGACTTTGGCGTGCACGGGATGATCGCTCCCTACCGGGGCAGCCTGGATATGTTCGGGCCGGATCCCCAGGGTTAGCGGCTCGCCCTCCTTGAGGGTTCGCGCATCCGCAAACACTGGGATTTCGGTATCGTCCTTGAGCCGCACGATGGCCGTGCCCTCCACAGCCGAAACCAGCGTGCAGGGCAGGAAATTCATCTTGGGTGAACCGATGAAGCCCGCCACGAAAAGATTGGCTGGATGATGGTAGAGCTCCAGGGGAGAGCCCACCTGTTCGATCCGCCCCTGGTTGATCACCACGATGCGGTTGGCCAGGGTCATGGCTTCCACTTGATCATGGGTCACGTAGACCATGGTGGTCTTCAGTTCGTTATGGAGGCGGGCCAGCTCTACCCGCATCTGGACCCGCAGCGCGGCATCCAGGTTGGAGAGCGGCTCGTCGAAGAGGAAGACGCCCGGCTTGCGAACGATGGCCCGCCCGATGGCCACCCGCTGCCGCTGACCGCCAGAAAGGGCCTTGGGTTTGCGATCCAGCAGCGGTTCGATCTGAAGGATTTGGGCCGCCTTCGCCACGGCAGAGGCGATCTGACCCTTGGGCAGCCCCGCCAGCTTGAGGCCAAAGGCCATGTTTTCGCTCACGGTCATGTGGGGGTAGAGGGCGTAGCTCTGGAAGACCATGGCGATGCCCCGCTTGGAGGGAGGCACCTCATTGACACGTTTCCCCGCGATGAAGAGTTCCCCGTTGGTGATCTCCTCCAGGCCCGCGATGCAGCGCAGGAGGGTGGACTTGCCGCACCCCGAAGGCCCCACGAAGACGATGAACTCGCCGTCCTGGATTTCCAGGTCGATCCCATGCAGGATCGGAACCTCACCGTAGGATTTGCGCAGTGCCTTGAATGCAAGATTGGCCATGTGATGCGTCCCGATGTGGCGATGAGGGGGGAAGCTACTGGAGGTCCCCGTGCAGGGTTGCCCGAAAGGCGCCGCCCGAAGCATAGATGACTCGTAGTCCGAAGGGCGGCAGATTGTTGGCGAAAAATTGGCTGCCTCGAAGCGAATGTTCACCCTTGAGGTCGCCAATGATCGCCTGGACCGATTCATCCGCGGCAATGCCGTGGGCTGTCAGGTCGGAAAGGACTACGGACTGAACACGGTCTGTCAGGTTGGCCACAATGACGATCCTCTCGGAGCCAGCCTTCATCAGGTAG
>JAYREN010000269.1:0-2939 GCA_041908845.1 Holophaga sp. | reverse complement strand
CTCGCGGAATACGCGAAGGAATACCGAATCGATCCCGCCACCGGCAAGTCCAATGTCGCCATCGTGCAGATGGAGGACGAACTTGCCAGCGCCGGCGTGATCATCGGGGCCGGCTGGGCGGGCGCCCGTTCCATGACCGCCACATCGGGCCCTGGCATCTCTCTGATGTCCGAGTTCATTGGCTTGGCCTACTTTGCGGAGACGCCGTGCGTATTCGTGGATGTGACCCGCATGGGGCCCTCCACGGGACTGCCCACCCGCACCAGCCAGGGCGATATCGAGATGTGCGCCAAATGCAGCCACGGCGACACGTACCACATTTGCCTCTACCCAGGAAACATGGAGGAGTGCTTCCGCTTCACCTATGAGGCCTTCGACCTCGCGGAACGCTACCAAACCCCCGTCTTCGTGGTGACGGATCTGGATCTCGGCATGCAGAACTGGGCCACCAAGCCCTTTGATTACCCCGAGGGGAAGTTTGATCGCGGCAAGGTCCTCGACGAGGTTCAGCTCAAGGACATTCAGGACTGGGGCCGCTACAAGGATGTGGACGGCGATGGGGTCTGCTGGCGCACGCTGCCCGGCACACCCGGCGGCAAGGGTGCCTACTTCACCCGCGGCACGGGGCACAGTGTCCATGCCCTGTATTCCGAGAAGCCCGAGGACTGGAAGTCCAACATCGACCGTTTACGAAAAAAATTCGATACGGCCCGCGCCTCGGTGCCCGCCCCCATCCTGCGCAGCGCCAACTCCAAGCGGGGCCTCCTCGCCTACGGCTCCAGCGATTCCGCCGTGGTCGAGGCCCTGGACATTCTCCAGGAGACCCACGGCAAGGCCGTGGATTATCTGCGGGTGCGGGCCCTGCCCTTCACCCAGGAGGTGGAAGCCTTCCTGGAGCGGATGGATGTGGTCTACGTGGTGGACCAGAACCGCGATGGTCAAATGGCCAACCTGCTGCGGGAATTCTTCCCCGAGTTGTCCCAGAAGATTCGCAAGGTGCGCCACTACGACAGCACGGCCATCAACGCCCAGACCCTCGTCGACCAGATCAACGCTTTCGAGAAGTGAGCCTGCCCATGTCCGTGACCTCGACCCCCACTCCCAACGTTGCCACCAACCAGCTCGGCCTCACTAAGCAGGACTACGTGGGCGCCAAGTCCACGCTCTGCGCGGGCTGCGGCCACGATGCCATTACCGCCCAGATCATCCAATCGGCCTTCGAGATGAGCCTGAAGCCCCACATGGTGGCCAAGCTCTCGGGCATCGGCTGTTCCAGCAAGACGCCCACCTATTTCCTGAACCAGGCCTGGGGCTTCAACTCCGTCCATGGCCGCGCCGCCGCCGTATGCACCGGAGTGACCCTGGCCAACCGCCAGCTCACCACCCTCATCGCCAGCGGCGACGGCGATTCCATGTCCATCGGCATGGGCCAGTTCACCCACATGATCCGCCGCAATGTGCCGGTGGTGTACATCCTGGAGGACAACGGCGTCTACGGGCTCACCAAGGGGCAGTTCTCCGCCACCGCAGATGTGGGTTCGGTGCTCAAGAAGGGCGACGTGAACGAGCTAACCCCCATCGATCCCTGCACCTTGGCCATGGAACTGGGCTGCGGGTTCGTGGCCCGGGGCTTCAGCGGCAATCCCAAGCAACTCAACACCATCCTGAAGGCCGCCTTCGCTCACAAGGGCACGGCCCTCATCGATGTCATCAGCCCCTGCGTCACCTTCAACAACCACGAGGGTAGCACCCGCTCCTACAAGGTGGCCAAGGACAAGGAGATACCCCTACAGGAGCTGGGCTTCGTGCCCTACTACGAGCTGGAATCCGTGGAAATTCCCGCAGGAGAAGCCAAAGAAGTGGCCTTCCCCGATGGCAGCCGTCTGACCCTTCGGGCCCTGCGGGAAGACTACGATCCGATGGATCGCTTCGGCGCCATGCGCGCCATCCACGAGGCCCATGCGGCGGGAGAATTCCTGACGGGCATCTTCTATCTCCAGCCCGATCGCCCCACCCTGCACGACTACGTGCACATGGTGGACGAACCCCTGGCCCACATGCCTCAGAGCGTCGTCAAGCCGGGCCCCGAAGCTCTTCGGGCCTGCATGGACGAGCTCATGTAGCCAGACGCGGCGGCCTGACCTTGCCCGGGCACCGCGTGGGAGAGTGTGAGGGGGAAACGGACGGTTCCCCCTCGCTCACATCAGCCTTCAGCGGCGCCCCGGATAGAGCATCATGTGCCGGGGCTCTGCGTTCACGTTCAGGTGGATGCTGGAGGATCCTGCCGCGGATCCCCAACCCTGCTGCACCCAGTAGGGAATGAGGCCGTTGTAGAACACGCTGGGAATGGTCGGGGGGCGAAAGTCGGCACCATGCATGCCCATGAACTCGGAGAGCATCTGGGCGGTGTAGGGACTGCGCCATCCCATCTGGAAGGAGCGCGCCAGAACGGGCGCCCAGGCGGCGTTGAGTTCCAGCACCCGCTCCTTCTGGGCGTCCACAAACCAGTCCACCACCTCCACCGTGGCTCCCGGCATCGCCCGGGATCTGGCCGTGCGTTTCGGCAGTTTCGCCGAGGCCACCCAATCCTGCCAATGCCCGCTGAGGAAATCCGGCGCGGGAAGCCCAAACGCCAAATCCCGATTCAAGACCTGCTGCAGAGCCGCATCCTCGGGCTTGAGGCTCGAGGTCGATTCACCCGGGGGCTCGGCGACCAGCGCGTGCCCTGCCAGGAGAATCGGGAACAATGCGGTCAGACACCGAGACGTATGCATGTCCCAAGCATCGGATCCTCTCCCCTCGAAAACAAGGCCCCACGGGGTTCGACAGCATGCACCGTTGACGCCCGGCCACGCCCCGCTAGACTGGTAATTCCCATTGGGGCTGTAGCTCAGCTGGGAGAGCGCTGCAATCGCACTGCAGAGGTCGTCAGTTCGATC
>JAYREN010000268.1:0-2941 GCA_041908845.1 Holophaga sp. | reverse complement strand
CTCTCGGTGGGTGTTTTGAAGGTGTTCGGCAAGGGGTAGAACAATCCTGTTTCGGAGGTCGCCATGTCTCCTTTTCCGCGCCTTTCTCTGTTGCTCTCCTGTGCGCTGGCGACTCTCGGCGTGGCCTGTGATCGGAACGAGCCGATCTCGGCGGCTCCTCCCGTGCGGATCCTCTTCCTGCACCACAGCACGGGTGAGGACATCTGGGATGGCGGGGTCGTCAAGTTCTTCAAGGCCTACAATCGCGCCCACGGCACCAACCTGCAGATCACGGAACGCTGGTATCCCGATCAGCCCATGGGCAACTACGCCTACGACTACTGGAACCTCTGGGTGAATCCGGCGGGCCCGGCCAATGCCGCCACGCCCGGGTTGCACAATCTGGAAACCCTGGCGGCGAACAGCGATGTGATCGTATTCAAGCACTGCTTCCCCTCCAGCGCCATCCGGCCCGATACGGATTGCGATCCGCCCAATATCGCGTCCAGCGTCAAGACCCTCGCCAACTACCGCCTGCAGTACGAGGCCCTCAAGGCGCGGATGCGCCAGTTCCCCAAGACCAAGTTCATCCTGTGGACCGGAGCGGTGCTCACGGAGGCCAGCACGAATCCTGGCAATGCGCAGCGGGCCAAGGCGTTCAATGAATGGGTGAAGGGCGCTTGGGACGAACAGGGCGACAACATCTATCTCTGGGATTTCTATGCACTGGAGACCGAGGGTTCGCTCTATATGAAGGACGCCTACGCGTACAAGAAGAACGACTCCCATCCCGCCAGCGCCTTTGCTCGTGCCGTTGCGCCCCTGCTGGGCCAACGCATCGTGGACGTATCTGAAGGTCGGGGTGACACGGGCAGTCTCACGGGCAAGTGAGGCAACGGGTAACGTTCAGGCGCCGTTGAGCTTTTCCAGCTGGGCGCGGATATCCACCCGCACCTTGTGAAGCAGAACCTCCATCTTGGTGCGCTGGATGGGATCGAGATCGGTACGCGCCAGGAAAGTCTCCAGCTTGCCCTCGGTCATGCGGGCATGGCTTAGCCAGCTGCCCATGTTCATGCCCTCGACTGGCGAAGGCAGTCCACCCTTGTGGTCTTTCACGAAGTGCTGAGTCATGCCTCTCCATTCACCCTTGGGTGAGAACCATCGTGCTCCAGTGTATCCGTTCGGCCTCTGCGGAATATCAAGGTGGACTTCTGCGCCCAGAACGAACCGGGGGAATTGCCGAACCCAAGTCCCGCTCCTGCTGAGGCAGCTTACGGCCCTTCAGTGGGCAATCCAGGAAGAAACGGGTGCCCACACCCTGCTGGCTCCTGACCCAGAGCGAGGCCCCCAGAAGATTGGAGAGCTTGATGGAAAGGGCGAGGCCCAGTCCCGTCCCGCCATACTTGGCCTGAGTGCCGCGATCGGCCTGCTCGTAGGGTAGAAAGATTCGTTTCTGCTGCTCTGGGCTGAGGCCGATGCCCGTGTCCTGGACCTCAAAGCGGATGCCTTCGGCGGAGCGGCCAACTCGCAGGGTGATCGTCCCCTTCTCTGTGAACTTGCATGCGTTGCCCCCCAGGTTGATGAGGATCTGGCGGACCTTGGTGCCATCGGTGAGGAGGGAGGGAAGATCCGGCTCGATTTCCACCTCCAGAGTATTTCCGCGCGCCGCCGCGAGCGGCCCCAGCGCCGAAGCTGTCTCCTGGATCAAGAGTGCCGGAGCCACTTCCTCCTGGATGATGTCCATCTTGCCCGCTTCGATCTTGGAGAGGTCCATGATGCCGTTGAGGAGACTCAGGAGATGTTTGCCGGAACGGGCGATCTTGTCGGTGTCCGAGATGGTTTCCAGGTCTTCTCGCTCCCTGGCACCTTCGCCGAGCAGTTCGGCATAGAGCAGGATGGCGTTCAGCGGGGTTCTCAGTTCGTGGCTCATGGAGGCGAGGAAGGCGCTCTTGGCCTGGGAAGCCTGTTCCAGCTCCCGGGTACGGGCGGCAACCTCGGCCTGAAGGCGGGTGTTTTGGCGCACCAGGGCGGCCTGCCCAAGGCGCACGATGCCGGCTGTGACGACCGCCAGCAGCAGGGCCATGGCGGCGAAAAATCCTTTGCGCTCCCACCATCCGGGCAGTACTTCGAAGGGCAACGGGAGGATTGGGCCCTCCAGCCCGTAGCGGTAGCGACCTCGGATCTCCAGCTTGTAAGTTCCCGCACTGAGGGATTCCAGGCGGATCCTCGACGATTCCATATCCTTCCAGGGGCCCTGGTTTAGCCGATATTCCAGCAGAAGCGTAGACGTGTTCAGGTACGAAGGCACCACGAACCGGGCCTCAAGCAGGTTGTTTCGCCGGGGCAGGCTCAGTCCGTCGATTATTTGGGGGTGACCCTGAACTTTCACCTCCAAGAGGTGCGGCAAGGGAGGGCGCTGCGAAGGGAGGTAGGAAGTGTAGGCAAAGCGCCCCAGACCCTTGGGAGTGCCCACCCAGAGCGTATCCTGCTCGATCATGAGCGCCCTGAAGTTGATATCGCCGGAGGGGATGCCACCGCCCGCCGGATGCCAGCCAATCCGCTGGCCCGCGCGGTCCAGTTCCACGAGCCCACGGCTGGTGCCGACCCAGAGCCGTCCCGACGGGTCGAAGCCGAGGGCGTACATGATGAGCGTGGGATCCGCGGCCTCGATGGCGGACCATTCGTCGGTCTTCTCGTAGCGGCCTTCTCGGCGTTCGTGCACGGTAAGGCGCTGGGTGGCAAAGTAGCCCACCACCAGGCGTCCATTGGCATCCTGGGCTACGAGATCCGGCACCTGAGGCAGGGTGCCTTCCACGGGGGTGAAGGTGGAGCCAAGACACTCGAACAGCCTGCCCTGGGCGCCCAGGAAAACCCGTCCTCCTTCGAGGGGATGCAGCGTCCAGAAGGGGTGGGCCACCGGGGTGGCGGGAGGGGTGAGAGCTTCCCACCGGAAGGGAGGCCC
>JAYREN010000267.1:0-3007 GCA_041908845.1 Holophaga sp. | reverse complement strand
ACATCGAGTCGTTGAGCATCATGTCCAGGCGCTCGAGGGCACCCATGGCCGCGATCTCGGGCATGCAGAGACCCGATGCGTAGTTGGTGAGCCGGATGTAGCGACCGTGCTTCTCCACGGCCTCGTCCAGGGCCGCGCGCATGATGCGGAAATTCTCCTGGGTGGCGTAGGTGCCGCCGAAGCCTTCCGTGGTGGCCCCGTAAGGCACGTAGTCCAGGAGGCTCTGAGCCGTGGTGCGGATCACCGCCACCACATCGGCGCCCTGCTCGGCGGCGGCCTGGGCCTGCTTCACATCCTCGTGGATGTTGCCCGTAGCCACGATGAGGTAGAGCATCGGCGAATGGTTGCGGCCGGCATACTGCTGCAGCTTGGCCTCGCGATGGCTCCGGTTCTGCTTCACGCGCTCGCCAAAGGTCCGCACGAGTTCCTCGGCCCGGACGGCGATCTCACCGCGATCCCCCAGGGGCAGATCCGCCACCCGGAAGCCCTCGGCAATACGACGGTTGAGGCCATCCACACTCTCGCCGGTCTTCACGAGGGCGTTGACGTAGGGCAGGAGCGCGCCATCCTCCAGCCGGTCCTTGAGCTGATCCACCACGAGATTGGGAACGGGCACGCCATCTGCGTCGGCAAGATCCGCACCCGCCAGCCGCAAGGTCGCGCGCTCCACGGTCACCGTGGTGTGGGCATCCACGAACTCACCGACCGGCGCGACGATCCGAGCGGCCAGTTCCCGCGCCTGGGCGATCCGCGCTTCCGATAACCCTAGTTTCTTGTCCATACCCGCTCCTGTGAGGCTCATTGTGCGTTCTTGAAAAACTCGGCGGCGCGGCGCGTCACGGCTGTATCCAGCCCCAGCAGGCCCGCCACGGCGATGGCGTCCGAGACATCCGCCCCGCCCTCGTCCGCCACGAGATGGAACTCCATCCGCTGGTCGATGAGCCGGATGCGTTCATTCAGCGCCTTGCCCGAGGCCAGATCCAGGTCCAGTCCCTGGCGATTCAACCCCTTCATGCGCAGGTAGCGAACCCCGGAGAGGCGCCGCACGCCGCGGAAATGCGTGCTGAAGAGGGCCATCACCTCGGGTGCGGCCACCAAGGACTCGAGCACCGCCGACAGGATGGCTTCGGCCTCCAGGGAGCTGGTGGTGCGGGCGAATTCATCGAAGAGCACCAGGGTGGGCGCCTGGAAATCCGCCGAGGCCTCCACCAGTTGGCGGATCTCGAAGCCGAAGCCGGAGAGGCCCTGGGCCACGGTCTGGGCATGGCCCTCGCCCAGGTAGTGGAAATGATGGAAGAGCCGGGTCGAGAGGCTCGCCGCCGGCACGAAGAGCCCGGTCTGCACGCAGAGCTGAAGGAAGGCGAGAGTCTTCAGGACCACCGTCTTCCCGCCCATGTTGGAGCCGAAGATCACCGTGGCCGATGTGTCGAACCGGCCGTCCAGGGCCACATAGTCGGTGCCGAGGGCCCGACAGCCTTCCTCGCAGGGGATGAAGCGTCCCCCATCCACCGCGACGGGCCCCGAATGGAGAGTGGGGCGGACCAGACGATACTCCAGGGCCAGTCTGGCCCGGGCGAAGGCCAGATCGAAACGCGTGATCGCCTCGCGATACTGAAGAAAGCGGTTCAGTTCTTCGCGCAGGCAGACGGAGAGCCCCTCTAGCACTCCCATCTCGCACTGCCGCTCCGTTGCGAGGAGCGCCGCACGTCGTTCCAGCAGAAGCAGCTCCTCGGCTGTGCTGCGGGGACGGATCACATACTTGTCCTCGTCGTAGGGCTCCACCAGGAGCAGATCACTGGCAGCGTCAACGGCACCCAGCGCCTGCCGAGGTACGAGGAGGAAGGCGCGGGATGCGAAGTCCACCTTCCAGCGCTTCTGGATCTCCGCAGACCGGAGCTCCTGCTGCTGCTTGAGCGCGGCCTCCGTCTCGCGGATCTCCCGGCGCACCCTCGCCAGTTCCTCGGAAAAGGCATCGGAGACGTAGAAGGACTCGGCGCTCTGGCGTCCGGTGTCCAGACGCTCCTCCAGGGCTTCGGAAGCATATTCAAGCCGGAAGCTCTGGCATACCTCCGGCCCCAGAAGCATCCGCAGATGCTTGAAGTTGTGGAGGAATTTCTTGAACTGGAAGATCTCGACCTCGTCGTAGATCTCCCGGGACTCCTCGCAGAACCGCGGCAGGCGCTTGAGATGGTGCAGGATGCGGCTGAGGCCGACCCGGTCATCCTCCAGGCGGGTGAGCAGCGCCAAGGCTACCTCGGTTTCATCCCAGATGCGCTCGAGCGCCTCGGGATCCCGATGGATCTCCATCGCCTCCTTCACCGCCCGGCCGAAGGGCGTCTCGGGCTGGAGGCGCTCCCAGAACGGGATGAACTGGGCGTAGGCGATGAAGTCCCGCATCAGCAGGCCACTTCGTACGGGTTGAAGAGGATGGAATCCATCAGATCGTCGCCGGCCATAGCCTGGAATTCCGCCCGGCTCACATCCCGGAGCGTCACAGCGATGCAGAGAAGGGGGAAGGCGCGGCGCACGGAAACCTCAAAACAGGAAAGCAGCCGGGAGAGCTCCGCGGGCTCGAGAAAGACCTTGGTGAAGTCCTCGAGCGACAGCCTGGCCGTGCCTTTCGGTATGGATTCGAGAAACGAATGGGTGAGGGGCCCCTCGACGCGGAGGCTCCCTTCTAGGGGAATCGGTTCATGCGGGAGAGCCGCCAGGTGACTCAGGTTCCGAATACGTTGGCTGGCCCGCGCCAGATTGCCCCGATCGATGCGTACGGTGAAGGCGAAGCTCACCTCCCCGAGGGCGCTCACCTGGGTGATGCGGTTCACCGCGCCATCCACCAGCACCGAGCGCGCCCAGTTCTCGTGGCGAACCTGACTAATCGTTTCGGCGAGCAGGCTGAAATGCTCGCTCCCCACCAGGGTGACGCTACCGCCGCGCACGGCTCGGCCAAGGAAAAGCCGGCCCAGGGCGCTGCGCCCCGGGAGGGCCTCCAAAACTTCCAGGCTCG
>JAYREN010000266.1:0-3067 GCA_041908845.1 Holophaga sp. | reverse complement strand
CGCAAGATCTATCGATCGGCGTATGGTTACGCCCATCCCCCACCCCAAGGAGTTCCCATGCGCGCCTTCATTCCCGCATCGCTCTTGATCCTCTCCGGCCTGGTGGCCGCACCCCTCGCGGCCCAGGTGGATCGCCCCGGCAGCAAGGATCATCCACTCTTCACGCGGATGCCGGGTTTCTTTATCAGCGGCTACAAGACCGTGGACTTCGATCGCGCCGAATTCTTCGTGGAGGCGGGCAAGAAGCTGGAGCGCCAGAAGCAGGAGGGCCGAAAGACCGAGGTGCAGTACCAGATCAAGAAGGGCGCCAAGATGCCCTCGGGCATGGAGATCATCCGCAACCACCAGAACGCCATCAAGGCGGTGGGCGGCGAGGTGCTGTGGGAGAAGCAGAACAGCGGCTTCCAGACCACCCTTCGCCTCAAGAAGGATGGCGCGGAGTACTGGGTGGACCTCCATCCCTATTCGATGTCCTACAACCTCACCATCATCGAAAAGGGCGCCATGGAGCAGAAGATCAGCTCCAACGCCATGCTGGACGCGCTGAACAAGGACGGTTTCATCGCCCTGGACATCCACTTCGACACCAACAAGGCCACCATCATGGCGGACAGCCAGGGCCAGGTGGCGGAGATCGCCGCCCTGCTGAAGGCCAATCCCAAGCTGAAGGTGAGCGTGGAAGGCCACACCGACGCTTCGGGAACCCCCGAGGGCAACCGCAGGCTCTCCGATGACCGCGCCAAGGCCGTGAAGGCCGCGCTGGTGGCCGTGGGCATCGAGGCGAGTCGTCTTCAGGCCAAGGGCTTCGGCCAGGACAAACCCGTGGCCGACAACCGCACCGAGGCGGGCCGGGCCAAGAACCGCCGGGTGGAGCTGGTGAAACTCTAGGATCCCGGACGCCCCCAATGGCGGATTCAGGCGCTCCCCGGGCGGCGGTGCTCATGTGCCACGCCCCCATCGTGATTCCCGCCATCGGCGGCACCCGGGGGGCGGAGTGCCACGCCAGCACCGAGGCCATGGGCCAGGCGGCCCGGGTCGCCGCGGATTGCGGTGCCGAGACCCTGGTGGTTCTGAGTCCCCACCTGCCCCGCCACCCCACTGCCTTTGGCGTGGTGACTTCCCCGAGCGTCCAGGGGGATTTCGGCGCCTTCGGGAGACCCGAGCTCGAGTGCCGACTTCCCGCCGATGCCGCAGCGGGCGCCGCCGTCACCCGGGCCGCCCAGCGGACCGGGCTGGAGATCGCGCCCACCACCGTGCAGGGACTGGATCATGGCGCCCTGGTGCCCCTGTGGTTCCTCCGGGAAGCCGGGTTCAAGGGACGCGTGGTCGTCTTCGGGTTTCCCTGGCATTCCAGCGCCGAGGCCAACCACACCTTCGGCCGCACCCTGCGAGAGGCAATGGGCCGCCTGGAGCGCCCCTGGGCCCTGGTGGCCTCCGGCGACATGAGCCATGCCCTGAAACCCGGGGCGCCCTCGGGCTTCCATCCCCGCGCCCAGGCCTTCGATCAGGCCGTGGTCGAGACGGTGCAGCGGGGGGACTTGGCGGCCCTGGACGCCATCCCAGCCGACCTGCGCCAGGCGGCGGCGGAGGATGTGCTGGATTCCCTCCAGTGCGCGGTGGGTGCGCTTGAAGGGGAAGCAGTGGCCCCGCGAATGCTGTCCTACGAGGGTCCCTTCGGCGTGGGCTACCTCATTGCCGTGCTGAAGGAACCTACGCCGTGAACCTATACGAGGCCCGCTGGTGGAAGCGGGACGGGTCCGCCAAGGTGATATGTGAGCTCTGCCCTCATGGCTGCCGACTGGCCGAGGGGCAGACGGGCTTCTGTGGGGTACGCCAAGTGGAGGGCGGTGCCTTGAAGACCTCGGTCTTCGGCGGCACCCGCGGACTCTGCGTGGATCCCATCGAGAAGAAGCCCCTCTACCATTTCCTGCCGGGCAGCCGGGTGCTCTCCTTCGGCATGCGGGGCTGCACCCTGGCCTGCGATTTCTGCCAGAACGCGAGCCTGAGTCAGGATTTCAGAGACCTGGAGCTCACCACCACCCGGCCGGAGGACCTGGTCCGTCTGGCCCAAGCACAGGGCTGCGCCAGCGTGGCCTTCACCTACAACGAGCCCATCGTTTCCGCCGAATGGTGTCTGGAGGTGGCGGCGGCCTGCCAAGAGGCGGGGCTCCTTACCGTGGCGGTCACCTCGGGCTATATCGAGGGAGCGGCCCGCACGGACTTCTTCGAGACCATGGACGCCGCCAATGTCGACCTCAAGAGCTTTTCCGAGGCCTTCTACCGGAAGCGCTGCCGGGGCCGCCTGCAGCCGGTGCTGGAGACCCTGGAATACCTGGCGAAGGACACGCGCACCTGGCTCGAGATCACGACCCTGCTCATCCCCGGCGAGAACGATGACGAGCGCGAAATCGCAGCCCTCCTGGATTGGATCGGCCACCACCTCGGCCCCGAGATCCCCCTGCACTTCACCGCCTTCCATCCCGCCCCCCACCTGCGGGGCCGGCCCCGCACCCCCACCGCCACCCTGCAGCGCGCCCGGTCCCTCGCCCTGGAGCGGGGCCTGGCCTTCGTCTACACCGGCAATATCCAGGATGAGGAAGGCGGCATCACGGTCTGCCCCCGATGCGGTGAAAAACTGATCAAGCGCGAATACTTCCAGGTGCTCCGCAACCGAATACGCAAAGGTTACTGCCCTGACTGCGGCGACCGGATCGCGGGAAGGTTCGACTAGGACGACCGGAGTGGGGAAGTCCACGGCCCCACGCGCCCCGGCTGACGCAGGGCCGCGGCGAGGCGCATCAGGTAGTCCTCCCGAGAAACGGTCACCGCGCCCAACTGCATCAGGTTGGCATTGGGGAGCTGCCCATCGATGAAGTGGAAACCCCAGTGTTGGGCGAGTCGGCAGAGCACGGCGAAGGCGGCGCGACTGGCGTAGTCCCGCGCGCTGAACATGCTCTCGCCGAAAAAGGCGGCGCCCAGAGAGAGCCCGTAGAGCCCCCCCACCAGCTCACCTCGGTGCCAGGTCTCGATGGAATGGGCGAACCCGGCCTGGTGAAGGTCGGTGTAC
>JAYREN010000265.1:0-3197 GCA_041908845.1 Holophaga sp. | reverse complement strand
CACCGGGTCGAGCTGAGCGGTTCCGGCGGTTCCACCCAGCACGCGGATATCGCCCACACGGCCTGCCTCATCGCGGAGCAGCTCCACACCAAGGCCCTGGTCAACTTCCTGCTGAAGGACGAACCCAGCGGCGCCCTCATCTTCACCAAGCGCAAGCAGGAGGCCGAAGACGTGGCCGAGGAACTCCGCGAAGCGGGGCTGTCGGCGGAACATCTCCACGGCGATCTGGCCCAGGGCACCCGCAACCGGATCCTGGGCAGCTTCAAGGAAGGCAAGCTGCGCTACCTTGTGGCCACGGATGTCGCCGCGCGTGGCCTGGATGTGGAAGGCCTGCCCCTGGTGATCCACATGGGCATTCCCACGCAAATGGAGAACTACATCCACCGCTCGGGCCGCACCGGCCGCGCAGGCCAGAAGGGCACCTCACTGGCCCTGGTGGGCTTCAAGGAATCCCGAATCCTGCTGGCCTGGGGCCGTCGGGGCGGACTGAAGCTGGATTGGCGCGCCGCGCCCACCCAGGATGAAATCCGCCTGGGGCGCGTCCAGCACCTCTGCGACAAACTCGTGGATCTGGAGGCCCCCACTCACCTCGAACTGGCGAAGAAGCTCCTGGCTACGCGGGGCGCCGAAGAACTGGTCGCCGCCCTGCTCTCTCTTGTTCAGCAGGAAACTCACACGGGCTTCTTCATCCCCGATCCCCCGAAGACGGCCTACAAGACCGAGAAGCCCACCCGGCCCAAGTTCTCCGAGAGCTCCTTCGCTCCGCGCACCGACGCCCCCCGGGATGAGCGCCCCAAGCGCCCGTACCAAGGCTCGGCCGGTCCCCGCAAGACCGATGACAAGCCCTTCGCGCCTCGAAAGCCCTTCACCAAGGCAGCCAAGCCCGCCTTTGAAAAGCGCGGGGAGCCATTCAAGAAACGCAAGGTCTGATTCTGAAACGAGGCGCCTCCGGGCGCCTCGTTTATTATTCGGCGTTGGGATCCTCGGTGTTCTTCCCATCCTCGGGATTATCAGGGGGCAGGGGCGTGGCGGGCATCGAGCCCCAGGCCCTGTCCTCGTATGCCTGGACTCGGGCCTTGTCCCGGGCCGCCTTGACCTGCTCGATCAGGTCTCCCGTGCTGGCCACCTTGGGCACTCCACCAGGCTTGAAGGCGAGGCGCACTATATCCTTGGGCTCCGTGCCGCTGGTGGCCACGGCTCCGGTGAGCCTGTCGATATCGGCCCATTCCATGCCATCCGGCACGGGGAATTCCTCTTTGGGCGTCGTGGGAAGAGCCACTCTCATGAAGTCGATCCAGATGGGCAACGCCAGACGGGCGCCATCGGCACCCGAGCGGCTAATTGTCTTCTTGGCATCCAACCCCACCCAAGCCCCACAGACGATGCGCGTGGAGAAGCCGACGTACCAGGCATCCGTGTGATCGTCCGTAGTGCCAGTCTTACCCGCCGTGGGCCAGTCCAGTTCCGCGCCCGCGCGTGCGCCCGTGCCGCGCTGGGCCACGCCCTGGAGACACTGGACGAGCTGGTAGTTGCTCATGGGGTCGACGACTTCTTCGCCGGTCTGGCCTCCGTAGGACTCCAGCACGCGCCCGTTCCGATCCACGATCTTCTTGATGAGGAACAGCGGCGGCGCCTGTTTGCCCCCGTTGGCGAAGGTGCCGTAGCCCCGGACCATGTCCTTCAGGGTCAAGTCCGAGGAACCCAGGGCCATGCTCGGGTAGGGCTGGATCCGGCCGCCCACGCCGCAGTTGCGGGCGAACTGGATGACATTCTCGATCCCCACATCCTCGAGAGTGCGGACCGCCGGCACGTTGCGGGAATCCCGCAAGGCCTCCCAGATGGGAATGGGGCCCCAGAAGTCACGCTCATAGTTCTTGGGCTCGTAGACATCCTTGCCGAAGGTGAACCGCGTGGGAATATCCTGAACCATCGTGGCGGGGGTCTTGCCCTGGGTGAAGGCACAGCCGTACACGAAGGCCTTCATGGTGGAGCCCACCTGACGCTCGGCCTGGAAGGTACGGTTGAATCGGCTCTTCTTGTAATCGTACCCCCCAACCATGGCGCGAATCTCGCCGGTAGCCGGATCTGCGGCCAGCAGCGCGCCTTCCACGTCGGGCTCCTGATCCAGCTCCACCTTTCTTGGCACACCGTCCTCTCCCGCCTCCCTGATCACGAAGAGCGGTGAGGAACCTTTGGGCAGCAGCTTCTGGATGTCCTTGCCCGCCCAGGCGAAGGCACTGGCGGGCACCTCCAGGGTGACCTTGGCGATCCGGACCTGGGCGACGCCCCCTTGCCAGCCCAGGATGATGCCGCGCACCTCGTCCCCATTCTCGAAGAATCGACCCCAACCCGGCAGTGTGGCCTTTTCCGGGTCATCCACAAATTTGACGTCTTCCTTGCGAAAGCCACGCTTGCGATCCACGGCCTTCAAGCCCTTGCGCACTGCGTCGTTGGCAGCCTGCTGCCAGCGACTGTCGATGGTGGTGTGAACCTCCAGGCCCCCGTTGAGCACCGTTTCCCGGCCGTATTTTTCATAGAGGTGCTTGCGAACTTCTTCCACCGCATACGAAGCGATGTCTTCCACCTGGGCGTTCTCCCGGGCCAGACGAATGGGGCGATCCATCAACACGCGGGCATCGGCTTCCTTGAGGTAGTTTTCGTCCACCATCCGGCGCAGCACGATGTTCCGGCGGTTCTGCACGACTCCCCGGGTCTTCTGTTCCCTACTGAAGATACAGCGCTGGTAGTATTCGGGCGCCTGCACCATCCCCGCCAGCATCGCGCATTCTTCTACGTTGAGCTGAGGGGCGCTCTTTCCAAAGTAGAACTGGGCCGCGGCCTCGATGCCGTAGCGCCCGCCGCCGAAATTCACCTCGTTGGTGTACTGCTCCAGGATCTGTTTCTTGGTGTAGGCCTTCTCCAGCTTGCGGGCCAGGATGACCTCCTTCAGTTTCCGGTCCAGGCGCTTCTGGCGCTTGGCCGTGACGGTGCGGACCAGCTGCATGGTGAGGGTGGAGGCGCCCTCGCGCCGCCGCCCGAAACTGCTGACGAAATGCCACCCCGCCCTCACGACCCCCCGGGAAGACACACCCCCATGGCTCCAGAAATCGGCATCCTCGGTGGCGATGATGGCATTCACGAAGGCCTTGGGAATATCACCGTAGGGGATGATGACCCGATGTTCCTCGTAGAAGATC
>JAYREN010000264.1:0-3215 GCA_041908845.1 Holophaga sp. | reverse complement strand
AGGACGTGCCTGCGTCATGTCGCCGGCTTCGCTCCAGGCCCAGGCATCGGTCTCGGAGAGCAGGGCCTTGACCATCGCCACGTGCAGCGCGTGACCGGCGGCGTGGGCCTCCACCAGCCCAAGCAACGGGGCACCCAGCAAAGTCAGATCACCCACGAGATCGAGCATCTTGTGCCGCACGGCCTCGTCCTCGAAACGAAGCGTCTCGTTGAGAGGCCCCTTGGCCGAAAACACAATGGCATTATCGAGGCTCCCACCCAGGGCCAACCCACGGGAGCGCATGAATTCGATGTCCTGCTCCATGCAGAAGGTCCGAGCCGAGGCCAGTTCCCGCCGGAATTTTTCCGGATCCAGGCTGAGTTCGCGGCTCTGCCGACCAATCGCCGGGTGATCAAAGTCGATGGTGTAGCGAATGCGGAGCCCTGCGAATGGAGAAATGCGCATCCACTTGGCGCCCTGAACCACTTCCACAGGCTTCAGGACCTTGATGAAGCGCCGAGCCCCCGGAACCCTGCGAACGCCACCAGCAGAGATGGCTTCAACCCAGGGCGCAGCACTTCCGTCAAGGATCGGGAGTTCCTCGCTATCCACCTCGATGACCGCGTGTTCAATCTCCAGACCCGCGAGGGCTGCAAGCAGATGCTCGACCGTACCGAAGCGCAGGCCATCCTTGACCAGTGTCGTGGCAAGACTAAGATCACCGACCAGATCCGCCTTGGCGGGGATCTCGATCCCGGATGGCCCATGGAGGAACCGCAGCCCCGAGGCCTGCGCCACCGGTCGAATCGTGACTGTACAGGGGCGGTTGGAATGGAGCCCCCGCCCGGTCACGGTGACCGCGTCTCGGAGGGTCTGGGGATGGCAGCTTCGGGGCATAGTGGCCTCGAAACCTATTAAGCAACATTTGCGCCACAACCCAAAGCAACCTATTGCATGATTTAATTCAAAATACCCACCCAATTCTGTGTGTCGATCCTGCTACGACTGTGGTTCTCGTGGGGAGTACCGGTACCAATCCTCCGGGGTCGTCAGTTTAAGGTTCGAGGCCGGAGCGGGAATCACCTTCACCCGCAATCCCATTGCCTCCAACAGGGAGACATCATCCGTGCCTGCGAAGCCGCATTGGGATGCCCACGTGAAGGCCCGCCGCCAAGTGGCAAGAAGCGCCACCTGGGGGGTCTGGGCCCGGAAGATCTGGTCCCTAGGTTCCGTGGCCACCACGATTCCATCTGCATCCACCCGCTTGAGCGTATCCGTGGAGGCCTCTGCTAGAAGGGAGCCGTCGGCGTGTTCGAGGGTCAGGAGGGCATCCCAGATCGGAGCCTGGGGCGGAAAGGGCCTCACCGCATCGTGGATCATGACGGGCAGGTTGGGGTGATCCGGCAACAGGGCCAAGGCGGCCGCCACTGATTCCTGACGCGAAGCGCCACCCACGGTCACCCACGTGGGTACGCCGAAGGCCCAGCTCTCCACCTCCACCACCCGATCCTCGGGCACAGAGAAGGCAATGCCCGCGAGGAGAGGCATTCCGGGTGCGAGGAATGCCTGGGCGGTGGCGCGGAGGAGAGACATGCCTCCCCAATCACGAAACTGCTTGGGCGTGCCTCCGCCCATCCGAAGCCCCCGGCCACCGCCGGGAATAACCAGATAGGAGCTAACGTCTTCGCGTGATGAAAGGCTCGACACCACGATCTCCAAAGCGCTTGGCGATTTCCTCGGCGGCCCTTTGGGCATCTTCGAGGCGCACGAAGGCACCCACCCGGACGCGCTTCATCTGGTGCCCTCCCTTGGTGCGCACGTCCTGCAGACTTACGTCGCCGAAGGATTCCAGGGCTCGGCTGAGTCGCTCGATGTTGGTGGGATCCCCGAGGGAGGCAACCTGAACGGTGTAGGGATCTTCCTTATCGCCAGCAATATCGATGGCGGCAGGGCTGCCATCGGCGTTGATGGCCCGCAATTGGATCCGGGCGACCCCCCGGCCAATGAATCCAAGATCCCGGGCTCCCTGGCGCGAGACATCCAGGATCCGGCCACGAATGAAGGGGCCGCGATCATTCACCCGAAAGACAGCCTTCTTCCCGTTTTCGAGGTTCTCCACTTCGACATAGCTACCCATAGGCAGGGTCCGATGGGCGCACGTAAGCCGCTCGGGGTCGAAGTATTCTCCGCTGGCCGTAGGTTTCCCCGCGAATCCATCCTCATCGCTTCCGTACCAACTGGCCTGGCCCAGCTCAAAAAAACCCGCCTGGCCTGATTCACCGATTGATCGGGGCGCAGTGGAACCCGAGGCGCGGCCCTCAATGCGAGCGCGAGTGCAGTGGATCGTGAAGAGCAGCATGACCAACACCGCCGAGAACCGGGTGAGGCTGCGGACCCTTCTCAGCAGGCCACCGTGAATGAGCGCCCTTTCCAGTTCGATCACCGGCTGGAACTGAACCTGGATGTCTTCGATCCAGATGTTGAAGGCTCGGCTCCAGTTCTGGGTGGAAAGCGGATTGAACTCCATGACGCTCCAGAAAGATCACGGTCGGTTTGACCTTATCCGACCAGTATACCCAATCTTTCCGAAATGTAAACCTTTGATAACCCAAGCCCCCCGGGACGAAAGGGCTCCACCGCTCAA
Source organism: Holophaga sp. (assembly GCA_041908845.1). Lineage (GTDB taxonomy): Bacteria > Acidobacteriota > Holophagae > Holophagales > Holophagaceae > JAYREN01. Next base: position 592 of record JAYREN010000264.1, on the reverse strand, counting down.
CACTTTAGCAATCCTTGACAGATTGCAACACAGAACCGAGTTATTGCTTAACCGCTATGTCCCCAATTTTGAAGGGTTTGGGCCGGTTGCCCTCTGAGCGGAACGCGGCCGGCAACTTCCGAATCGCCTTTTCTGCCGCTGTCCGGTTGGGATAGTGGCCCACGAAGACCTGGAAACAGCCCCTGCCATCGCGCAGCGCCAGGGGAAGCACCCACAGGTCCGGCTGAGGGTCCCCGAAAAGGCCCACCGCCCGCCGCAGAGTTTCTGGCTGGCAAGCGATCTCCAGCCGCAGAGTCCACTGGGACTTGGATAACTCCTTGAGGTGTCGCTCCCCCTGACGCACCGCCATGGCGACATCGCCCTTACGCAGGGCTTCCACGCGCTCCGCCACGGAGTGGCCAACCTGCTTGGCTGGGGCTGGTTGGGGCTCCGCCTTGGTCTCTTCCGCGGGCTTGGTCTCCGGTCCAGGCTCGGGAATGGCCACCTGGGATTTTGCAGGTTCCGCAACGGCGGGCACCAAATCCGACATGGGCGCTTCCGGTGCCTTCGCTGGGACGACCAAAGCAGGTGGGGGCGACGGGTTGCGATGCTT
>JAYREN010000263.1:0-3240 GCA_041908845.1 Holophaga sp. | reverse complement strand
ATCCGAGGGAACCTCCAGTACCAATGCCTCCAGGAAGCGGCGGCTACCCTCACGAACCTGGAAGACCAGAGTGCCTTTGCCGTTCCGTGCTTCCAGCGGAAGCTTGCGCAGGCCTACGTCTGCAAAGCCCCGGCTCTGGTAGTAGGACTTGATTCGGTTCTCCACCGCGCTGATCAGTGAGGTGGTCCAGGGTGCCGGAAACAGCCCCAACCACGAGGAAGGCAGACTCGCGACCCGCTCCAGTTCGGCCGAGTCGATCTCCTGATTGCGCTCGAAACGTACCCCCGCGGCGATGAGTCGCTCGCCGGGAGAAAGCGTGTACGTCACCCGGATCTCCTCGGGACGGGCCTGACTGCCGCGGATGACATCCGTGCGGTGACTCACCTCGGCATCGAGATAGCCCTTGGCGCGCAGGAACCGTACGATGCTGCGCGCGCCCGCATCCAGCAGCTCGGGGCTGTACCGCTCGGCGCGTCCGAGGGGGACCAGATCCTTGAGGCTCTTGAACCAGCCGAGGCCCGGGCCCTCGGAGGCGAGGCGCACCACCGGCCCCGGATCGACGTTCAGCACCACCGTGCCATCGTCGACGAAGGTGAGTTCGGCCTGACCTTGGATGCGTCTGTCACTCACGAAGCGCTTGCGGAGTCGGGCCAGGGCTTCTCGCCGGTAGTCCTGAGTCCACAGCGTTTTGCCGGGCTCGGCCTTGAGGAGCTTCTGCAGGCGCTCGGCGCCGTAGACTCCGGCCTCGCCTTCCAGACGCAGGCGCCGAATCAACTCTGGGACCCCGGGCTGGATTGAAAACTGGATGCGGGTGGGATCGGCTTCCCGCCGAGCCAGCACCTTGGCCCTGGGATAGCCGGACTCACGCAGACGGGATTCTGCGACCTGGCGAAAATGCTCCAGTCGGAGATCCCCGACTCTGGCGCCCTTGCGAAGCCCCGGAAAGAGTTCCTGGGGGATGGGAACCGGAAGCTTTCCATCGACCACCCAACCTCTGAGACCTGGAACAGGCTCAAGGTCGATCACCGCCACGATCCCCGCAGATTCTGGCCGAAGGCTGCCTCGCACAGCCAAAAAGCGGTCTGTCAGTCGAACCGCCGCCACCCCGACGGCCAGTTCATCCTTCGATACGGATTGCCCCGGACGGAGCGCAAGGGCGGCATTGGCGAAACGGTGATCGTCTCCGCTGCCACCCCGAAACTCCACCCGGAGCAAGTTTGGTACAGCCTCACCTTGGGCCCAGGCCGTCGGCCCTGCAGAGCCGACAATACAGAGGAGCACCTGGGGCGCCGCCGCGATCAGCACCGGGCGGGCGTGGGGCATGAGCTGGTTCAGAACCCGGCCAGGGCCTCTTCCTCGGTGTCCTTGACTTCAAAGACCGAGTGCAGGCTTGTCATCTTGATGAGGCCGAAGATGCGGGTGTTCATTCCGCAGATCTTCATCTCACCACCCCGGTTCTTGATGGAGGTGTAGCAGCCCACCAGTTCGCCCACACCTGAGGAATCCAGGTAGCTGACCTTGTCGAAGTTGATGATGAGCTTGCGGGCGCCCTGCTCAAGGGTGGTCCGGACAGCCTCACCAAGCTCCTGGTCGCCATCGCCAAGGGTTATTTTCCCTTCAGGGTAGAGGATCGTGACGTCCTGATGGGTTCGAGTTGTGATCTTCATGGGTTTACCTCGGTGTGAATGGGCAGTTTAGCAACGCTTCCCAGTTCCGGAATACGGGGCGGGCAACATTTCGGTTACGGCTTCGGCCAAAATCCTCGGCACGGAGTGTGCATCGCCAGGTGGGTCCGCGTCCGTTCGCGGCCATTTCTGCAGGGTTTTGCGATGTTCGATCTCGTCTCCGTCAACCCCATGATCCAGACCATGGACCGCAGCATGGGCCTGGCAACCCAGCGAATGGGGCTCATCGCGGCCAATCTCGCCAACATCGATACGCCCGGCTATCGGACCCAGGACTTCAGCTTCACCGCCGCCCTGAAAAACGAGATTGCCAAACTCGATGGGAATCAAATGCCTATCGCTCAGACTCATCCCAAGCATTTCCCTCTCCAGGCCAACCAGGGCCTACCCCCCACCACGGACCCGGTGCGGCCCAACTGGGAGCGCAACGATGGCAACGATGTGAACCTCGACCGGGAAAATGCTGCCCTGGCTCGCACCCAGCAGACCTATCAGTTCAGCGCCAGCTTCGCCCAGCAAGAACTCCGCAAGATCTACCAACTGATCCGTGATGGAGTGGCCCACTGATGAGCTTCAGCCGCATCAACGACATCGCCGCCTCGGGCATGGCCGCCCAGCGCCTTCGGGTGCAGCTCATCGCGGCCAACATCGCCAACGCCGAAACCACACGCACCGCCGATGGGGGCCCATTCAAAAAGAAGGACGCCGTGTTCCAGGTGCTGGATATGGGCAAGAATGCCAACGGCCAACCCTTCACAGGGGTTCAGGTCTCACAGATCGCCACGTCCAAGGATCCCTTCATCACCAAGTTCGACCCCACCCACCCGGACGCCGATGCCGAAGGACTGGTGCGCTTCCCCAACGTGAGCCCCGTCGAGGAGATGGTGAATCTCACGGAAGCCAGCCGGGCCTTCGAAGCCAATGTGGCCGTGGTGCGCGCCGTGCGGGCCATGTCCCTTTCGGCCCAGGACCTGCTTAGAGTCCAATAGCCCAGTGACGGAAATCTGACTGGCGCCCCTCCCCTCGAGACCTCATCCTGAACCCGCGAAGGCCCCATGGATCCTCTCCTCAACCTCTCCCAGTTCCCCTCCCTCCAGCCCCTGGGCGAGGCCGGGAAGCCTGCAGGCAAGGGGCCGGAGCTCACCGCCGAGGGTGCCAACTTCGGGGATCTCCTGAAGCAGGCCATGCAGGAAGTGAACACCGCCCAGCACACGGCGGAGCAAGAGGCACGGAACTTGATGACCGGCGAAGCGACTGACATGCACTCGGCGATTCTGGCGGTCCAGAAGGCCGATGTCAGTTTCCAGATGATGATGGCCGTGCGATCGAAGTTGATCGATGCCTACCGGGAAGTCATGCGCATGCAGATGTAGCGCGACCCACCCCTGAGGTCCTGGCCATTGAAAGGACCCCATGGCCGGCGAAAGCAACCTCACTTCCCAGTTCCAGCGAGCCTTCCAGGGCATGACCATCACCCAGAAGGCGATGGTGGCCGCCATCATGGCCGCGGTGCTGCTGACCCTGGCGGGGCTGGGAGTATGGGCCAGCCAGGAGA
>JAYREN010000262.1:0-3293 GCA_041908845.1 Holophaga sp. | reverse complement strand
GCATGATCTGCTGGGGGATGCCGACGTTCCGGCCGATGCCCTCTTCGGCGTGCAGACCCTGCGCGCCATGCAGAACTTCCCCATCACGGGCATTCCCCTTTCCCACTTCCCCGCCCTGGTGCGAGCCCTGGCCATGGTCAAGCAGGCCGCCGCGCGGACCAATGTGCGCCTGGAACTGCTGGATCCCGTCATCGCGGGTGCCATCGACACGGCCAGCCAGGAGATCATCGACGGCCACTGGCACGGCCACTTCCTGGTGGACATGGTGCAGGGCGGCGCGGGGACCTCCACCAACATGAATGCCAACGAGGTAATCAGCAATCGCGCCCTGGAAATCCTGGGCCGCAAGCGAGGCGAGTACGCGGCTTGCCATCCCAACGATCACGTGAACCTCGGCCAGAGCACCAACGATGTGTATCCCACCGCCGTGCGCCTTGCCACGGTTTTCATGCTGCAGGGACTGCTGGGCGCGCTGGAAAGACTGAAGGCTGCACTGCACGCCAAGGGCGTGGAATTCAGCGAAGTGATCAAGATGGGCCGCACTCAGCTGCAGGATGCGGTGCCCATGACCCTGGGCCAGGAGTTCGAGGCCTTCGCCGTCACCACCGGCGAGGACATCGACCGCCTGCGGGAAACGGCACGTCTCTTCCTGGAAGTGAACATGGGCGGCACCGCCATCGGCACGGGCATCTGCGCCGACCCGCGCTACCCCCAGGCCGTGGTGGAAGAACTCCGCGCCATTACGGGCCTGGAAGTCCAGCTGGCGGGCAACCTCATCGAGGCCACCCCGGATACCGGCGCCTTCGTGATGTTCAGCGGCGTCGTTAAGCGTGCCGCAGTGAAGCTCTCCAAGATGTGCAACGATCTGCGCCTGCTCTCCAGCGGCCCCCGCTGCGGCTTCCAGGAGATCAACCTGCCCCCCATGCAGCCCGGTTCGAGCATCATGCCCGGCAAGGTGAATCCCGTGGTGCCCGAGGTGGTCAACCAGGTGGCCTTCCATGTCATCGGCAACGATCTCACCCTCACCCTCGCCGCCGAGGCCGGTCAGCTCCAGCTCAACGTCATGGAGCCCATCCTGGCCTTCAATCTCTTCCAGTCCATGCAGATGCTCAGCTCCGCCGTGAACGTGCTGACCACCAAGTGCATCGTGGGCATCACCGCCAACGAGGACCGCTGCCGCGATCTGGTGGAACACTCCATCGGCATCGTGACCGCCGTCATGCCCACCCTGGGCTACAAGCGGGCCACGGAGGTCGCCAAGATCGCCCTGGAAACCGGCGTGCCCGTGCGCGAGATCATCCGAACCAAGGGCTGGCTCACCGAGGCTCAGCTCGAGGAACTGCTGAGCCCCGAGGCCATGACCAAGCCCCGGGCGCTGACCCTCGGGAACTGATTTTTCGGAAAGCTGAAACGACGCGAGGGCAGTCAAGGACTCAAACGGACCGGCGCACTCGCGCCGGTTTCCGCATTGGGGGCGGCCCGCTGTCGTTATCCTCTTAGGCTGTCTGCCCGGAGAACCATGGCCCGCAATGCCGCCGCGAGAGCACCCAAGCCGCCCCCCGGTAAGTCCGCCGAGACCAAGCCCGGCCTGCACCCCCGCAATCGCCACCGGGAACGCTACGACTTCCCGCAGCTCATCCAGAGCTGCCCGGACCTGGCGTCCTTCGTGGCTCCCAATGCGTACGGCGACGCCTCCATCGACTTTGGCGATCCTGCGGCGGTGAAAACGCTGAACCGGGCGCTGCTGGCCCATTTCTACGGCATCCAGGGCTGGGATATTCCCCCGGGTTACCTCTGTCCCCCCATCCCCGGACGGGCCGACTATCTGCATCATCTGGCGGATCTCCTGGCCACGGACAACGCCGGGTCCATCCCCCGGGGTTCTTCTGTGGTGGCTCTGGATATCGGCGTGGGCGCCAACAACATCTATCCCATCCTTGGGAACCGCGAGTACGGCTGGAGCTTCCTCGGTTCGGACATCGACCCCAAGGCGCTGGCCTCGGCCCAGCGGGTTCTCGACGCGAATCCAGACCTGGGCAAGGCCATTGAACTGAGGCTGCAGCGCGACCCCGCTCGCATCTTCGGCGGCATCCTGAAGGCGGGCGAATGCGTCGACCTGTGCCTCTGCAACCCGCCCTTTCACGGCTCCCTGCGGGAGGCCCGGGAAGGCACCGAGCGCAAGTGGCGCAATTTGGGCCGCGCCGCCGGAGGTCTAAAGCCTGTAATGAACTTCGGGGGCCAGGGACGCGAGCTCTGGTGCGAAGGCGGCGAAGGGACCTTCGTGGCCCGAATGATCGAGGAGAGCACCACCCTTCCCACTCAGTGCCTGTGGTTCACCACCTTGGTCTCAAAGTCCTCCAATCTGCCGGGCATCCGCGCTGCCCTAAAACGGGCTGGAGTCGCGGCAACCCGGATCATCGAGATGGCCCAGGGACAGAAGCAGAGCCGCCTCGTGGCCTGGACCTTCCTGAATCCCAGCCAGCGTGAGGCCTGGCGCCTGAGTCGTTGGCGCTAGTTGACGATCTTCACGGAGCGCGGTGGCGAGGGTCGCCCAGACTCTTCCTTGCCGAGCAGGACCCGCTCCAGCAGCCACGCCACGAGGCTCGTCACCAGGGCGCCGAAGAACCCGGCCCAGAAGCCGTCCACCCGGAAGCCGAGACCGAGCCTCGTCGAGAGCGCCCCCGCTAGCCAGAAGACCAGGCCGTTGATGACGAGGCTGAAGCAGCCCAGCGAGCAGGCCACGGGAATGAAGGCGATGAATTTCAGGACCATGCCCAGGGTCGCGTTCAGCGCCCCCAGGATCACCGCCACCGCCAGCAGCTCCGCGAAGGTGCCGCGATGGAGCCCACCCACGAGCATCGTGGCCACCAGGAGGCCGATCGCCGAAAACAGGAATCTCAGAAGGGTTCGCACAGGGATCACCGTGCTTCATCATCCCGGAAAACCGCAGCGCACGGAATCCCGTACCCGACAGGGTTATCCTGTCCCTTTCCCCAGGAGCGCTCATGGCTGCACCCGTCGAAGCCCGAATCCGCGCCTTTCTTGAATCCGGTCCCTATGCGGTGATGGGGGCCAGCAGCAATCGCGAAAAGTACGGCAACAAGGTACTGCGCTGCTATCAGCAGCACGGCAGGGAGGTCTTCCCCATCAACCCCCGGGCCGAAGAGATCGAAGGCCTCAAGGCCTATCCCACCCTGGCAGCCCTGCCCAAAGGGGTCCGCGCCATCTCGGTCATCACGCCGCCCAAGGTGACCGAGGCCGTGGTGCAAGAGGCCATCGCCGCCGGCGTGAAG
>JAYREN010000261.1:0-3298 GCA_041908845.1 Holophaga sp. | reverse complement strand
GGCGGATGGAATTCTTCTCGATGGCGGCCAGGGCCAGAGAAACCGCCATGTGGGCAATGGCCGGAATATCCTGGGCCACGGAGGCGAGGCCAGGGCGAAGCTCGGTCAGGCCATCGAAGCCTAGCACCGAGACCTCTCTGGGGACGACCACCCCCAGATCCTCTAGGGCCCCCAGGGCGCCGATGGCCATTTCGTCAGTGGCGCAGAATACCCCGGTGGGTCGATGGCCCCGCTGCCAGGCATCGCGCATTAGGCGATAGCCACCCAGCACGGAGCCCTCGCCCTTGACCGTCGCGGATTCGAGGTTCTTCAGCCCGGAGGCGGCCAGTCCAGCTTCGAAACCATTGGCCCGCTCCTTGGCCCACTGGAGATCGTCCATAAGGCTCAGATGGAGCAGACGACGGTGGCCCAGGGCCAGCATGCGTTCTGCGGCCAAGTGCCCACCACCCAGGTCGTCTGGGGCCACGCAGGAGATGCCTGGGTAGTGGCCGATCAGGACTGCGGGCACGTGGCGGGCGGCCAGGGCGACCAGGCGATTGTCGATGTTGGCGCAGTGGAACATCAGTACGGCGTCGAAGCGTCGGCGCACATGGGTGATGTCCAGGGGGAGTTCGATGAACTGCGTGGCGCGCACCTGCATCTCGTGGAGTAGCGCGCGCCAGATCAGGTTGAAATAGGGGGAAAGGCGGTTTTCCCCGGCGCCCACCCAGATGCCCAGGGTGTGCTTGCTGCGCATGGACAGCTCCCGGGCCACGGGATCGGGAACATAGTCGAGGCGCTTCATGACCTCCAATACGTTCTGGCGGGTCTTGGCTGCGACTGTGGACTTGCCGTTGATGACTCGGCTAACGGTTCCCTTGGAGACGGCGGCCTGACGGGCAATTTCACCGATGGTGATCTTCATGAGGCGCGCTTTCTGTTTGGTCGGGGTGACTGAGATTGCCGTGGGAGTTGAGTCCCTATGTGGCCGGGAGTGCAAATGATCTGGATGTGCAAAAAGAGAACGGCTCCCGGGGGCAGCAGAATCCTCCCATCATTAGCCTTCCCGCTCCGTCCGTGTCAATCCGACGTTTCTGTAATCGGTTGCATTTGTGAAAATTGCTTTATTTGATTGATGTAAAACAATAAAAAAACGGCATAAAAAAAATCAGATTGACAAGGTTCCCGACCTTGGACAACTATTTCCAGGCTCAATGCAACCGGTTTCATTTCTCAGATGCAAGTCCTCCTTTGCGCTCCTGTCGCATCGGTTTTGGCTGTTTTTGGGTTCACGGTTGCAACCGGTTTCAATTAGGTGGGCAGTCCGCGTTTCAGCTCTCTCCATATGTGAATGAGGAACCCCGGAAAGGAATGACCAGCCATGACAGCACGGCGAAAGGGTTCTGACCGAACAGCCCCGGCCGAGTGGTGGCGAGGGGCCGCAATCTACCAGATCTATCCTAGGAGCTTCCAGGACACCAATGGTGATGGCATCGGGGATCTGCCCGGCATCACGGCCCATCTTCCCTACATCGCCGAGCTGGGGGTGGATGCCATCTGGATATCACCCTTCTTCACCTCTCCCATGATGGATTTCGGGTACGACGTATCGGACTACCGTGGAGTGGATCCTCTTTTCGGCAGTCTGGCGGATTTCGATCGCCTCGTGGTCGAAGCCCATCGCCTGGGCCTCAAGGTGCTCATCGATCAGGTGCTGTCCCACACCTCTGACCAGCATGCCTGGTTCCGGGAGAGTCACCTGGATCAGGAGAACCCCAAGGCCGATTGGTACGTGTGGGCCGATGCGCGGATGGACGGCACCCCACCCAACAATTGGCTCTCCGTATTCGGCGGTTCGGCCTGGACCTGGGATCCCCGACGCCGCCAGTACTACCTACACAACTTCCTGGCCTCACAGCCCGATCTCAACTTCCACCACAAGCCCGTCCAGGACCAGTTGCTCGAGGAGTGCCGATTCTGGCTTGAGCGGGGTGTGGATGGGTTTCGCTTCGACGCCTGTAATTTTCACTTCCACGACCAACGTCTGCGCAACAACCCACCCGCAGGCGCCAGCGCCATGGATGTCTCCACCGTGCGTCCCGGCAATCCTTACGGGTTCCAGATCCACCAACACGACAAGAGTCAGAAGGAAAACCTGCCGTTCCTGAAGCGCCTGCGGCGACTCATGGATGCCTACGGTGCCGTGAGTGTGGGCGAAATCGGTGACGAGGACGCGCTGGCCACCATGGCCAAGTACACGGCGGACGGGGACAAGCTGCACATGGCTTATGGCTTCAGCCTGCTCACGGACGAGTTCAGCGCCGGGCGCATCCGCGAGGTCCTGGAGGCCTTCGAAAAACGCATCAAACCCGTGGGCGGGTGGGGGTGTTGGTCCTTCTCCAACCACGACTGCGTGCGGGTGGCCACGCGCTGGGGCCAGGGCATAGAGAGCCCCGAATTTCCGAAGGTGCTCCTGGCGGTGCTGGGTGCCCTGCGTGGCAGCTTCTGCATCTATCAGGGCGAGGAACTGGGGCTCACCGAAGCCGAGGTTCCCTTTGACCGTCTGACGGATCCCTACGGCATCGCCTTCTGGCCTGACTTCAAGGGGCGCGACGGCTGCCGCACACCGCTGCCCTGGACCTCGGAAGAACCTCACGGCGGCTTCTCCACGGGGGATCCATGGCTTCCTGTGGCCCCCGAGCATCTCGCCCAATCCGTGGCGGCCCAATCCAGGGATACCGCCTCGGTGCTGAATTTCTACCGATCCTTCCTGAGCTGGCGCCGGGACCACAGGGCCTTGTTGAAGGGAAGCCTGCGATTCCTGAAATCCGAGCCGCAGGTGTTGGCGCTTCGTCGTGACCTGGAAGGGGAGCGGATTGTCGCCGTGTTCAATCTGGGATCCAGACCCGTGGATTTCACACTGCCCGCAGGCACTCGGGCTCTTTCTGGTCACGGCCTCCGGGATGCTCCCCCGGAGGGCCGAAACCTGCGTCTTCCGCCCTGGGGTGGCTTCTTTGGCGCCATCCACTGATTTCCCTTTTCCTGGCCTTCCATTGCGGAACGGCTTTTCCTCAACGGCATTACAACCTCTGCCGCCCAGCGGCACTCACAAGGAGGCACCACCATGAAGTGCAATCGTCTTCTCCAGGCCGCACTGCCCATGGCCCTGGCATGCGGGCCCATGTTCGCCCAGGACGTCTTCGAACTCCACGGCTACGTGCGCGCGGGGGTCGGCCGCTCCTCCAACGGCGGCGAGCTTGCGAGCTTCTACCTGCCGGGCTGCATCAACAATCCTTCCGGCGGCCCGGGCTACCGCCTT
>JAYREN010000260.1:0-3309 GCA_041908845.1 Holophaga sp. | reverse complement strand
TCCCTGCAGCGGAAGAAATCCCTGGTCCAGAACAGGCAGGAAGGATTCCAGCACCTTGCGATGGGCCTTTTCAAATTCGTTGACCAAGATGAACGCGTGGGGATGCTTAGCCACAAAGGCGGTGATGGTCCCCGGCCGGCCGCCATCCCCGATGAGATCCACGGTGCTGTTCCACTGCACGTGCTGCGTCATTTCCACCTCCAGCACGTGCCGCTGTTCAGCCAGCGTCGCCTTCGCAGCCAGGGACAGCGCTGCGGCAAACCGTTTCGCCGCCAGACTCTTGCCGCACCCGGGAGGGCCGAGGAACAAGGCCGTAGCCGGCGGGCCCTGGGTGCCGCGTCTCAGCTCCAGACCAAAGGCCATTCGCTTCAGGGCCGCCACCGTCTCTGATTGGCCCACCAGGGAGCGTCGGAGTTCCCGTTCGACCGTGAGCGCGCAGGTGTGTGCAGTCCTGAGCTTCCTGCGCGGCGAGTCGTGCAACGCATGCCAGGTGGATCCGAAAACTCCCGAGAAAATCGAATCGTTGCTTTCGATGAAGGCCTGGAAACACGCATGGATCGGTGCTTGCGACTGCAGCAGGCGCGCGGCCTCCAGAGGCAAGGAGGGATCCAAGGGAAGCTCACCCGGAGGGCAGCTTTCCTCGTCAAATTCATCGAGGTAATCGGCGTGATGGACCAGCATGGAATACCATTCCGGCGGGTCTTTGGGCGCTTCGAGCCCGAGGGGTGTCAGTAACCCGGCGGATTCAACGGTCGCCGCCAGCTCTTCCCGCATGACGGTCGAGCCGCCGGTGGCGTAGGCCAGCACCATCGCCTCATGCAGCCAATGGAGGGTGAGGGGGTCCCAGCGGGGCGTCCCCGAGATTGTGGAGGCAAACCGATCTCCCCGGACATGGCCGGAGACCAACGTTTCGTCGGACATGGAAAACCCTTGAATCCATCACGGAGGCGAAGGTCCACGCCGGCCTGGGCTCACAGGTCGGTTTCGCAGAACCTGAAATTCAGGCCCGCGAAGAACACTCGACTTCCGTGATGGAAGAAGGGGTGCCGAATCCACCCAGATTGTGAACACCGACGAAAGGTATCGGATCAGCCATCCGCAGGGCGCTTATCGAGCATGTCCCCGTTGGAAATCCAGGTCTCCTCATGTGTGGGATCCTGGCGTCGTGTCGGTGAGGAGAAGGTAAGGTGACAGGGGGTGAATGGCAAGATCAAAATTCTCGGATTTGAAGCTTCACTTGCGTGGCTTCAGCCCAATCCCTTCACGAATTTGCCTCGGTTGTAAAACGGCCCCAGCCCTCGATTCCCATACCATCCATTTCAGGTTCCTGATGTCCAAGGTGGGATCGGCCTCGACGACCACGATGTCACCCGAGGGCATCTTTCAAAACGCGCACCCAGTTCCCGCCCATGATCTTTTCGATTTCAGAAGACTTGAACCGAGCGCGTTCCAGGGCAGCGTGGATAAGGAACATCCTTCGCGGGGTGTTGAGCTCTGGAATCACGACATGGTTGGGTGTGTGCTCGAATCCGGCCACGCCTCGAGCCCGCATCTCCTTCCACCAGGGCATGTAGAGTTCCATGCCTTTGACGTTGTCGTTGCCCAGCCTCCGAAGCTCGGGCTCGCCGCCCGGCGCATAGTCGTTGGCGATGCCGATGGCGTCGATCCCAGCGATTTTGATGACATGCCGGATCTGGGCGATGTAATGGTCCACCGTGGGTGTCGGATCTTGGGTGAGCCAGAAGCTCATCATGAAGATGCCCATCACGCCGCCATGGTCACCCACTCCCCGGATGACCTCGTCGGAGGTGCAGCGCGCATTGTTGACCAAGGCGCGGCATCCCCCATGGCTGACGATGACTGGTCGGCTTGTAGCCTTTAAAACATCCAAGCCTGTCGGTTTCGATGCGTGACCGAGGTCCGGCAGGATGCGCAGGCGTTCCATCTCCCGCAAAGCCTCCCGACCAAGGGGAGTCAGGCCTGTTTGGGGGATGTCCATGCAGCCACCGGCAAGGGTATTGCCATAGTGATGGGTGAGTTGGGCGATCCGAAGTCCCTTGGCGTGGAAGGCCTGGATGCGAGCGAGATCGTTCTCCACCCAGTCGCAGCCCTGGAACTGAAGGAAGCAAGCAATGCTGGGATCGCTGGGGGTTGCGGGGATCTCGGAACCCTTGAGCGCTACGAACCCGCCGGGGATCTTTTTCTGAATGCCCTGGATGCCCGCATCGAGACCTCGTTGGCAGGCGGTGTAGGTGCGTCGGTAGGCTTCGACTCCATCCGGTAGCTGCACCATCTCGCCAGCAGAGACATCCAAGACCACGGCCTGGAACCCGCATTCCGCGAACTCCGACATCTCGGCATCTTCTCCTGGCAAACAGAGTCCGTCCACGTAAAGTATTCGGCGGCCGACGGCTGGCTTTTTGGGGCCTTTTGCGAGCAGGGCAGCCCCAAGGCCAGCGGCCAGGGAACTGAGCAGTGTTCGGCGAGTCAGGGTTTGCATGACGTTCCCATGGAAAACCAAGTGGGGTAGGCCCCCCGCTTCACGGGGGAGACAGTAGTGGTTTGACAGAAACGGGAATCCGGCATCACTCAGTGCCCTTTTCACCATCAACCCGCCGCAGCAGTTCCGTCGGCCCCGTCCTACCCAGGAACACCACGAAATCGAAGGACTTTGCGGGTTCAACCGTCAGGAACATCTCTTCGGGACTCAGGATGGCCGGGAGGTGAAGGACGGACATGTTGTGGTCAAACGACCCCGAACCCTTCGCCGTGTCGATGATGAGATCGCGCCCCTCCCCATACCGTTCAGCCATCGCTTCCAGGGAGTCGGGCAGCGAGGAAAATGGGAGATCGCCGTAAAGCGCCAACAGATCAATGCCGGGATCCAGCGCCTTCGCCCAAGAATCCTTCGACATTGCTCGAACCTTGCCGCCAGCCGTGGTGAAGGTCGCCACGAAGTACGCTTCCGCCCCCTTCGCGGCCGTGATGTAGCTACCCATAGTCATCCACCCGTCCGAGGTGTTCTTGTGCAGGTGGGTGGTGTGCGCCCACAGGGCCATCTTCCGCTCGGGAAAGAGGTTCGAATAGGAGATCGCCGCCAGTGAGAAGCTGCGTTCGCGGGCTGCCAACTGCTCATCCACACCCGCTACCATGGCCACCGTCTTTCCGGCGCGTGCGGGGATCGCCCTCGCCATGAGCTCAAAGTATTCCAGTGCCCCAAGTAGGGTCCGAACCGCCATGAATGCCGCGACCCGTTGGGGGTTCCGATTACCGATCAGGGACTTCTCGAAACGCCGGACGAGGCGAAGG
>JAYREN010000259.1:0-3311 GCA_041908845.1 Holophaga sp. | reverse complement strand
TCCAGCTTCTTGGCGATATCGAGCAGGGGATCGTGAACCCCCATCTTGGCCAGCATGTCGTCGCAGGCCTTCTTGATGATCTGGGCCCGGGGATCGAAGTTCTTGTACACCCGGTGACCGAAGCCCATGAGCTTGGCATGGCCATCCTTCTGCTTCACCCGCTCCAGGAAACGGCTGCCGTCGTCGCCCTGGATCTGGATTTCCTCCAGCATCTCGATGACCGCCTGGTTGGCACCGCCGTGGAGCGGTCCCCACAGGGCGCAGACCCCCGCCGCCGCGCTGGCAAAGAGATTGGCGCGACTGGAGGCCACCATGCGCACGGTGGAGGTGGAGCAGTTCTGTTCGTGGTCCGCGTGCAGCAGAAAGATCAGATCGAGGGCGTCCACCACCACAGGGTTGAGGTGGTAGTCCTCATCGGGGTCCGAGAACATCATGTGCAGGAAATTTTCGGTGTACCAGTATTTGCGCTTGGGGTAGATGCTGGGCAGGCCCAGGGACTTGCGGTAGGCGTAGGCCGCGATGGTGCGCACCTGGGAGATGAGGCGGGCCGCCTGCTGCTCGAAGGCGGCGGGATCGTACCGGGCGGTCAATTCGGGAATAAAGCAGCCTGCGGCATTGATCATGGCGGAGAGCATGGCCATGGGATGGGCCCCCGAAGGGAATCCCTCAAAGTGGAATTTCATGTCCTCGTGGATCATCTGGTACTTGGTCAGCAGATCCGAAAACCGCTGGCGCTCGGCCTCCGTGGGCAGTTTCCCGAAGATCAGCAGGTAGGCCGACTGGACGAAGGTGGAGCCCTGGGCCAGTTCCTCGATGGGAATGCCCCGATACCGCAGGATGCCCTTTTCTCCATCGATGAAGGTGATCTTGCTCTGGCAACTGCCGGTGTTGCCGTAGGCCTCGTCGTAGGTGATGTACCCGGTGCGGGCGCGGAGATCGCGCACATCGATCCCCAGCTCCCCTTCTGTTCCCTCAATCACGGGGAGCTCGTGAACCTTGCCCTCGAGTTCCAGCTTGGCGGTCTTGCCCATGGGTGCCTCCAGTGTGCGGGGTACAGGAACTACTGCATCGCCTTGATGATTTCCGAGCCGAATTCAGAGCACTTCACTTCCCGCACATCGGTGCGGCCCTCTTCGCGCATGAGTCTGGCCAGATCGTAGGTCACGGTCCCGGTGGCGATGGCCTTTTCAAGGCCCCGTTCGATGAGGCGGGCGGCCTCGGTCCAGCCCAGGTAGTCCAGCATCATCACCCCGGACAGGATCACCGAGCCGGGGTTCACCTTGTCCTGGCCCGCGTATTTGGGAGCCGTGCCGTGGGTGGCCTCGAAGCAGGCGTGGCCCGTCGCATAGTTGATGTTGGCGCCGGGCGCGATGCCCAGGCCACCCACCTGCGCCGCCAGGGCATCGGAGATGTAGTCGCCGTTCAGGTTCGTGGTGGCCACCACGTCGTACTCGGCGGGGCGCGTGAGGATCTGCTGCAGGAAGTTGTCCGCGATGGCGTCCTTCACCAGCAGCTTGCCCTCGGGAGCATTGCCGCCGCAGTCGTCCCAGGCCACGGTCTGATCCGGGAATTCGGCCCTGGCAACCTCGTAGCCCCACTTGCGGAAGCCGCCCTCGGTGAACTTCATGATGTTGCCCTTGTGGACGATGGTGAGGTTTCGTCGCTTGTGTTCCAGGGCGAACTCGATGGCCGCCCGCACCAGCCGGTACGTGCCTTCCTCACTGATGGGCTTCACGCCGATGCCGGAGGTCTGGGGGAAGCGGATCTTGGTGACGCCCATCTCCTTCTGGAGGAACTCGATCACCTTGGCCACTTCCGGCGTGCCCTTTTCCCACTCGATGCCCGAATAGATATCCTCCGTGTTCTCGCGAAAGATCACCATGTCGATGAGGTGGGGCTTCTTCACGGGCGAGGGCACCCCCTGGTACCACTTCACCGGACGCTGGCAGACATAGAGGTCGAGCATCTGGCGCAGGGCCACATTGATGGAGCGGAAGCCGCCGCCGATGGGCGTGGTGAGCGGCCCCTTGATGCCCACCAGGTACTCGCGAAAGGCCGCCAGGGTGTCATCGTGCAGCCAGGTATTGGGGCCGTACACGGTGTTGCACTTCTCCCCCGCGAAGACCTCGAACCACTCGATCTTCTTCTTCCCGCCGTAGGCCTTGGCCACAGCGGCATCGAAGACCCGCACCGAGGCGGCCCAGAGATCCGGCCCCGTGCCGTCCCCCTCGATGAAGAGCAGGATCGGATTGTCCGGCACCCGGAGCTTGCCATCGGGGCCCATGGTGATCCTCTGGCCCTGGGTGGGTGCGGTCAGTTTCGCATAGCTCATGGTCCTATCTCCTCGTGCCGGCGGATCCCCCACCGGGCTTGGATTGAATCACTCGGCTCCCAGCGCGTTGAGCGCAGAGCCCGCCTGGAACCACTGGATCTGCTTCTCCGTGAGGCTGTGCTTGGCCGAAAGACTGACCACCCGGCCATCCACCTTGCGAAGCTGGACCTCCACAGCCTTGCCTGGGGCGAGGGCCGCCAGCCCCACCACACTGATGCGATCGGTCGGCTCAACCTTGGCCCAATCCGCAGGATCGACGAAGACCAGGGGCAGGATGCCCTGCTTCTTCAGGTTGGTCTCGTGAATGCGGGCGAAGCTGCGCACCAGCACCACCTTCACTCCCAAGTGCCGGGGCGACATGGCCGCGTGTTCCCGGCTGCTGCCTTCCCCATAGTTCTCATCACCCACCACCGCGCAGCTCAGGCCCTGGGCCTTGTACTGCCGGGCGATCTGCGCGAAGGTCAGGCCGCCCTCGCCGGTGAGCACGTTGACGCCCTTCCCCGCCTCGCCCGTGAAGGCGTTCACCGCCCCCAGGAACATGTTGTCGCTGATGCGGTCCAGGTGGCCCCGGAAGCGCAGCCACTTGCCCGCAGGGCTGATGTGGTCCGTGGTGGTCTTGCCCTGGGTCTTCACCAGCAGGGGCAGATCCGTGAAGTCCTGGCCATCCCACTTCGGGAAGGGCGCCAGCAGGCTCAGGCGCTCACTGCCAGGTGCCACCTCCACAGTGATGCCATCACCATTTTCCGCCGGGGCTTGGTAGCCATCATCGCCCTCGGCGAAACCCTTGGGGGGCAATTCATCCCCCTGGGGTGCCTGGAAACGGAAGCCCCCCTCCAACACGCCGTGGATGGGATCCACGGCAAATGTCCCGCTGAAAGCGTAGGCCATCACCACCTCGGGGCCCGCCAGGAAGGAGTGGGTCTCCATCACGCCATCGTTGCGGCCGGGGAAGTTGCGGTTGAAGGTGCTGAGGATGGAA
>JAYREN010000258.1:0-3359 GCA_041908845.1 Holophaga sp. | reverse complement strand
CACCGCTTGCACGATCTCGCCAGTCACCGACTGGATTTCGCCCATGCCCCGCACGGCGCCTTCCCCCGCCTCGGCACTGCGGGCCGTGTCTTTCACAGCCTCCTGGGTTTCGTGCTGGCTCTCACGGGTGTGGGTTGCCACCAGCTCGGCGTTTTCGGATAACTCGCCCATGGCCCCTGCCACCTTCTCCCCGGAGACCTTCAGGCTCTCGCTGACCTTGGCAATGTCCGCCACGGCACGCTCCATTTCCTCCGCCGAGGCGGCCAGCTCCGTGCTGCCCGAAGCGACTCGGGCCGCGTAGCCGGAGACCTCCAGAATCATCCCCCGCAGCCCCGCGTTATAGGTGTTGAAGGCGCTCGCCGCCGCGCCGATCTCATCCTGGGTCTCGATGCGGATCTCCTGGGTTAGGTCGCTGTTCTGGAGCCCGCTCACCAGCGCCCCGAGGGGCCGGACCATGCGCTGGGCGAAGGCACGCACCGCCAGGAAGAGCAGGCCGGAAAGGAGCAGCAGGCCACCCAGGATGGACCAAGTGTAGGTGCGGATCTGGGCCCGCAGGTCATCCATGTAGACGCCGGTGCCGATGTTCCACCCCCAGGGCTCGAAGCATTTCACGTAGTTGAGCTTGGGATAGACACCCTCCTGACCCGGTTTGGCAAAGACGAGATCCAGGAACCCGCCCTCGGGGGCGCGGCCGAGCTGGTTCAGTTCGACGTAAATGAGCTTTCCTCCTGCATCCTTGAACCCGTCTACCAGCTGACCTTCCATCTCCGGCTTGATCGGCACAGTGACGATGCGCAGGTCGCGGGTGAACACGTAGAAATAGCCCGTCTTCCCGAAACGGACGGCCTTTATAAGTTCCAGGGCCCGCTTCTGGGCCTCTTCACGGTTGATGGCTCCCGCCTTGACCTGGGCCTCTTGGCCTTCCAGGACACCATAGGCCGTTTCGGAGAGGTGCTGCAGGTATTCCTTCCGGGATTCCAGGAAGGCGTTCTCCAGGGTCGGCACCAGCAGCAGCCAGGAGGCCAGGAAGACCACCGCCAGGGGCGCAAGGACCAACACCAGCACCTTGCCCGAAAGCGAGTTCGGACGGAATCGATCCATCAGATTCGACATGGACGACCTCTAAGGAAGTGGACCCCAGAGTATTCGGAAGATTGGGGCCCGCCCGTAAATTCCAGTCACCTTTCACTCCCCTCATGGTTTCGGCGGATTACCAACCGGTACAATGGCCCCGGAGGATTTCATGAAGATTCTGCGCATTTCCCATCTCGGCATCGCCTGCGAAGGGCTGGACAAGCCTGAAGCCACGCTGAACCGCCTTTTCGGCATGAGCCGCGAGCACGTCGAGGAAGTGGCCGACCAGAAGGTGCGCACCGCCTTCTACCCCATCGGCGAGAGCACCCTGGAGTATCTGGAAAGCACCGATCCCGAAGGCCCCGTGGGCAAATTCCTGGAGAAGAAGGGCCCCGGTGTCCACCATCTCGCCTTCGAAGTGGACGATGTCGATGCGGCGGTGCAGGAACTGCTCGAAAAGGGCGTCCGCATGATCGACAAGGCCCCCCGCAAGGGCGCCCACGGCAACCGTATCGCCTTCATCCACCCCGCCGAAACCGGCGGCGTACTCATCGAGGTTTGTCAGCCGGAGAAGCACTGAACGACGGCAGTCCCCATCACCTTGGGACCACCACCGTCCGTCGATCGCTCAGGGTCTTGAGGAAGGCCACGATGGCCGCCTCGTCCTCGAGGCTCAGCCCGAGGTTGCCGAGTTCTTCGCGATTCACATTGGCAGCCACTTCGGGTGGCGGGTAATTGCCTAAGTCCCGTGCGTTGTAGAAATTCACGAAGTGCTCGAGGCTCTTGAAAAAGCCGTTATGGCCAAAAACTTTAACGAAGGTTCGATCCGGTCGCTTATCCACGTTGCGCAGGGTCGGTACGCGATGCTTGCCCCAGTTGGCCTGGGCGTGGCGCCGGTGGCCCGGAAGCATCTTCAGCGTGGCGCCCAGGCCCGGGTCCACCCAGGCTTGGCCTGCGGGATTATGCGGGGCGGGCATGGCGTAGAAGGGATTCTGGGGATTCTTCGGGATCCCCAGATTGTCGTAGGTGAAATCTGTGAACAGCGGTGGCTTGCCGCCAGGCCCGGGGGTCAGAACGTGGCACTCAGAGCATCTCCCCTTGCGGTGAAACATGGCCAGGCCGAGCAACTCCTTCGAATCCAGCCCTAGACCGGCATAGCGGTGGAGGTTGCCCGGCCGGATCTCCAAAATGCTCAGCCCCTTAGCCTTTGCGGCGCGGTAGAAGTCATCGAAGCGACTATCGAAGGGGCTGACTTCCTCGGACCGCTCGTAGGCCGCGAGGCTATCCGCAATCAGGCGGAAGATACGGTCCACCTGGTTCCAGTCCTTCGCCTCGAGTCCCCAGGCCTGGGTGAATGCCTGGGCATAGGGCGCCGTGCGGACCTTGTCCACCAGCGCTCGCTTGTGGGGAAGGTTCTGCTCCAAGGGATTGAGGAAGGGGCCCTCCGCCTGCTCCGCCAGGGGGTCGCGATGATGCCCCGTGGCGCGCCCGTCCCAGAAAAGGCCACCCAGGTATTCGCCTTCCCCATTCCTCTGAAGGCGCGGTGTGCTGCCCACATAGGCCGAACTGGGCGGCTTGCGGTTGCCGAAACGCCCCTTGAGGGCTCCCTCATAAGGCCCGGCCAGGTTCACCGTCGGCCCGGTCCACCCGGTGCGCGGGTCGTGACAGGATGCGCAGGACTGCCCCTCGGGCTGCGAGAGCCGCGTATCGAAAAAGATCGCCTTGCCCACAGCCTCCCGGGGGGCCAAAGGCGGTTGGGCGAACAGCGCGCCAGCCAAGAGCAGGGCCAGGGAGCGGTACATTGGCGTGATCCTCAAAGCGTGTGGACCAGGATAGCCCAAGCTCACCTACCTCGACTCGCCCTTGGACCAACCATGAGTTTTCTGTGTGCCCGATCTTTTCGGGACAAGGGCTCCCGGCCCCAGTAGAATCCGTCCAGCCTGAATGATCCCTGATCTCTCCAGTCTTGCGCGGGCCCCATGCAACCCATCCGCCGCCTGATCCTGAAAGAACTACTGCTCCTGTTCGGGCTGCTGGCGGTGGTTTCAACGGGACTCGCCTGGATCGGGATCAACCGGATCCTGGATCAACAGATCGAGGCTCGGTCCCGGGATGACCTGGACAAGCTCGCCCGGGATATTCGCCGGGACCTGTCGGAAATCGAGCGGGTGGGGCGCACGGCGGCGCGGTGGTGGATGGAGGGGTCAATTGGCACGAAAGATATTCCTGCCGCCGAGATCCAGCTGGCCTCCCTCATGGAGGAATTTCCCACCGTGGCCAATCTT
>JAYREN010000257.1:0-3386 GCA_041908845.1 Holophaga sp. | reverse complement strand
AGCAGGATGCGCATGGCCTCGATGGCGTCCTTGTGGCCCTCGACCCAGGCGGAGAAGGCCATGCGGTAATCCCCGGCGGGCAGGTAGTCCTGGCCCCGACGGAAGCGCATTTCAGAGGCCACCGAGTCTTCGGCCATGGGGGCGATGAGGAAGTCCTCCTTGGCCCGCTCGTAGTTCTCCAGGAGGTCCTGGAACTCGGGCTTGCGCAGGGTGGCCATGGTGCCCAGGAAGTCGTCCTTGAGCTTCTGGGGCAGGGCCATCGCGAAGGCTTTGAGGTTGCCGCCCTCGACGTGGGCCGCGAAGTCCTGGCGGGCCTGGCCGCTCATCTTCTCGTCGATGCCCTTCAGGCGCTGGGCCAGCTTGCGCAGCGCCTCGTCCTGCTGCCAGCCCTTGGAGGTCCAGATGGTCTCGATCAGTTCCTTGTTGGACTGGGTGCGGGCCTTGGTCTTCATCTCGCCGAAGTCCTTCAGGTCCTTGAAGCGGTCCACCAAGGTGCCGTTGAAGCAGTCGAAGACCAGGAAGCGGTCCTTCTTGAAGTTCGGGGAGCGCCGCGTGCCGCGCCCGATCATCTGGGTCCAGAGGATGGGTGACTGCACGGGCCGCAGGAAGACGATGAACTCCAGGTCGGGGATGTCCACGCCGGTGCTGAGCAGGTCCACCGTGACGGCCACCATGGGCTTGGGCCGGTTGCGGAACTCGCGGATGCGCTGGAGGGGCCGGTCCACGGTCTTGCTACCGGTGATCTTCTGGACGAACTCGTCGCCCCGGTCGAAGACCTCGCGACAGGCCCTCACAAGCTGATCCGCGTGGCTCACGTGGGGAAGGTCGTTGACGGCGAAGAAGAGGATCTTGGGGAAGCGGCAATGCTCCTGCTCGTGGGCCAAGGCGTACTTCGCCACTTCTGCCACGATTTTGCGGTTGCTGTCCGGGGCTGTGATGTCCCGTTCGGTCTCGGTCACCGGGAAGAGCATGGTGGCCGCAGCCTCGTCCACCACCTGCTCGCCCGTTTCGCGATCCACGGAGACGATCTGCTCGCCCTCCTTCACGGGCACGCCTTGCAGCCGCACCTGGGAGTCGATGTTCACCTGGTCGAAGTCCACCAGGTAGCCCGCGTCGATGGCCTGCTGCATGCCGTAGGTGTAGACGGGACTGCCGAAGATGGCGGTGGTGTGCTTGGCGGGTGTGGCGGTGAGACCGAGCTTCACGGCGTCGAAGTGGTTCAGCGACTCGCGCCAGACCTGCTCGTCCTGGAGCGTGTAGCCCCGGTGGCACTCGTCCGCGATGATCAGGTCGAAAGCGTGGATGGGGATGTCGAGGGTGTTGGCGTCTTCTTCGTCCTCGGCGTCGTCTCCGGCCCCGAAGCCCTTCCCGAAGAGGTTCAGGGCCATGCGCTGGATGGTGCTCACGTAGACGAAGGTCTGGGCCCCGTCGGGCTTCGTCAGGTAGGACTCGGGCAGGACCTTGGGATCAAAGGGATCCTCGTCGCCGAAGTCCTCGCGCTTGAATCGCTGGCTGTAGACCTCGTACTCGGTGTTGAACTTCCGGTTGTGGGGCGTATCGAAGCTGGCCAGTTCCCGCACGGCCTGGGCCGCCAGGGCCTTGCGGTCCACCAGGAAGAGAACCCGCTTGGCGAAGCCGGAAGCCAACAGGCGATAGACCAGGGCCGCGATGGTGAAGGTCTTTCCCGTGCCCGTGGCCATGGCGAGCATCAGGTCCCGACGGTGCTTGGCGAGGGCCTCCTCCACCTTGGTGATGGCCTCGCGCTGGTAGTCCCGCAGCCGTGAGATCTCAGTGGTGGGGTGTTCCTTGAACCAGGCGAAGGCCTTTCCGGGATCGGCGCTGAACATGTCCGCCAGAGCCTCGGGTGCGTGAAGGCCGCCTGCGAGTGGGCGAGAGACGTAGTTCTCCCGGCGAACATCCGCGAACCAGTGCTGCTCGCCATTGCTCGCGTACAGGAAGGGGATCCGGTAGCCATTCCAGTTCCCAGCCCCGGTCTCGATGTCTCGCGAATAGCGCTGCGCCTGGACCAGCACGCCTTCGGAGCCGACTTCCAACTTCTTCGCCTCTAGGGCCCCGAGGGGCTTGCCCTTCACGAAGAGCACGTAGTCGGAGGGGCCGCTACTGGTGGGGTGCTCCGTGACGGCATGGCGCTGGAGCATGGCCGGATCGAGGCCGGGCCCGAAGGGCACGATCTCCCAGCCGAGTTGTCTCAGCAGGGGATCGATGCGCTTTCGGCGCGTCTGAGCCTCGGTTTCGGGTGCCATGTGTTTGATTTTACAGAGCTACACAGATGGAAATGTATCTGTAATTCACTCCGGCTGAGGGTGACCCGGCCGGTGGTTGGGCCGACCGAACCGAGCAAGGATCCGCCCTCAGGTTCGTCAGCCACTGTCCAACGGAGCGATGGCCACCTGAGGTGGCTCAATTCCTGCGCTCAGCGCGTGCGACAGGATGCCTGAAAAAGTGCACCCACGCTTGTTCTTGCTGCCCCACGAACTGGGGAACAGGAGAGCAGATGCACCCCACTTGGCACCGCGCACGGGCCCCTTCATATGAAGGCTGCGCCCTCTTCCTTTGCTTGAAACCCACACCCTTTGGAGGTCCTCATGGACATCAACGAATTCTGTAAGACCCACCAGATCGGCCCCCAGTGCCAGGCCTTCCGTGCCAGGCTCGGGCATGCGATCAAGGACGGCTGGTTGCTCAGCCATCCGCACTACTACCCGGCCCCGCTGTCGCTCGCTGATGACGGCTCTCTCGACATCTTCGCCCAGGATCGGGTCTGCATCGAATACCTGCTCGAACCCCTTGAGACCGTGCAGTTCGGCCCCAGCGATGGCCCTGCGCTGGAGCGGCTTTCCCCCTGCGTGCTGACCCTCGCCGTGCCCTGTGGGCAGCCCTATCAGGCCCAGCGCGTCCACATGCTTCAGGAGGCGGAATCGCTGCTTACGCCGCTGGCTGAGAAGAACGCGGAGTGCCTCGTCATCGGCGTTTGCCAGCTTTCGGAGGAATACGGGCACCGCTTCATCCGCTGCTTTCCGATGGGGATCTTCCATCCCGACCAGCGGGCCGCGTGGGTGCATCCGGCGGCCCCGGCCTTCGGCATGATGCGCAGCGAGTTTCCCCCGCACCAGCAGGTCCGGACCTTGGGGGAACCCAAGGACTGGTCGGGGTGGGCCCCGGTGATCCCAGCCGTCTACGAGGATCCGGCCACCGGCCTTCCGGCTTGGTACGCTCGGGCCCAGGCCAGCCCGGCCATGGCCAAGAAGGGCCCCTGGGAACGGCGCGGTGCCATCCTCAACGAGTACGGCCGCCTGCTCTGGGCCCACGGGAAGGCCCGCAGCGCCACCGCAGGCTTCCGCAAAGCCCGCCGGGAATTCCAGGCG
>JAYREN010000256.1:0-3429 GCA_041908845.1 Holophaga sp. | reverse complement strand
GGATGCCAACAAGGGGGTTCGGGGTCATATGGCCTCGCATAGAAGGGTCAGAGAAACATCATTCAAATAGCTGTCTCGCGTATCCGCGCAGCGGATACCGAGTGGATGCCAACAAGGGGGTTCGGGGTCATATGGCCTCGCCTAGAAGGGTCAGAGAAACATCATTCAAATAGCGGTCTCGCGTATCCGCGCAGCGGATAACGATTTGATGCCACCAAGGGGGGCCGGAGTCACCGGTATCTCGTGCAATACCGTTCCCCGATTATCGACGTTCTCGATCACGAAAAACCACAGTCAAAGAGGGCAGGGTTCAAGGCACAATCCCGTCATGGACGCCACCCCTCCCGCGTAGCACAATCGGGGCATGGCTTTCCAGAACATCGATTCCGACGATGCGGCCCTGCGGGCCATCCTGGTGGTGGATGATGACGCCGTGATTCGGCGCTACCTCGATGCCCAGTTGTCACGCTTGGGGTGTCGGCTGCTCTTCGCCAACGACGGCATCGAGGCCATGGAGGTGCTGGATAAGGAGCATCCCGATCTGGTGCTGTTGGACATCGTGATGCCGCGCATGGATGGCTTCGAGGTTTGCCGTCGTATCAAGGGCAATCTGGAGACCAACGATATCCCCGTGATCCATCTCACGTCCCTGAAGGGCGAGGCCAAGGAGCAGAGCTTCGCCTGCGGCGCCGATGATTTCCTGAACAAGCCACCCAACTTTGTGGAACTGCGCTCGCGGATCCGCAGCCATCTGCTGATCAAGAGCTTGCTGGCGGAGCGACAGCGCATGGAGGCTCGGCAGCGGAACTGGCAGTGGGAGCAGAGTCGCCCCGCCCGGATCCTGGTGGTGGAATCCCAGGCCGAGTTGCGGGAGGCGATCCTGGATCAGCTTAAGGGGTTGGGGCACGACGCCGTGGGGGCCGAAGGGCTGCAGGACTGCGTTCACAAGCTTGCCGGGGGCCTTCCTGACCTGCTGCTCATGGATCACCAGCTCTCGGATGGCAGCGGCACGGCCTTCACGGCCCATCTCCGCAACTATGCTCGCAGCCGTGATCTGCCGGTACTCATCCTCTGCGCCCGCAGCACTCTGGAAAAGGAGATCCACTCCGGTGAAGCGGGGCCCATCGACTACCTCACCACGCCCTACCAGCCCGCAGAGTTGACCATTCGGGTGAAAGTGCTGCTGCGCCACGGCGCGCTGCTGCGGGAGCGGGAGGCCAGCCGCTACGGCAACGGCAAGCACCTGCTGCTGGACCCCCAGACGGGAGCCTTCACCGATGCCTTCCTGGAGGCCCACCTGGAACTGCTCCAGAAGGCGCTCGCGGAAACGGATCTGCCCCTGGCTCTGGTGGCGGCGGGAAGTGGAGCCGCTGCCCAAGGGTGGAGTGAATCCAAGGATGTCCTGGAGCGCACCGCCAAGCTTCTCAACTCCACGCTGCTGCCCGGCGAAGCGATTTGTCGCGTGGCCTCCTGCTCCTTCGTCATGGTGCTGCCTTCCCTCGACAAGAAAGGGCTCGAATCGCGCATGGAAGGACTTCGCCAGGTGGGTTTCAGCGGCCCCCTGGTGGGGATGATGGTGCCCCGAAAGACCTCGGCCACGGCCATTCTCGGCAGGCTCGCCCAGGCTCTCCTGAACGCCAAACCTGTCACCCAGGCCTAAGCCATGCGCGTTCTGGTGTTGGGAGGCGGCGCCGCCGGGATGATCGCCGCCTGGCGGGCCGCGAGTCTTGGCCACAGCGTTCTGCTGCTGGAAGCCAACGGGCGTCTGGGGGTGAAGCTGCGCATCAGCGGGGGCGGCAAGTGCAACATCACCCATGCGGGCCCCCTGAAAGAACTGCTGGTGGTCTTCCGCAAGGAACAGGCCCGTTTCCTGCGCCCCGCCTTCCACGGCTTCAGCAATGAGGATGTGCTCGATCTGCTTCGCAGGGAGGGCGTGGCGACCTACGCTCGCGAGAATGGCCGGGTCTTTCCGGAGGATCATCCAGGCTCGGCGGCCGAGGTCGTCGCGGCACTCGAGCGCATTCTCCGGCGTTGGGGTGTGGAGGTGCGCTTCGGCGCTCGGGTGGTGGGGCTGGCTGGCACTCAGCCCCGTCTGGAGGCCCTGCTGCTGGAAGACGGTACGCGCCTGCAGGCGGACCATTTCGTGCTGGCGACCGGGGGAGCCAGCTACCCCGAAACCGGTACCCGGGGCGATCTGCTGATCATGCTCAAAGGCCTGGGCGTCCCTGTGCGATCCTGGGCTCCGGCCCTGGCGCCCATTCCGCTGCGGGTGCCCCATCCCGAATGGGAGGGCGTGGCCCTGCGGGGTGGCACCCTCCATTTGCGGGCGGGAGCAGAAGGCAAGCGGCTGGCCACCTTTGCCGGAGATATCCTCTTCACTCGGACGGGAATCAGTGGGCCTGCGGCACTAGAATTGAGCCGTGTCGTGGAGGAGGCGCGACGGTCCAAGGGGGCTTGGCTGGCCTATGCCCTCACCGCGGCCCGCGATGAAACACTCGATGCGGAGTTGCAGGGCCTCCAGCAGGAAAACCCCCACCTCGCTCTGCGCACCTGGCTTCAGCGCTACCTGCCCGAGCGCCTCTGTGGTCCTGCGGTGGAGCGCCTGGGGCTTCCCGCAGACCAGCGATTCAAGGATCTGCCCCGGGCGGCTCGGCTGCGCCTGGTGGCCCTGGTGCAGGGGTTCCCCCTGGGCGAACCCGGCCCCGTGCCCCTGGCCAGAGGCGAGGTCGCCGCAGGCGGCGTGTGCCTGGAGGCTGTGGATTCACATAGCATGGCCGTTCGGGCCTGGGATAACCTTCGGATCTGTGGAGAGCTGCTGGATATCGACGGGCCCGTGGGAGGGTACAACCTCCAGGCGGCCTTCAGCACGGGATACGTGGCCGGCTCAATCTGATCTGCAGTCTCGGTTCAGTTCTTCTTCTTGAACTGGGCGATGATGTCGTCCACCGATTCCTTCTTGTCATCCATTTCCAGGGTGGTATCGAAGATGTTGTCCTGGGTGGCGATGGTGCGGTGCTCGAACACTGCCTTGTCCAGGTCGCTGACCTCATCGGGCTCGATCTTGAAGATGTACAGCAGGCGCTGGAGGCCGCCCTGGAACTGTTTGAGCAGGAGGACGACTTTCTCGATCTTCTGACGGGTGATGTCCTGGAACTGGAGGGTGTTGAGGATCTCGAAGGCCTCGTCGGACACGGCTCGGAGGTTCTCCTGTACCTTGCTGAGATCCACTGGCGGCAGGTTGGTGGTCATCTGGTGCTCGAAGAGGAACTCGAGCACCTCCTGGGCCACCCGGGTGGGATCCTCGCCGCCGCTGGCCTTGGCGAGGTACTCGTCGATGCGGGCCTGAAAGCGGGCCTGAGCGTCCTGATTGGCCTGGAGTGCAGCCAGGGCGGCGGTCATGGCTCGCGCGCTCTCCTCGCTGGAATTCAT
>JAYREN010000255.1:0-3435 GCA_041908845.1 Holophaga sp. | reverse complement strand
GGCCTCCTGGGGCAAGGCGAAGGATCCACTCAACTGGGGGCCCAGCCTCGTGATCGCGGGCGACCAGAAATCCACCTTCTTCTATGCCCAGGCCGACTACCGGATCCAGATGGTCAAGCTCATCGGCGGTCTGCAGTACAACAAGCTGGAGAACATCGACGGCAACGTGTCCCCCCGCCTGGGCGTGATCGTGGACTTCACACCGGAGCTGGGCGCCAAAGTGCTCTACAGCACGGCCTTCCGCAAGGGCTACCCCAACGAGACGGGCTTCAACGCCGACGTCTTCCGGGGCAACCCCCTGCTGCAGCCGGAGACCATCAGCACCCTGGAGGCCCAGGTCTTCTACCAGACCAAGACCGCCCAGGCTTCACTGACCTACTACCAGAGCAAGATGAAGGACATCATCATCCGCAACATGTACTTCGCGCCCTCCTTCCACTTCCTCTACGAGAACGGCGGCACCTGGGACTATTCGGGCTTCGAGGCCGAAGGGCGCGTCAGCCTCACGCCCCGCCTCCTGCTCACGGGCTCGGCCAGCTACCAGACCAACAAGAACGAGGCCGGGATCACCGATGCCACGCTGCATCCCAACGCCATGGTCAAGGCCGGCCTGCTCTACACCGGCAGCACCTGGACCCTCGGTTTCTTCGATAGCTACGCCGGCAAGCCCAAGCTCACGACCCTCGTGAAAGCCGATTCCTCGATGGTCAACAAGGAGCCGGAAGCCTACCAGCTCGTTTCCGGAAAGTTCACCTGGAAGGTGCTCGAAAGCGGGAAGGGCAACGTGAAGCTGGCCCTGGAGGGCAACAACCTCCTCAACACCGATATCCGCTACCCCGACTATCCCAACAAGAAGGTGAACAGCCTGCTGCCGCTCTCCTCCGGGCGCACCTGGTCGGCCTCCATCACCGTCGTGTTCTGAGGCGACCCATCAAAGGAGAAGCGCCCCTTCCGGGGCGCTTCTCCTTTGATGGCTATGACCAGGATTACTTCTTCTTGCCCTTCTTCACGGGAACCTTGTCGCCCTCTACCACGGCGCCTGTGATGATCACGGACTCCAAGGGCTTGTCACCGGGGCCGGTCTTCACATCCTTGATGGCATCCACGGTCTCCATGCCCTCCACCACCTTGCCGAACACGCAGTAGCCCCAGCCGTCGCGACCCGGGTAGTCGAGGAAGGCGTTGTCCACCACGTTCACGAAGAACTGGGCCTTGGCGCTGTGGGGTTCCATGGTGCGGGCCATGGCCAGGCTGCCACGCACATTCTTGAGGCCCTTTTCCGAGGCCAGCTTGGCCTCGTTCACCACGGAGGTCTTGGCGGCCTTCTCCTGGCCCTTCACCGTCACACCGCCGCCCTGCACCATGAACTTGGATATGACACGGTGGAAGGTGGTGCCCTTGTAGTGCCCCGAGCGCACATAACCTAGGAAATTAGCCACGGTCTTTGGGGCGGCCTCAGGCTCCAACTCCACCGTGAAGCTGCCCATGTTGGTGGTGAACTTCACCCGGGGCTTCGCGGCGTCTGCCGCAAAAGCGGTGAGGGCGGTCAAGGCAAGGGCAAGGGTGAGCAGGCGGGAACGCATCAGGACTCCTGTCGAAAAGGGGCGACTGGAACATTATCCCCATATAGCCGGGATCCTGTGCAACCCGGCCGCGAACCACCTATTCGGATTTCGGGTCCCGAGGCGGAACGGAGGGTGCATCAAGCTTCGCGAGCATCGCCTTGGCGTTGGCATTGCCTGGATTGAGGGCGAGCGAGCGCTCGTAGTGCCGACGAGCCTTGGGCACATCACCCAGTTGCTGGTAGGCCTCCGCAAGGCTATCGTGGGCATTCCAGGAGTCGGGGTAGGCTTCGGTCCAGGCCTCAAAGAGCCGCACGGCCAGGGTCGGTTGCCTGGCCTGAAGCCATTGGTAGCCGTAGTAGTTGAACTCGCCTTCGATAAAGTAGTAGGAGGCAGGTTTCCGACCCAGATCCTTCAGGATGCGCTGGCATTCGGATTCGGATCCTGGAATGGCCACAAGCTCGTTGAGCTTGCGGGCTGCGGATTCCGTACCCGTGACCGCCGCATACAGCCCGAACACGGTTATGCCGTGGTCCCGCGCCGTGATGTCAGGGCTGCCCACCAGCTCGGGAAAGCGGGGCTGCAGAGGGAAGGATCGCCCCAGCAGCGCCGCAGGCTGCTCCGCCTTGGCAAAGGCTTGGACTCCCTCGTACAGGTTGCGGATATAAGCCACACGCTGCTCCAGGCCTTTGAGGCTAAGGGTGGCGTTCCAGTGCCCCGGCCAAAGGGTTCGGATCCGGTCCTTGTGGCCAAGCAGGGTCTCCCAGTTCCGGAGCAGCTTCGGGAAATCGTGGGCGATGCCCCCGTCGACTCGGAAGGAGGCCCCGCAGCCCCGCTCCTCCGAAAGCCATCCATCGACCATCACATCTCCGGTCATCAGCAAGTCCCGCTCCGGCACGGCAATCCAGATGTCGCTGGCGGAATGGATGCCTCCGGCATAGGACAGCTCGAAGGTGGTGTCACCCATGTTGAGCGTGAACCGATCCTCGAAAGTCTGGGTGGGATAGGTGATCTTCACCCCCTGGAAGGTCGCCAGGTTCAATTCAGCTATTCTCAGCGCGTCTCGGAGTCCGGCCTCAACGGGACCTTGATCCGGTCGAGCCAGCTTGCTTCGGTGCAGCTGGATTTCCTCCTTGAGGGCCTCCACCCACCGGAGATGAAAGGCGAGTTGGGCCTTCATCCCGTCCACACAGCGGGCATGGGCCAGGATGGTGCAATCGGCGTACACCTCGTTGCCAAGGGTGTGATCTCCATGCTCATGCGTGTTGACCAGCACCTTGAAGTCGTTGCGCTTGAATTCCCGGGCGATGACCCTGCGCAGTTCCCGATCCGCCGCCGGGAGCCCAAGCGTGTCCACCACCACGATGCCCTTCTGGGTGGCGAAGGCAGCAACGGCCGTGGAGCGCCCGTAATCGCCGATCCACAGCCTCAGGGTGGCAGGATCCGAGCGCTGGATGTGCAGGGTGAGGCCCTGAATCGCCTCGGCCCACACGGGCCAGGTGGTCAGGCATGAAAGGAGCAGGAAGAAGCGGACGAAGGTCATGGCCGACTCCAGAATCGAAAGGGCTTCAGGGTTCCTGACAGACAGGAGAGGATTCACGCAAGGGCATTCGCCGGAAGGGTTGCCGGGCCCCATAGGTCAGGCAGCGCCAGGCCCACTCGATGGGACCAAAGCAGAAGTGGCTCAGCCACCAGCGGCAAAGCACCATCTGGAGGGCGAAGAATCCCAGCCCGAGAACCACCCCCGCCAGAGGCCCCATCCGGTTGTAGAGGCCCAGACCCCAGCCGTAGAAGACGGCGGTCATGCAGAGGCTCTGCATCAGGTAGGCACTGAGCGCCATGCGCCCCAGCGGGGCCAGGTGCGACAGCCAGC
>JAYREN010000254.1:0-3441 GCA_041908845.1 Holophaga sp. | reverse complement strand
GCCAGGCCCAGGCCGAGCTGGCCAGTTTCCTTCGGGTCAAGAAGACCCTGGAGGCCAAGGATCGCGAAATCGCCACCCTGGATCGCCGGTACCGCGTGCTGGGCAGGCTGGCCAAGGCCGCCAAGGGCGAGGATGGCGCCCGCATTTCCTTCGAACGCTACGTGCAGGCCACCATCCTGGACGAGGTGCTGGTGTCCGCCAGCGAGCGCCTGCGCAAGATGAGCAAGCAGCGCTACGCCCTGCGCCGCGCCCTGGGCACCGGCGATCTGCGCAAGGCCGGGGGCCTCGATCTCGAGGTCACGGATACCCACACCGGCCGGGCCCGGGCCGTGAGCACCCTCTCCGGCGGCGAGGGTTTCCTGGCGAGCCTCGCCCTGGCCCTAGGCCTCTCGGACGTGGTGCAGCGCAACGCGGGGGGCATTCGCCTGGACACCGTGTTCATCGACGAAGGCTTCGGCAGCCTGGATCAGGAGTCCCTGGATCTGGCCCTGCGCACCCTGGAAGAGCTCAAACAGGGGGGTCGCCTCGTGGGCCTCATCTCCCACCTTGAGGAAGTCAAGGCCCGCATCCCCGCCCGCCTGGAAGTCATCCCAGGCTCCGGTGGCAGCCACGCCGCCTTCAGGGTCGGATAATCGCAGCCTTCAACTGCCATAAAAGATCCACCACGGAAAACACCGAGGCTCGCTGCGCGAGTAACATGGGGGCACAGAGAAGAAGTGGGGAAAACAAGGCCCTGCCTTACATCCAGTGCGGAAACTTTTTGTCCTCGGCAGAGGAGCTGCGGTCCATCGGCAAGAATGCAGGGAACCTGCCCGACGTGAAAGATCCGCCGCCAGGCAGGCCAATGACACCAAGATTCACGAAGAGGCGCCGACGCTCGGTGGACCGCCACTCGGGTGTCCAGGTTGCCGTCCCGCAAAACCCCAGCCGAGTAGACCCCCAGGAACTCTGCCTGCTCCGTGTTTTTCTCCGTGCCCTCGGTGATCTCCGTGGTGAATCTTTTTCAACGTGCTGAACGGTTCCTGGCTACCTACCGCCGCACCCGCTGAATCAGCCCTTCCACCGCATCCAGCAGATCGAGCAGGCCCGGCCCAGTGGACCGGGTCGGAGCCTCAGTCCAGCCCGCCACGGCCGGTGGCGAAAGGCTGGCCTGACGTTGCTTCTCTTCCAGTTCCTTGATTTGTCGCTCCCTGGATCGGTCCAGGCCACCGCCCTCGATGAAGGCCAGCACTCGCCGCAGTTCATCCCGATCAAACCAGAGCCCATGGTGCTTGCATGCGTCGATTACCACGCCGGAAATCCGGCCGTAGTTGGTGCGGTTCATCAGGTTGCCGCACTGGGGACAGGGCCGGTAGCGCACTGCGGCCTCCCGGATCTCCCCCTTGTCCGGCCCGCCCGGAAGCGCCCCGAGCACCCCGCCCCGGGTTTCCCGATCCGCCGCAATGCGCTCGAAGAGCTGGATGGGCAGCCACAGGCCCCCGCAGCGATGGCACTGCTCCACCTCCAGACCGCCCACCTGGGTCATAGCCAGCGGGATACGGCAGTCTGGACATGAGTGGTTGGAGGGGCCGTGCTCCAGGGTCTGGATCGCGGTGCCGCAGTGGGAGCAGTGCCGTGCCCGCAGGGAGACCAGCCCGAAGCAACTGGGACAGGCCACGGTCGCCAACTGGGAGCGACAGTAGGGGCATTGGACATCGTCCTCGCCCACCGCCGCGCCACAGGAGGGACAGCGAGAGGTAGCCGCCTCCATGGTTCAGTCCCTCTCCGGCTCGGGAGTCGGCGTGGGTTCTGGGGCCTTGGGCGTTTCTTCAGCCATGGGCTCCTCGGGCTTGGGAGCCATCGGCGTCTCGTCCTCTTCGCGGAGGCCCTCCCTCACGCCATACCAGCTCGGCTTGGCCAGGGGCAGCCACTGGAACCGCTCCTGGATCTTGAAGACCACCACCCGCGCGAAGGCCTTGGCCTCCTCTTCCCGAATCCGGAATTCGTCCTCCTTTTCCTCGTCGCGGAGGGGATCCATTGCATCGATGACTTCCAAGGGCTCGATGGCGAAGGTATCCAGAGGCTCCGGATCGCCCGCACGATACAACCCCACCTGGGCTTCCATCTGTTGCGGGCGATAGCCCAGCCGGGCCACATCATTCCGCCGATTCGCCGAGGCATTGGCCCCGGCCCAGAGCCCCCAGAAGAAACCGTCGAAGATCGCATCCCGGTTGCCCGCGAGGGCGCTAAGGGTACCCACGGCCACGCCGGTCACCACGCCCACTGCGCCGGGTGAAGGGTCCGACTGGCGGGCGGCCCGCATTTCCGTGATGGTCACGCGCAGTTCCGCAGCGTTTCCAGGGGCCTTGACGCCTTCCGGCACCACCATGGTGCGGGTGGCGAGCTTGGCTCGGAGGGCGGCGGAATACTCCCGCTTCACATCCTCGCCCTGGGGAATGTCCGTGGGGATGGCGAAGGTCACGGTGATCGGGGCGGGGTTGCGCTTGAAGGCCTCCACCTCCGGGCGCTGACAGGCCAGCAGGAGGATCACGGGAAGCGTGGCGAACAGGCGTTTCATGGGGCACCTCGCAGTTCTAGATCGACTTGGACAACAAGAATGCGGCAGACAGTTTCAAGAAGCATCCTAACCGCCTGGACCCGGGAACAGGCTCTTGGGGGGTTGAATGGGGTGGAAATCGCCTCGAACGGTGGCACCTCGGGACATTCAGACCTCCAGACCCATTGGTTTTCCCAGTCTTGCGAGTCCTTCCAGAAAGCAGGTCAAGGGTCATGCCAGAAATGGTGGCCTCGGCGTACCATGCTCAAAGGGGAGAAACGCAATGCTCATCCTGATGGAACGGGGCGCCACGCCTCAGCAGGTCCAGGCCGTCCTTGAACTGCTCGAGGGGGCTGGCGTGCGGACCCACCTCCAGGAAAGCCCGGAGGCCCTCAGCATCCTGGCACCCCATGCCTCCCAGGCCCTCAAGCCGGATCGCCTCGAGCCCATGGGAGGCGTGGCCAAGGTGGTGCCCATCACCTCGCCGTACAAGCTGGCGGGCACGGACGTGGCGGCGGGGCGCACCCTCGTTGAGGTTCGAGGTGTTCAGATCGGCGGAGAGGACTTGGCCATCGTGGCGGGCCCCTGCGGCGTGGAGAGCCGCGAGCAGCTCTTCACCGTGGCGCGGTATGTGGCCGAGAGTGGCGTGAAGCTGCTGCGGGCGGGCGCCTACAAGCCCCGCACCAGTCCCTACGCCTTTCAGGGACTGGGGCTCGAGGCCTTACGGCTGCTGGAAGAAGTGAGGGTCACCTTCGACCTGGGCATCGTCACCGAGGCCACCGAGGTGGAAACCTTCGACGAGGTGGAGCGGGTGGCGGATCTGGTGCAGATCGGCGCCCGCAACATGCAGAATTTCGCCCTGCTGCGCCGCGCCGGGCGCTCAGAGAAACCCGTCCTTCTGAAGC
>JAYREN010000253.1:0-3466 GCA_041908845.1 Holophaga sp. | reverse complement strand
GGGCTCTCCCGGCTCGAGTTGGCGGCGGCCCTGCAGGGCATCCTGGCCCAGCGCCTGCTGCGGGTGAACTGCCAGGCCTGCTCCCAGCCCTACGAACCAGATCCCGAATCCCTGGCCCGCCTCAAGCCCCACCAGCGCCAGGGCAAGTGGGAGAAAGGCAAGGGCTGCGAGCTCTGCGGCCACACCGGCATCCGGGGGCGGCGCCCCATTCACGATCTCCTCTTCGTGAGCCCGGCCATCCGCGAACTCATCGCCCAGGGCGCGGGCCTCAGCGAGATCGAAGCCCTGGCGCGCAAGGAGGGCAAGACCAGTCTCTTCGAGCACGCCCTTTTCCTGGCTCAGCAGGGACTGACCACCCTGGAGGAATCCCTTCTCGCCACCATGGCGGACGAAGCATGAACCCGCGGGGAGACGCCTAGATGCCCGCCTTCGCGTACCACGCGCGCGGCCCTGGCGGCAAGGTGATCCGCGGGGTCCAGGTGGCCGCCGATCAGGCCGTTCTGGCCCGAGAACTGGCCCAGGCCGGGGCCTTCCTGGTCAAGGCGGAACTGGTCCGGGAGGTCGGCGCCGCCACAGGCTTCAGGGGCCCCAAGGTCAAGCGCAAGGAACTCATCGCCTTCTTCATGCACCTGGGGTCCTACGTCGAAGCAGGCGTGCCCCTGCTCGCGGCCCTGGAAGACTACCGGGTGGAAGAGAAGCCCGAGGTGGACAAGGCCTTACAGGATGTCCGGCGCCGCATCGAGGGCGGGTCGACGCTCTCCGAGGCGCTGGAAGTCTACCCCAGCATGTTCAAGCCCCTGCAGGTGAGCATGATCCGCGCCGGCGAGGCCAGTGGCCGCATGGACGAATCCATCCGTGAGGTCATCCGTCTGGTGGAGTGGGAAGAGGATTTCACCAGCCAGGTCAAGCAGGCGGCTACCTATCCCATGATCGTGCTGGGGCTCGTGTCTCTGGTGATCCTGGTGGTCAGCACCTTCGCCCTGCCGGTGATCCTCAAGATGCTCCAGGAGCTGAACGTGCCCATGCCGCTGCCCACGCGGATCTTCCTCGTGATGGGGCAGGGCGTGGCCACCTGGGGCTGGCTGGTGGCGCTGCTGGCCATCGGCGGGTATTTCGCCTTCAAGGCGGCACTGCGCAAGCCGGAGATGCGCCTCTGGTGGGACACGCGGGTGCTGCACATGCCGCTGGTGGGGGCCCTCGTCACCCGCATGGGGCTGTCCCGCTTCGCGACGTTCTTTGCTGGGCAGTACCGGGCGGGCATTCCCATCGTGCAGGTGCTGCGGGAGTGCCAGGAGGTGACCGGCAACGCGCGCCTGGGACAGTGCGTGCGCCGCATCCGTGAAGGGGTGGAATCCGGCGAGCGTCTGGCGGTGATGGCGGCCTCCGTGGGCTATTTCCCGGCCCTGGTGGTGCGCATGCTGGCCATCGGCGAAGAGGCGGGCAATCTCGAGGCCACCCTCGGCAAGGTCAGCACCTACTTTGATGCGGAGGTCCGCTCGGGTATCAAGCGCTTCTTCCAGCTTCTGGAGCCCATCATCCTGGTGGTGCTGGCCGCGGTGATCGTTTTTATCGCCGTGGCCATCCTCCTGCCGATCTATACCCTGATTGGGAGCGTCAATGCGCAGGCAAGCTAGCAGGCCCCAGGGTTTCACCCTCATCGAGGCGGCGGTGGCCGTGGGCATCATCGCCATTCTCGCTAGCGCCGCCGCGCCCCTGGTGATGAAGGCGCTGAATCAGCAG
This sequence comes from Holophaga sp., assembly GCA_041908845.1. Classification (GTDB taxonomy): domain Bacteria; phylum Acidobacteriota; class Holophagae; order Holophagales; family Holophagaceae; genus JAYREN01. The sequence continues at coordinate 1,726 of JAYREN010000253.1, read as the reverse complement.
CGGGAGCGAACGACCCGGGACGGGTTGAAGATCGCCTTCGAGGCGATGTTCGGGAGCCGGGAGCGGCAAGTCGCAAACATGCGATCCGATTTTGCCTTCGATCCTGGAGGCCAACTTGCAGATCTTCGGCGGATGACTACGCGGACACCCGCGAACCTCGCTCTTTGGGGATCGACTGGGGGAACCCAATTCAACTGGGGATGGAACGGCCCCTACTGGACCGGCCCAGTGAGGACTCAGAACGGGACGGGCGGGCTCCCAATCGATGCATGGGGAAGGTTGATTACCCTCAGGGTGGTCAGTGGTGGCTACCAAATGAGAAGCTCTGGGCCAGATGGAGCCCTGAATACTGGCGACGACCTTGTGTACCCCACGGCGCCTTTCATTCTCGCCAACTCGGACGCCAGGGTTAAGGTTGATGTCAAGGTCTACAAGTTCGAAGCCGGCATACCTGTGCCCCAAACTATCAATGCTGCCAGTCGAATTACTGCACTCTGGCCAGCGGAGGGTCGAAATCCAGGAGGGGGTGTCGCGCGTCAGGTGACTGATCCCAACTGTGATTTTCCGAACCTTCCCGCCGGTCCTTTCCAGGTGACTGTTGATATAAGAAATTCGGGGCTAGCTTCACCAAATCCTGTCACCCAGGTCGTCAATTTATCCCCGAGCGAGCAGCGAACGATTGTCATGAATTTCCAGGTCAACTAGCCCATGACCCCACGCCCCCCCAAATCCACCCACACCCTCCAGATCGATGATCGAGGGGCCGTGCTGCGGGCGCCGGATGGCCGGGCGCTAGGCAGTCTTTCGGAACTTCCCCATGGACCGGGGCGTCGGGCCACCTGGGCCGGGGAACTGCGGCAGCTGGCCTTGCCGGGCAGCGAGGTGCAGCTGCTGCTGGGGCAGCTCAGTGTTTCGGTGGAGTGCCAGGATGCGCCCTACCTGACTCATCACGAGCAGCAGGAGGTGGCCGCCCGCATCGCCGCCGCCGAGGGGGGAGGCCGTGCCCTTTCCTTTGCCGTTACCCTGGACCAGGATCTCAGTGCGGAGAGTGGTCATTCTCTGTGGGTGGCCACGGTCCCCCGCGAGGATCTCTATGATTGGGTGGGGGCCATCGAGGGCGCGGGGTTCTCGCTGGTCTATGCCATTCCCTTTCAGCGGGCCCTTCTCTGTGGCCTGGAACACGGCACCCCGCTGCCCCAGGGGCGTCTCGTTCTCGCCCTCAATGCGGGGGTCGAGGGCCACATCTTCATTTTCCGGGGGCGTTCGCTGGTGCTGGTGCGGAATTTCCGCCTGCCGGAACTGGGGGATGAGGCCGAGGAGCAGATCTTTGAGGAAGTCAGCCGCCTCCTGCAGTTCTACAAGCAGAAACAGCGCGGCACGACCTTTGAGAAGCTCTTTGTGGTGGGCACCCCCGATCTCGGTGAGGCCCTCACCAAACGCATCCAGAACAGCCTGCGTCTCGCCGTGGAAGTGGCGGCGCCGGAGCTCTGGACCTTGCTGCAGCAGGGCATTCTTCAGGAACGGGGGAGACGGAACGGCTTGAACCTGGTCCCCCAGGAGATCCAGGATGCCGTCCGCTTACGCCTCTTCAGGGCTGCGGTCTGGGTCGCGGCCAGTGCGATGGTGGTTCTGATGCTGGCTGGCGGGCTCTTCCTGCTGGCCCAGGAAACGGGGTTCAAGCAGGCCGCCGAGGCCGACGAGCAGCGGCTCGCGGAGCGGGAAACCC
>JAYREN010000252.1:0-3475 GCA_041908845.1 Holophaga sp. | reverse complement strand
TCGCCCCAGCATTCCTTGGCAGTCACACCCTCGATGTAGACATCCTGCGAACTGGCCACGAAGATCCCCATGCCAGATTCGCCGCCGGTACCCGTGTGAGCACTCCGTTCACCTTCGATCGTGCCGCCGATGATGTTGACGTTGCTGACCCGCGGGAGGAACAGGACCGAATAGCCCCCCGAGGCATTCGGGATGGCCTTCAGCACCGCACCGGAGCTCAAACGGAAGGTCATGTTGCTGCGCAGTTGGAGGCCCTGGCCGTTGTTGAGGATGGCGTTGATCATGTAGGTGCCGTCGGGGACCAGGAGGGTACCGCCGGTGCCGGCCACGGCCTCGATGGCGGTCTGGATCGCGGCAGTGTCATCGGTGCGGCCATCGCCCTTGGCGCCGTAGGTCTTGACGCTCACCACCAAGGACGAGGTCGGGGCCGGGGCACATCCACCCTGGACCGCCTGCACCGTCACGGCGGCAGAGGCTCGCTTGCTGGGGTCGGCGACGCTGATGGCCGTCAGAGTATGCTTGCCCGCTGTGGCGGGGGCCGTGTAGGTGACAGTGTTCCCTGTGCCCGTGATGGTGCCCACCGCAGGGTTGCCGTTGGCCACATCATCCACCTTCCAGGTGACTTCCCCATTGGCGGTCCCGGTGACGGAGGCCGTAAAGGGATGAGTGGCGCCCGGCAGGAGGCTGGGTGCGTCGGGACTGAGGGCTACGGCGACGGTGCTCGGAGGCGGGGGCGGAGGAGGCGGGGTCACCGAGGTTCCGGTAGCTGCAGCGGTCGGACTGGGACTGGCGCCCCCACCGCAGGCGATGAGCGAGCAGACGGTGCCGATGACCAGAACACCGAGCAGGCGAACCTGGATACTCCCTGCGTGCATGGAAGCCTCCCGCCTCAGAACCGAACCTACCGCACAGGATATCCCTCGGCCACCCGAACACAACCGGCAGGTTTCTTACAATTCAACGAGTTCCACGCTGCCCAATTCTTCGCCCAGGAAACGCTCGCCGACTTCCCTCAGCCGGCTGCTGGCGTCCGTCAGGAGAATCCGCAGCGGCCCTCCGGAACTTTCCGTGCGGTAGCCGAGGCTCCCCATGAGAAGGCGATCCACGCTCTGGGCGGTCACGTCCCCGCTGTCGATCCAATGGGTGCCCGGTCGGGTGCGCTCCAGACTGGGACGCAGAGTCGGATAGTGGGTGCATCCCAACACGATGGTCTTGGCCTCGAAGGGCAGTTGATTGAGGTAGCGACGGCAGATGGCGTCGGTGACGGGATCGTCGAACCAGCCTTCTTCCGCCAGGGGCACGAGCAGGGGACAGGCCACGCTGTGGATGACCTTGGCGGGATCCCGCCGTCGAATGGCCTCCTCGTACGAGGCGCTGGAGACCGTGGCCAGTGTGCCCACGATACCCACTGGCCCCTTGACTTGGGCCGCAGCCTCGGCTCCGGGCTCGATCACGCCCACCACGGGGCAGGGACTCGCACCCTGGAGAGCGGGCAACCCGTGGGCAGAGGCCGTGTTGCAGGCCACCACGATGAGCTTGGGCTCGTAGCGCTGCAGGATCTCACCCATCTGAAGGGTATAACGCTCGATGGTGCGATGGCTCTTGGTGCCATAGGGGAGCCTGGCCGTATCGCCCAGGTAGGTGATGGATTCGCCAGGCAGGAGGCGCCGCAGTGCCCGCACCACCGTTAGGCCACCGATGCCGCTATCGAAGACTCCGATGGTACGGTTGGCCCTGCTCATCGGGCCCGCTCGCACAGGATCGCGATCCAGGCCCCCTCCTGCACCACACGTAGGGGCTTGAAGCCGTTCACGGAGAGGCTCACCAGGGCCTCGTCTTGACGTTCGGCGAGGATGCCCGAGGCCACGAGCCAGCCGCCGGGAGCGGCGATTTCAGCCATGCGGGGCAGGAGTTCCTGGATGGTCTCCAGCAGAATGTTGGCGAGGAGTCCCTGGTAGGGGCCCTGGACGCGGGCATCGTCGAGACGGCCCACAAAGGACTCAAAGGGCTTCACACCCTTCAGAATCCCGGCATTCATCTCGATGAATTCCACCATGGCCGGACCGCAATCCGGGTCCACGTCGAAGGCGGTAATACCCTTCCCTCCTAGCACATGCGCCGCCAGGGCCAGGATCCCAGTCCCCGAGCCGATGTCCAGGATGGGGCCGCCCAGGCGGCCCTCCCGGGCGAGATCCTCCAGCAGCGCCATGCAGAGCCGAGTGGTCTCATGACCCCCGGTGCCAAAGGCCAGGCCTGGATTCACGATGATGGGCGTGCGTCCCGCAGGGATCGGTTCCTCATCCCAGAGGGGTTTCACCAGGAAGCCGCGGCCCACCTCGATGCGCCCAAAGCCTTCCCGACTCTTGGCCAGCCAGTCCTCATCCGCGAACGCCTCGGCCCGGAGGAGGCGTACCCCCTCGAAGGCCGCGAGCCCCGTCGAATCCGGCACGGAGCCTCCGGGGGGGAAATAGGCAAAGAAGGTATGGGGCGGATCGGCCTCGCGGTACGTGGCCGTGGCGCCGTGTTCCATCAGCCAGTCCGTGAGCCCGTCCTCGACGCTCGCGGGCGCCTCCAGCAGCCATCGCAGGTGAGTATCAGGATTTGCCATGACTCCAGACTAGCAGGCCGCGGCTCCTCAGGACTCGGTCTCGGCCTCCTCGCCGCCGTCCTCCAGATCCAGCCGCTTCATTTTTTCCAGGAAGGTGGTGCGTTTGAGCCCCAGCAGTTCAGCCGCCCGCTTCTTGTTGCCCCGGGTGATCTGCAGGGACTGGAGCATGAGCTTTTTTTCCATCTCGGAGACCACTTGGTTCAGATCCAGCCCCTCGGGCGGCAGGTCCAGGGGCACCGTGGCCGAGGCCATGGAGCCCGCAGAAGTCTGGCCCTCACTCACCGGCGGCAGGCTGGCGACCAAATCCTCCCCGCCGGGCACCCGCTCGGTAAGGAAGGTGAAGTCCTCCCGAGTCAGCACTGGGCGTCCCGGAGACAGCACGATGGCCCGCTCGATGGCGTTCTCCAGCTGCCGCACGTTGCCCGGCCAGGGCATGGCCATGAGCAGGGGATCCACGCTGGGATGCAGGGCCTTGGGATAGAGGCCATGCTCCCGGGCCTTGCGGTTGAGGAAGTGCTGGGCCAGGAAGGGCACTTCTTCTCGCCGGGCGCGCAGGGGCGGCAGGGTGATGGGGATGACCTCCAGACGGTAGAAGAGATCCTCCCGAAAGAGGCCATCCTGGACCTTCTTCCAAAGATCCACGTTGGTGGCGGCCACCACGCGGACATCCACCCGGATGGGCCCGCCACCGCCCAGAGGCTGAACCTCCTTTTCCTGAAGCACCCGCAGCAGGCGCACCTGGGCCGCCAGGGGCATGGTGGCGACTTCGTCGAGGAAGATCGTGCCGCCGTGGGCCTCCCGGAACGTGCCAGGCGTGTCCGTGCGGGCGTCCGTGAAGGCGCCCTTGGTGTAGCCGAAGGGTTCGGA
>JAYREN010000251.1:0-3533 GCA_041908845.1 Holophaga sp. | reverse complement strand
CACCATCGTCATCAAGGCCACCGAAGTGGGTCTGGCCAAGATTGGCAAGGTCACTGTTGTGCCCGGCTCCTACGTCAAGGATGAGCACTACACCCTGACCCTCAGCGAGGACAAGTCCACCGCCACCATCAAGCTGCTGAGCAAGGATCGCTTCAAGAACGACAAGGTGGTCTTCGCCGTCACCGACTGATCCAACCTTTAGCACATAAAGAACGGCGGGGGCCATGGTCCCCGCCGTTCTTTATGTGTGCAGGCTTACGGGCTCAGATGAAAAGAAGCAGGCTCAAGGCCATCACGCCCATGCCTGCCACGAGGCCCCCGATGCAGAGGTGATGCTCCCCGTATTTCTGAGCCGTAGGGAGGAGCTCATCCAGGCTGATGAAAACCATGACCCCCGCCACCCCCGCAAACACCAGGCCGAACATGGCAGGGGAGACGAAGGAGCGCAGGAGGAAATAGCCGATCACCGCTCCCGCCGGTTCCGCCAGACCCGACAAGAAGGAGCGGGTGAAGGCCTTTTGGCGGCTGCCCGTGGCGTAGTAGATGGGCACGCTCACGGCGATGCCCTCGGGGATGTTGTGGATAGCGATGGCCACGGCAATGGGGATGCCCAGGTGCGGATCCTGCAGGGCTCCCATGAACGTGGCTAGGCCTTCGGGGAAGTTGTGGATGGCGATGGCCAGGGACATGAATAAGCCCATGCGGGCCAACTGGGGCCGATAGGCGGCATCCTCCATGTCCTCCACGCCCCTTATCTCGTGAGGGTTTTCGGGACTCGGCACCAACTGATCCACCAGGGCAATAATGGCGATGCCCGCAAAAAAGGCGAGGGCCGTAGCCCAGGCTCCGCCCCGGGGACCGTAGACGATGGCCAGAGATTCCCCGGCCTTGCGTAGGATCTCCACAAAGGAAACGTAGATCATGACTCCCGCGCTGAATCCCAGGCTCACCGCGAGAAATCGGGTATTGGTTCGCCTGGTTAAGAAGGCGATGGCGCTACCGATCCCCGTGGCCAGGCCAGCAAACAGTGTGAGAGAGAAGGCGAAGAGAAGGTTTTCGTTGGCCATGGTTACAGGGTGGCCCGGAATGGCCGAGTCGTCATTTATTTCCACCTAATTTCAAAAAGACTCAGCCAACAAAAGAACCGCGAAAATCGCGAAAGGCGCGAAACGCGATGCGGAGAGGCTGCCGCCGCACCGATTCTCTTTCGCCCGCCCAAAGGGCGTTTCGCGGTTCAAGCTCTTCTCTAGCTCGGAGGACGTCTTCCCAATCACCTGGCGAACGATTGGGTGTGGATCATCTGCTCTCAAGAGATGGGGCTGAGAATTGATGGAAATCAGGTGGTTCTAAACGAACTGGACCTTCACATCCTTCAGGAACTTCTCTCGAAGCACCCGCTGGAGGCGGCGCAGGATGTTCCGGCGGATATCGAGATCCTGGGGCAGACTGGGATCCTGTAGGGCCTCGTTGATCTTGGTACCCGCCACGATGTGGATGATGTCGCTATCCAGGAGGACCCCTGCCAATCGGGTGGCGGCATTGGGTTTCAGCAACTCCGGGTTTTCGTGTTCTTCCAGCATTCGGGCCACGGTAGCCAGCGTGATGGCCCCCTCGGTGACGAGGTCGAAGCCCTCCAGGCTGGAGACCGGGGGCACGTCCGGATCCAGTTCCCGCAGATCCATTTCCAGAGGGCGGCCCAGTTCGCGGCTGAGAATGCCCGCCGTGGTGCCGCCGCAGATGACCTTGCGACCCGTAAAATCGAGGGCCGCCTTCGCCAGTGCCTTATCCACGGCCCGATTGACCGGCGCGCCCGTGAACACGAGCACTTCCCGCGGTTTGCGAAGGTAGATCACGCCGCAGCTGGTGTCGTCCTTGGCCTTGTGGCCATCGAGGGTCAACGCCTTCTGCACCAGCGCGCGGGCCAGCTGCCGGGCCGAGATGCTGCGGCGCTCCCTCAGGATGTTCCGCAGGAAGTCCGCCTCGGCCCCGCTGCCCCATCCCAAGGGAGTGGCCCGCTGCCCCACACCGGCCTGGGTGACCCCGTCAGAGCAGATCACGATGCGGTCTCCTGGCTGGGCGGAGAATCGCGTCTCGCGGATCACCGCGTCCCTGCCGATGGCCGTGGGCAGCCGCATCTCCTGGTGGGGAAGCGCCACCACTTCGCCGTCGCGGATCAACAGGAAGGGTGGATTGTCATATTCCACGATGCGCGTTTCCCCGCGCCGATCCATATCCACGATGGAGAAGGTGGAATAGGCGATCTGGCGCTCGCTGCACACGGGGAGTGTTTCCAGAATCGTGCGGGCGGCCCGGGCGAGGTCGGCGTCTTCAGCCACGTAGCGGGCCGCCATGGTGGCCGTGAGATTGGCCAGCACCATGGCCTTGATGCCGCTGCCCAGGCCATCCGCCAGCACGGAAACCACGCGCTCCCCGCCGTCCAGCTTCTGGGAAAGAAACACGTCCCCGCAGGCGGCCTGCCCCGCTTTTTTCTCCTGGGCGTGGTCGACCTCGATGAAGAAGGGTGCCGAAGCGCTAGCCACGACGGGGATCTTCATCCGGCGCTGGCCCGCCCAGGGGCGAGGGCGCGATCCGGAAGGAGGAGGAGAGCGAGTTGAGCATCATCTCCGTCTCGGCTGCATTTTCGCCCAACAGGAAGGCGATCTGCTGCACCGTGGTCACATTCTTGCGGATCACTTCCTGGGCCTGTTGGATGATCTGCTCCCGCTGCACCGCAGGCTCAGTGATGTCCTGCAGCACTCCGCCCACGATGCTGCCCAGTTCCACGGTGAAAACCGTGAGCCGCAGGATGCGGTCGCCCATCCGCACGTCCTTGCGCAGGGCGTCCACGTCCTTTTCGAGCCCACGGGCGAAGACACCGCGCAGCTCGGGACACACCTTGGCGATGTCGGCGCCCCCCATGCCCGGTTTGGCGTCGAAGACATCCGGCGTGTCGCCGCCCAGGGTCTCCGCGAAACGGCGATTGCACTCGATGATGAAGAGATTTTCATCCACGATCACTACGCCCGCGGGCATGGAGCGGATCAGGGCATTGGCCTTGTTCATGGCCAGCTTGCGCATGTAGGACACGCACATGTTGGGTTCGGCCAGACCATCCAGCAGTGCCGCCGAGAGGTTCCGGCAGCTGTCGTATCCGCAACCGCCGCAGTTGAGCTCGTCCTCGGGCGTGGTCTTGCCCAACCGCCGCAGGGCTCGCACAATCTCTGCCGCCTCATGGACGGACTGGGGCACGGGGTCGGGATGGGTTTCCGCTGCCAGGTCCAAGCCGGATCCCTGTCGGGAAGATTCCACGGCTTCGGGGGCATAGTCCATGACCTGAAGCCATTTCAGCGCTGTACCGCAGGCCTTGGAAGCCTGGGGTCCATTCACGCAGCCTCCCTCGCAGGCCAGCAGTTCCAGGAAGAGTTTCTGCTTGAGCTCGCTATCACGCAGCCCCTCCATGGCCTCCTGCAGATAGTGGATGCCTGAGAAGGCCATGAACTTCACGTCCTGGGTGTTCTTGCGATGGGCAATGC
>JAYREN010000250.1:0-3536 GCA_041908845.1 Holophaga sp. | reverse complement strand
CACGCCATAGGCAAGGCGGGCGCTGCCGAAGCCGTAGAGCAGGCCGCCCAGGGCCGGGCCCAGCACCATGGCCAGGTGAAATACCGAACTGCGCCAAGTGGCGGCGTTCTGGTAGCTCTCGCGCGGCACCAGTTCCGTGCCCAGGGCCTGGGAGGCGGGGCGGTAGAAGGCGCGCCCCACCCCGGCCAGGGCCTGGATGGCATAGAAGGGCCAAGCCACCCGCAGGGCGGGCCGGAAGCTGAGGGCCACCAGCAACAGGGCACCCACCAGGAGCAGCGCCATGGAGGCCAGGGAGAGCAGACGCCGATCCCTGCGATCCGCCGCATACCCACCGAAGAGGGTCAGGGCCAGGAAAGGCACGGCCTCCGCGAGGCCGATGAGCCCCAGGGCGAAGGTGTCATGGGTGATCTCGTAGACCTGCCATCCCATGACCAGGCTCTGCATCTGGAAGCCCATGAACATGGCCATGACGCCCGCCAGAAACCAGCGGTATTCGCCGTAGCGCAGGGCCTCGTATGGGTCGTGATCGCGGGGGCTCGTCATGCTTGTCTCGATCGGAAAAGGAGCTCCGGTGGGCCGGAGCTCCTTTTCATGCTACTGCCCTGGGTCTGTTCGTTCGGCCCGATCCTTTAGCCCTAAACCACAGCGAGTTCCGAGGCTGTGATCCGCGCGCCCACCCGCTCGCCCAGGTCCCGGCACTGGTCCAGCACATCGGCGCCCGGCACGAACTGTGTACGGAACCCGGGCAGGACTTCCACGCCCATGGCCGCGAGATGCTCTTCCAGGTGTTTGACTCCCTCGCCGCTCCAGCCATAGCTGCCGAAGGCCGCGCCCACGAGGTTCTTCCGCTTGAGGCCCTTGGTGTAGCAGAGGGCATCGGCCACGGTGGGAAAGATCTGGTTGTTGAGGGTGGGGCTGCCCACGATGAAGGCGCCCGCATCCAGCAGCTCCGTGGCGATATCCGAACGATGCGAGCCCGCCAGGGGCATCACCTTCACCCGCGCGCCGGAGGCGATGAGGCCCTCCACTACAGCACGGGCCATGGTTTCGGTGCTCTCCCACATGGAGTCGTAGACCACCACGGCTTTGGAAGTGGGCGCCTGGGCGGCCCAGGTCCTGTACCAGTCCAGCATCAGGGGCAGTCGTTCCTCCCAGATGGGGCCGTGGTCGGGCAGGGCGATGCGGATATCCAGGTCGGCCTGCTTCAGCTTGTCGAAGAGCTTGGTGATGAAGCCGCTGAAGGGCAGCAGAATGTTGGCGAAGTAGCGGGCGGCCTCTTCCTGCAGCAGGCCCTCTGGAAGCTCCTCTGCGAAGCGTTCCGCACTGGCGAGGTGCATGCCAAAGGCGTCCTGGCAGAAGAGCGCCTGGCGCTCGGGTACGAAGCTGAACATGCTGTCGGGCCAGTGCAGGAAAGGCGTCTGCATGAACCGCACGGAGAGGGGCCCCGTGGAGGATTCGGCGCTGGCGACCTGGATGTGTTCGCCGTCCTTCACCGGCACCAGTTTCAGGTCCCCGAAGTGCGCCTGGAGGGCCTCCACGCCCTTGGGACTGGCGAAGACCGCCTCGGGCTGGGCGATGCGGATGAGCTCGGGCAGGCAGCCGGAGTGGTCCATCTCGGCGTGGTTGCTGATGATGTAGTCGATCCTGGCGGGATCGATCACCGAGGCGATGCGCGAGAGCAGCTCATCCTGGAATCCGGCCTTCACCGTGTCCACCAGCACGGTCTTTTCGCCCAATATCAGGTAGGCGTTGTAGGTCGTGCCCCGCCCCGTGCGATAGCCGTGGAAGTCCCGCACGGCCCAGTCGATGGCGCCTACCCAGTAGATGTCGTCGGCGACCCTGCGCGCCTTGAAGGGCGTTCCCATGTTTCATCCTCCCAAGGCGCGGTCGAGCCGGGCCATCGATGCCTGTCAAATGGCTGTCGAGTCGCTGGAACCGCGCCCGACACATCCAGGATGCCCAGGGAAAGGCGAAGGTGCTGTGATCTTTACCCTTTCTTCAGTTCGGATAGGCGTTGACTACTCGTATCGCAGCGCGTCGATGACATCCAGCTTGGCGGCCTTGAGGGCGGGCAGGAAGCCCGCGGCCACGCCCACGACGCCACTGAAGCCCAGTCCCAGGCCTACGGCCCAGCTTTCGGTCACTGCGGGAATGGTGGAGAAGTTGGACAGGATCGTGATGGTGAGGACCGCTAGGCCGATGCCCATGAGGCCTCCCAGGAAGGAGAGCACCACGGCCTCGGTGAGGAACTGCCAGAGCACGCTCTTGCGGGTGGCGCCCAGGGCGCGACGGACGCCGATCTCGCGGGTACGCTCGGTGACGCTCACCAGCATGATGTTGGAGATGCCGATGCCGCCCACCACCAGGGAGATCCCAGCGGCCATGGCCAGGAAGGCCGTCAGCACGCCCGCCTGCTGCTCGGACATCTTGATCCAGTCATCCTGCTTGCGGAACATGAAGGTGTTCTCGTCCTTGGGGCTCAGGCGCAGGCGCTGGCGCAGCAGCGCGGTGATCTCCGCCTCCGCCTGATCGCCCTTGCCCTCCTGGGCGCTGACGAGGATCTGCTGGATGCGGTCGCGGCCCATGATCTTGCGCATTACGGTGGTGTAGGGCGCCACGATGAGATCGTCCTGGTCGCCCATCATGGCGGCGCCCTTCTTCTCGAGCACGCCCACCACCTCGAAGGGCATCTTGCCGATGCGGATGGTCTGGCCCACGGGCTCTTCGCCGTTGGGGAAGATGTTGTCCACCACGCTCTGGCCCAGTACGCAGACCTTGGCCTGACCCTTGACTTCGCTATCCGTGAAGAAGCGGCCCTTGGCGACTTCCCAGCCGCGAATCTGGGTGAACTCGATGCCCGAGCCCGACACCTGGGTGAGGTAGTTGTTGTTCTGGAAGATCACGGGGCGGCTGGTGCGCACGGCGGGAGTGGCAGCGATGACGCTCGACTTGCACTCGCTCATGATCAGTTGCGCGTCGTCCTCCCGCAGCACCTCGATGCTGCCGTGGCTCATGGGGCCCATGTTCGACCGGCCTCCGCCGCCGTTGAAGATCATCAGCATGTTGGAGCCCATGTTCTGGATGAGGGCTACGGAAGCGCGCTTGGAACCCTCGCCGATGCCGATCATCGCAATGACCGACCCCACGCCGATGATAATGCCGAGCATGGTGAGGAAAGCCCGGGTCTTGTTGCGGGTGATGGCGAAGAGGGCCAGTTTGATGAACTCGAGGTATGCCATGACCTACCTCTCAGACGGTGCGCAGGTTGGGGTTCGGCGTCTCGCGTATCGCCATAGGCGATACCGAGAAGAGGGCCAGTTTGATGAACTCGAGGTATGCCATGACCTACCTCTCAGACGGTGCGCAGGTTGGGGTTCGGCGTCTCGCGTATCGCCATAGGCGATACCGAGAAGAGGGCCAGTTTGATGAACTCGAGGTATGCCATGACCTACCTCTCAGACGGTGCGCAGGTTGGGGTTCGGCGTCTCGCGTATCGCCATAGGCGATACCGAGAAGAGGGCCAGTTTGATGAACTC
>JAYREN010000249.1:0-3542 GCA_041908845.1 Holophaga sp. | reverse complement strand
TGCCCCGGCGACTGCAAGGTGGCATCGCTGCCCGGAAGGCTTCCCGGACTTCCGCCTGGTACGTCTTGTCCAGCACATGCAGCCAGCCATGGTGGGCCAGCACCTGATAGAAGGGATCATTCTTCAGGAGCCTGAGCCCGCCCACCCAGGCGCTGCTGGCGCCACTCAGTCTGGCCCGCCGGGCAAAGGCCTGGGCATCGGCCACCGCCATGAGGGGCGTGGCGGAGACCCCCACCGGGATCCCTGCCGTGCTGAGGCGTTCCACCGCTGCCCATCGACTCGGAATGGGAGGCGCCTTGGGTTCGACCACCTGCCGCACCGTGTCGTCATCGGTGGGAATGGAAAACCCCACGCTCAGCCGCCCTCCAAATTCCTTCAAGAGCCCCAGATCCTGAAGGATCAAGGGGGACCGGGTATGCACCAGGACCCGGGTGGTGGGGCATTTCAGCAGAATCTCCAGGCACCCCCGAGTGAGGCGGAATTCCTTCTCCAGGGGCTGATAGGGGTCCGTGGCCGAGGCCAGGAATACGGACTGGTCATGGAGCCGGTGGCGCTGGGACCAGAGCAATTCCGGCGCGTTCAGTTTGGGGGCGGACCATTTCCCCCAGTCTGCGGCGGAATGAAGGGCATTGGGGTATTCCCGCACGTAGCAGTACTGACAGCCGTGGGCGCAGCCCCGATAAGGGCTCAGAGCGAACCCAAAACCGTACCGCTCGTCCCGCTGGGGGCGAAGAATGCTGCGAGCCTCCTCAGGTTCGACCCGGAGATCCCGGAAAAGGGAGGGCGTGGGCTCAGCAGCGGACAGGAGGGGAACCATGTCGCCAGTATTCGCTTTTTTTTCGATAAATCAAGCGCCTTGGGAGCTATTTTTTTGACTCGTCCCAACCTGTCTTTCCATAACTGCGTCGATCCGCGACCAATCCCAGGCCTCAACCGACGGCAGGCCCTCCGCACGCAACTCCAGCTGGGTGAGCCAGGCATCGTAGACAACCAGGGCACACATGGCCTCGGCCACGGGCACCACCCTGGGGGCGATGCAGGGGTCGTGACGACCCGCCACGGAGATCTCGCGGGGTTGGCCGTCCCGGTCGATAGTCTGCTGGATCATGGAGATTGAACTGGTTGGCTTGATGGCCATCCTCACGACCAGCGGCGCACCAGTGGAAATCCCCCCCAGGGTGCCCCCGGCATCGTTCTTCTGCGGACCTTCCGGCCCCAACGGATCGTTATGGTCCGAGCCCTTCATCCGCGCCGCGGCAAACACCGCACCCACCTCGACGCCCTTGACGGCGCCGATGGTCATGCAGGCGTAGGCTAGCAGCCCATCGAGCTTGGCGAAGGTGGGATCACCCAGCCCCGCAGGCAGCCCTTCGATCCAGACCTCACAGATGCCGCCCACCGAATCGCCTTCGGCACGGGCCGCTTCCACCGCCTGTCGCTGGGCGGGAAAAACCTCGGGATCCGAACCACGCAGGGGATTCTGCTCCACAAAGGTCCAATCCAGGGTGTTGCAGGAAATCCCCGCGATCTCCCGGTTGAAACCCCGAATCCGGACCCCCAAACCCACCAGCTGCTGCTTGGCCCAGGCTCCGGCCGCAACCCGGGCCAGAGTCTCCCGGCCACTGGAGCGGCCCCCGCCCCGCGCGTCCCGGATGCCATATTTCCGATCGAAGGTTAGGTCCGCGTGTCCGGGACGAAAAACTGCCGCAAGAGTTTCGTAGTCACCGCTGCGCTGATTCTCGTTGAACACCACCAAGGCGATGGGATGGCCCGTGGTGCGGCCCTCGTGGACTCCTGACAAGACCTGGAGTCGGTCAAACTCCTGGCGAGGGGTCACCAGGTCCGATTGGCCAGGGCGGCGCCGATCCAGTTCGCGCTGGATGGCCTCGGTGTCGAAAATCAGTCCGGGCTTTACCCCGTCCAACACCACGCCGACCGCCGGACCATGACTCTCGCCAAAGGTCAGGATGCGGAAGGCGCGGCCAAAGGAACTGGGAGAGTCGAACAGCACGGAGTTTGATCGGCGGGCTATTCCGACGCCTGACCCTCGAGGGAATCCCCGGCTTCCTCTGGATCCCGCTTCACGAGTTTCGGCATCGGCGTGGAGGGCGTCAGTGTGGCCAGCCCCTTCCAGACATAGCGCGTGCCGCGCTTCTGTCCCTGCTTCAGGATCAGTCCTTCTTCCTCCAGCTCTCCGAAGAGCCGACGCAATGTGGCCGGCGCCCAATCGCAGTCCTTGAGACCCAAGGCCTCCTGGGCCTGGAAGCTGGACAGCCCGCCCTGATCCTCCAGGGCCGCGATGAGCTGCCGACGAATATCCCCCAGCTCCTGACGGTTGCGGCGCGCCTTGCCTCGGAAATCAGCCCCAACGGGCTGGACAACGGACCGTTCCCGGGGCGCGGCATCCGACTGGGGCGTAAAAGCCACGGGTACAGCCACCTTGAGTTCGTGGACAAGGCCTCCATCCAGGTAGACATCGGATTTGTCCGGCTGGAAGAGAACCACCACCGAGCTGGCTGGAACCCCCTCGCTGTGGAGGGATTCAACAACCCGGTCCCCGATGCGCTTTTTCTGTTCAGCCGAGAGCTGTGACGCTTGAATGATGACCAAAGGCATATCAACTCCCTTTTTACACGTATATCATTCAATTTATGCCCTGCGCTCTGCGATGGCAAAGGCAATTTCTAGAATCACCCCTCCAGAATTACGGAGCAGCCATGGGCCCCACCCCCGAATCCCGAAAGGCACGATCTGCGGAAGAGACCCGCTTCGAGGCCTTCCTCAGGAGCAAGAAGCTCAAGCTCACCGGCGAGCGCCTCGAGATCCTGGCTTCCATCTTCCAGCGCGATAGCCACTTCGACGCAGAAACCCTTCACGCCGAGCTTAAGACCGCCGGAGGGGACATCAGTCGCGCTACGGTGTACCGAACCCTCGATCTGCTGGTGCAGTCGGGGCTCGTCCGCAAGAACAGTCTGGGCTCCAGCCATGCCAACTACGAGGCGGCTCGGGGGGACGAGCATCACGATCACCTGATCTGCCTCTGCTGCAAGAAGGTGATCGAGTTCTACCGGCCCGATATGGAGGCCCTCCAGGAGCGAATCTGCTCCGATCATGATTTCCGGCTGATCCACCACAGCCTGCAGATCTTCGGCATCTGCCCAGGCTGCAAGGACAAGGCGGATGAAGCCGCCATCCGCAACCGCGTGGCTCAGCTCCATACCTGACATGAACGAGGGGGGACCGCCTGCTTTCCTTCGGCTCGCGATGTCCGCCCTCGTGGTATCTCGGCCAAGCCCGGACACCACGCCTGATTGGATTCCTGCACCACCCAGGCAATTCTGTTAGCCTGCTTGGTTATGCAGAAACTCACACTTCAGGACATCCAGCGCCTTCCCAAAACGGACCTGCACGTGCACCTCGACGGCAGTCTCCGCATCCAAACCATCCTCGAGCTCGCCGAGCAGCAGAAGGTCAAGCTGCCGGCCGACTCCGTCGACAAGCTCCGGCCCTTCGTGGAAGTGGGCGAGGACTGCAAGTCCTTG
>JAYREN010000248.1:0-3595 GCA_041908845.1 Holophaga sp. | reverse complement strand
CGTGCTCTTCCTCGAGCCCAAGCATCTGTACCGCCAGATTCACAACAAGGGTGCTGAACCCGGTCCGGATTTCATGATCCCCTTCGGCAAGGCCCGCACCGTGCGCGAGGGCAGGAGCCTCTCGCTCATCACCTACGGCAGCACCGTGTACCGCGCCGTGCAGGCAGCCCGCCTGGCCGAGGCCGAGGGCATCGACGTGGAGATCCTCGATCTGCGCACCCTGAACCCCTACGACTGGGAGGCCATCCAGCGCACGGTGAAGAAGACTCATCGCGTCATCGTGGCCCACGAGGATGGCAAGGCCTGGGGCTACGGGGCGGAGCTCGCTGCCCGCATCGCCGACGAGCTGTTCTTCGACCTGGATGCCCCCGTGCGCCGCATCGGCGCCAAGGACACCTGGGTGGCCTACCATCCCAGCCTGGAGGACGAGATCCTGCCCCAGAGCAACGATTTCCTGGAGGCGTACCGGAGCCTCATGGCGGTCTGAAACGGCTCGCGCTATTTCAGATGGGAAAGGTGTAAACGGGAACTCTCAGGCGGCGTATCGGTGAGATGCGTCGCGCTGTGGGTATTGGTTTCTGCTTCATCGTCGGGATCTGGTTACTGGGCAACCTAGCGGCGGGGCTTTGGCTGTTGCCCCCCATGCTGCTCGCGGCACCCATGCCTCTGCGCAGCGAGGTTCAGCGCGAGCGGGTTCGGATGCAGCTGCTCACGCCGGGATCACACTGGACACGTGCTTTGCTGAGGGGTGGCGAGGGTCGCGAATTGGAGGTTTGGCGGCTGCATCGGCCCAGTTCCCGAGGGGTCGTGGTCTTTCTCCACGGCTTCGGGGACGATGCCTGGGGCACCCTCGGGCGGGCCGCAGAATTACCGGACTGGGATGCAGTGGGCTTCACCTTTCGGGGGCGGGATCGTCACCCCGAGGTGCCCTGCACCCTGGGTGCCTGGGAGCGGGCGGATGTGGTGGCGGTGGTGGAGCGCTTTGAGGCTTCCGGTACGCCGCGATCTCAGATCCTGCTCGCGGGTTGGAGTCAGGGCGCTGGGGTGGCCCTCTTGGCTCTTGCGGATCTCGAGAAGATGGGCCCTCCGCTGGCGGGCGCGCTCCTGGAGTGCCCCTATGAGGACATCCAGGAGGCCGCGAAGAACCACCTCCGGTTGGCGTTGGGGCGGGCTGAAATCCTAGCGAGACCCGCGGAATGGGTGGCATTGCGTCGCGCCGGAAGGCTCGCGGGGTTCGACCCGGCCACGGTCTCTCCTGTCCGAGCGTCGGAGGGCCTGCGCACATCCATCGCCCTGATCACCGGAAATGCGGACCCCGAGACCCCCGTTGAGGGCGTGGGCCGCATCGCGCGCCACCATCCCGATCTCACGGTGGTGTCAGGGGCGGGCCACTGTCAGGCCAGCGGCAGATTGCCGGGTGGGTGGAAGGCCTGGGCCGAGGATCGGCTAGCGATATGGTTCAGAACCGCCGAGATAAAAAGGCTGTGATATCCGGCGCGACGTAGGTACCGGCCTCCTCGCTGAAGCCGAAGCGCCACTGGGGCAGGTACGCATGACTGAAGGTCCAGTGCTGCTGCCAGCCCGCACGGTCAATGCGGGGGATGCCCACGCGATAGGGGCTGGCGCTGTAGGCCAGGGTGACATCGAGGCCCAGGCCGCGCCAGAAGCCAGGGCCGCGGCCCTGGAAGCCTACGCCCAGCCAGGCCCTGTTGAATGCCCGGTGTTCAAGCACTGCGCGGTAGGGGCTGGTGGCGGGCAATCCGATGAAGACCCGCTCTGCCTGTCCGTGGATACGCCAGACGCCATGGGCTTTCCAGGCAGCGAGACCGAGGGTGCCATCCAGGCCGCCGCTCCCGGAAAAATCCTCCCGCTTACCCAAGGGTAATTGCACCGAGAGACCCAGGCGCCCACCCGCTTGGAGGTCGCCCCAGGGCAGAAGGTAGGCGAGATCGCAGTCCATGGCCCGCAGGCCCGGGCGCTCCAGGTTTCCAACCACCACACCATCTCTTTCCAGGTGGTAGTCCAGGCGATCCTTGGGGGCGAGCTCCCGGCCGCCGGAATCACTGCCCAGCAGGCGATGCCAGGATTGCAGCAGTTGGTCGGTGGCTCCGCCGCTGCGATGGGCCACCCGCAGCCGAAGGTTGAGGATTCCCGGTCCCAGGCGGAAGGGCAGGTCCCCCGTCAGCTGCCATTCCTCGCCATCCAGGCGGGCCAAGGTTCGGCCATCGATGCTTTGTTCAAAATCCGTGCGCAGAAACTGGCTGGTCACCTCCAGGGCTAGTTGTCGAGTGCCGTCCGGGAGGGGTTCGGGAAAGACTCCCAGCCAGGCCACTCGGTTGGGCCGGGGCGTCTCCTGGGCTCCGAGGGCAAAGACGAGGCTGAGAGCGAGAAATGGACCGCGCATGGAGGGAGTTTGCCATGGAATATTTCAGTGGAATTAGTATCTAATTCCCGATATCAACACACAGGTTCAGGATGGTCAGCAAAAGGGAGACCACATGAGACGCATGGGGCTGGCCTTGAAGTTCTTCTTGCCCGTTGGCGCAACTCTGGCGCTGGTGCTCGGCATTCTCGTATGGACCGTGGGGACCTACCAGACCCGGCGGGCAGAGAGGGCCTTCGAAGACCATCTAAGCTCCCTGGCCATTGCTTCGCGGTCCATGCTCCATTCCTCCGCCGAGGAATACTGCAAGACCCTGGGGATGGAGTTCCATCGTGTGGGGTTGGAGACCGGGATGTCCGACTTCGAGCGTTCGGCCTATCAGGCCTTCGGGGAGGATCCCAAGGTCGAATTCCGGGTGCAGCATTTCACGGACAAGGAAGGCGTTGACCGGATGTATGTGCTGGCCCCCGCCCGATTGAAGGATGAGTGCACCACCTGCCACGACGGGTACGGGCTGAGCCTCTTCAAGGACCGCAAGGCGGGGGATCTGGTTGCGGCCTTCGGGGTCTCGGTCTCCAAGGCAGAGCTCCAAGATGATGAGCGGCGGATGAAGGTTGCGGGACTCATCATCGGTATCGGCATCCTGGTGGTCATCAGTCTCACAGTCTCGTATTTCGTCCGGCGCATTATCCTGCGACCTCTGGGCGCCTTGTCGGGCTCCATCATTCAGATGGCGGGCGGAGACCTCACCGTGCGGGCTGAGGTGACCAGCGAGGATGAGATCGGTCAGTTGGCGGGCTCCTTCAATGTCATGGTGAGCGAGCTGAACCAGGCCATCCAGACCGTGGAAAAGGCCTCGGAGCAGGTGGCTTCCGGGAGCATGGAACTGGCGGCCAGCGCCGAGCAGATGGCGCACACAGTGGAGGAAAACGCTCGGGTGGGCGAGACGCTCCAGGGCGCGGGCCGCGGGGTCATGGGCTCGCTGCAGCAATTGATGGAGAACGTGGACTACCTGACCGAGCATACCCACCGTACCGAGGAGGAAGCGGCCGTGGTGGTCCGAGATACGGATGAGGGCTCCAAGGCGGGTCAGCATGCGACTCAGGGCATGGAGGAAATCCAGCAGGCTACGGCGCGCATCGATCAGGCTGTGCGTGTTATCCAGGAGATCGCACGCCAGACGAACCTGCTATCTCTCAATGCCGCCATTGA
>JAYREN010000247.1:0-3632 GCA_041908845.1 Holophaga sp. | reverse complement strand
GTTCGATGCGGAACAGGGCCTCCAGAAGGAGCCGGGGATCGGTGGGCGCGCAGTCCAGCAATGCCGCGGTGTTCAGGTAGGCGGGGCCAAGCCCCGATTCATCGGGTGTCTCCATCACCAGGGGTGAAGGCGTGACCGTACCGATCGAGCGCATGGCCGCGAGTCCGGCTTCAAGATGGAGGAGACGATCCCCAAGGTTGGAGCCGAGCGCTATCAGGGCCCGCATTTCAGCGTCGCTTGCCGTGCTCCGCCACCACCACGGTGCGGATGCCGCCGCGGATCAGGAAATCGCCTTCGATACGCATCCACTGAGGCTGTGTGGCCGCAACGAGATCATCCAGGATCTGGTTGGTAACCGCCTCGTGGAAGGCGCCCTCGTTGCGGTAGCTCCAGAGGTAGAGTTTGAGGCTCTTGCTCTCCACGCAGAGCTGGTCCGGCTGGTAGGCGATGCGCAGCTTGGCGAAATCCGGCTGGCCCGTCATGGGACAGAGGCAGGTGAATTCCTCCGTCTCGAAAACGATCTCAAAGGGCCGCCCGGGGCGCGGGCTGGCGAAGGTCTCCAGTTGCTTGCTGGGTTCTGTCACCCGACGCTTGGGCAGGGTCTTGAGGGTGGGTTCGGCATTCTT
The DNA here is from genome assembly GCA_041908845.1 of Holophaga sp. Classification (GTDB taxonomy): domain Bacteria; phylum Acidobacteriota; class Holophagae; order Holophagales; family Holophagaceae; genus JAYREN01. The sequence continues at coordinate 3,006 of JAYREN010000247.1, read as the reverse complement.
TTTCGTGGCCATGGTGCTCTCGTCAGACGCGGAGGTTATCGGGGATGAAGGCGTAAGGGATGGGATCGGGGCGACCCGCCTGCTGGAAGCCCCGCAGCCGTAGGAGACAGGAATCGCAGCACCCACAGGCCTCCCGTTCGCCCTGGTAGCAACTCCAGGAGAGGTGGAGCGGCGCCGCCAGTTCGAGGCCCTTGGCCACGATCTGAGCCTTGCTGAGGTGGATGAGGGGCGCGTGGAGCTTCAACCGAGTTTCGGGCTTGGTGCCCAGATTCGCGGTTTCCTCGAAGGACCGCAGGAAGCTTTCGCGGCAGTCAGGATAGCCGCTGCCATCCTCCTCCACGAAGCCCACGAAGATATGGCCCGCCTGCAACACCTCAGCCCAGCTCACGGCGGTGGCCAGGAGATGGGCGTTGCGGAAGGGCACGTAGCTCACGGGTACGCCCTCCCGGTTTAGATCACCCTCGGGCAGAGGAATGCTCGGGTCCGTGAGCGCCGAGCCGCCGATCTTGCGGAGGTTCTCGAAGCTGATGATCAGGCGGCGCTGGGGAGGCACTGCGTAGTGATCGGCGATGGCCTCGAAGGCTCGGCGTTCGCGAGCTTCCGTGAGCTGGCCGTAGTCTGCGTGCAGCAGGGCCAGATCGAAGCACTCGGCCCTGGCCATGGCCGCCGCCACACAGGAATCCAGACCGCCGGAGAGAGAGACGACCGCGAGTTCAGCCATGGGGATAGGCCTCCGCCCAGTGCTCCAGGTCGTTCAACCGAGTCTCCAGGGCCTTCAGGGCGGCTTCTTCTTCCTGGACCTGGGCGATTCGGAAGGGTTCTCCGTAGAAGACGCAGACCTTGGTGAAGGGCTTCGGCACCAGCATTTCGTCCCAGGTCTTGAGCCTCCAGGCGCGGCCGTAGGCCACACAGACTGGCACCAGCCAGGCGCCGGTCTTGCGGGAGACGGCCAGCACGCCGGCCTTCGCCTCCTGCCGGGGGCCCCGGGGGCCGTCCACGGTGATGCCCAGATCCCAGCCCTGCTTCACGATCTGGATCATCTTCACCAGGGCCTGGGCCCCACTGTGACCGGCGGTTCCCCGCACCGCATGAATCCCGTACCACCGCCAAGTGGCGGCGCTGCGCTCACCGTCCTTGCTGTCGCTGGAAAGGATCGCGACGCCGCGACGCTCGCCCTGGGCATTCTTCCGGCGGAAGGGATAGGCCAGTGGCATCATCACTAGCCGCCGATGCCAGAAGGAGAGCACGAAGCGTTCGTCCCGATCCACGAAGCCCTGCACCGCCTCGAACCCGATGCGCTCCGTGCGCAGGGTGGCCTTTAGCAATCGATGAATCGCGTACACGAGGTACGGAATCAGGCGGAAATTCACCCACTGGGAGAAGGGTGAACCCAGGGGCCGTCCCCGCTCGGCGATCTGCACCCCGGGTCTAATGGCCATCGGCCAGTACCTCCTGGCGATGGATCGCAAAGGCCTTCCCGCAATAGTCGCAGCGGACCTCGGCGGGGCTCCCCTCGGCAAAGATCTCTTCGAGCTTCTCCCGTGAGAACCGGCCCAGGGCCTCCAGCAGCGCCTCCTTGGCACAGCGGCAGCGGTATTCGATCTCGTGGGTGGAAAGCTGGGTAGCACCATCGCCCTGATTGATCCAACGGATGAGGAACTCGGGATCCCGCTCCCAATTGGGCACCACCTCAAGCCCTTCCAGGGCTTCCACCAGATACCGCATCCGTTCCGGCGGGCAGGCCGGAAGGGGTTCCACCATGAGCCCACCGCCTTCGCCCGTGGCGGGATCGCACCAGACACTCAGGCTCGCCTGGATCTGCTCGGACTGCTGCAGGTAGGCTTCGATCTGGGCCGAGATGCCGCCCTCTACCAGGGGCAGTTTCCCGATGTAGGGTTCGCCTTTCGCCCCCGAACGCATGACCTGGAGCAGGCCAGGGGCTTCGATCCAGGGCCCATCCACGGGGCCTTCAGCCACATCCAGCATTCCGCGCACCATGCCATCGGGCCAGGAATCGGCCACCACGGCCTGGGCCCGCCCGGTACCCCGGACGAGCACCTGCAGGCGCTCCACGAACATCGAGCGGGATTGCAGCAGGAGCGTCGAGGCCAGCAGTTCAACGAGGCAGGCGCAGGCTTCGGCCTCCAGGTGGGGATGCCCCCGCCGCACGTTGTCCCAGAGCGGGCGGACGTCCAGCACTGCGAGGCGGATGTGTTTGTCGGCGGTGAGGGCCCGGATCACCCGGGTGGTGGGCTGCGATTCCGTCATCCCTCCAGTGTAGCGGGTGCCCGGTGGATGCTTCGGGTACCCTGGGAACCCGTCCGAGCCTTTTCCGCGCCTTTCGCGGTGTGCCCGGATGGAATGTGATCCCTGCGGAGTCCCCATGCCCACCGAAAGCCGCGCCCGTGTCGCTCTGGCCCTTCACGAAGTCTTTGGACAGGGGAACCGGGTGCCCGAAACCTGGGATGACGGGCTCAGTTCCGAGGATGCGGGCCTGGCTCAGGCCCTATTGGGCCTCTGTCTGCGCAACTGGGGGCAGCTTCACGCCTGGATTCGCCCTCGCCTCAAGAACCCGAACCGTGACATTCCTCTGGGCAGCCGCATCGCCCTCTCCATCGGTCTGGCTCAGCTCGCCTGGCTCCCGGGTGTGTTGACCCACGCAGCGGTCAACGAGTCCGTGCTGCTCGCCGGGCATCCCGATCTGGGTTTTCCGCCCCACAAGGGCTTGACCAATGCTCTTCTGCGCCAGGCCGCCAAGGACCGCGCCGCCTTAAGCGCCGAACTGGCGGCCCTTTCACCCGCCCTGAACCGCACCCCATTCACGGAGCGCGTCCTGCGTTCCGCCCTGGCCCCTCGGGGACAGGAGGACCGGCTCGAAGACCTCTGGTCCAACCTTCAGCAGCCCCCCCGCCCCCGGTTCCGCCCCTTGACGTCCGCCCCCTTGCCCGAAGGCCTCGAGACCGATCCCGCCCTCCCGAGCGCTCTGCGGCTCCTGCCAGACGCTCT
>JAYREN010000246.1:0-3648 GCA_041908845.1 Holophaga sp. | reverse complement strand
AGGACCGCACCCTCTTCTTCGATCTCCTGCCCATCAATCTGGGCTACATCTACGGCAACGCCATCCACCTGCAAATCTACACGGTGCCGGGCCAGGTGCAGTACGACGCTAGTCGCCGGGTGGTGCTGGGGGGGGCCGATGGCGTGGTCTTCGTGGCGGATTCCAGCGAAGCCAAGATGCAGGAGAACGTGGATTCGCTGTCGAACCTCTACCACAACCTCAACGCGAACCGCCTGAACATCAAGCAGATTCCCTTCGTGCTGCAGTACAACAAGCGGGACTTGGCCGACGCCATGCCCGTGGGGGTGATGAATCGGCGCCTCAACTTCCGCTCGGTGCCCTTCTTCGAGTCCATCGCACCCAAGGGCGTGGGCGTGCTGGAGACCTTCTTGTCCATCACCAAGGACACAGTGGGTTCCACCTTCAAGAAATACCACCTGGACAAGAAGATCAAGGACTTCGACGAGATGCTGAATCTCATCGAGACCAACATCCGCTCCAGCATGCGAGAGCTGCCGCCCCCGGACCAGCCGCCCCTGGCGCAACCGGAAAGCACGATCCTGCGGCATAGCAATGTGAGCGTGGCGGATCTGGCGCCCGGCAAGGTGGCGGATGCCCAGGATCTGCTGGAAGACGCGCTCAAGTCCAACATGGAGACGGCCCGTCTCTACAGTGAACTCAAGCAGACCAAGGAGGCTCTGGAAAAGAAGAGCGAAGAGACCGTCGTGCTCATGGGCCAGGTCGAGCGCGCGAACCAGGACAACCTCAAGACTCGGCGCTACCTGGAGGGCCTCATCCAGAGCGTGGCCGAGGCCATCATCTCCTTCGGTCATGACGGGCGTATCCTGACCTGGAATGCCGCGGCGGAGCGGATCTTTGGCTACCCCCGCAGTGAGATTGTGGGCCACGCCTTCCAGCAGCTCATCCCACCGGCCCGGGCCGGAGAACTGGAACAGGCCATCGCTCAGGTTTCCAAGGGCCAGATTGTCCGCGACGTTCCCAGCGTACGTCTCCGCAAAGGTGGCCAAGAGTTCCCCGTCTCCATCACCTATGCCCCCATTCGCGGTAGCGATGATCGTGTGCTGGCCTTCTCTGCCTTGGTGCGGGACATGGGCGAACAGCGAACGCTGGAGCGCAAGCTGGAGCATGCCGAAACCAGCTCCAGCCTGGTGCGAATCATGCCGTCCCTCTTTAACGAGCTGGCCAACCGCCTGGGGCCGGTGTTGATGCAGAAGAGCCTGCTCCTCGAGACGATTCAGGATCCGGATCAACGGGCCCGTCTCACGCGGCTGCTGCAGGCCGTGGATGGGGCCCAGAACCTTCTGCGCCCTCTGCTCATGGTGCTTTCACCCTCCTCGCCCCGGCTCGAGCTCAGCAATGTGAATAATCTGGTCCAGGAGGCTGGCAAGCGAGTGGAGGCCGAGGCCGCCGCTGCGGGCGTGACCATGGACTTCACGCTCGATGCCAGCGTTCCCGAGTCGGGGCTCGACCCAGATCAGCTCCGGGAGGCGCTGGTGAACCTCTTCCGCAGCGGAATCTTCGCGGCGGTGAAATCCAACGTCAAGCGAGTGCGCGTGGGTACGCGGCTTGCGGGGAACATGCTCCAGGTGGTGAGTCAGGACACGGGGCCCGCCATCCCAGAGCCCGAAAAGGGCCGCGTCTTTGATCTCGCGGGTGCCACCGATATCGAGTCCCTGGGGCTCTGCACTGTTGCCGCCGTCGCTCTGGCCCATGGTGGACGGGTTTCCGTTCGCAGTCAGGATGGGGTTGGGAACGCTTTCCTTGTGGAGTTGCCAATGACCGATGCTGCTCCGAGTGCCAATCCAAACCCTTCCCTGAGTGGCAAGAAAGTGCTGATCGTCGATGACGAGGCCATCCTGCTTCAGTGCATGGAAGACGCTCTGGATGCCTGGGGCTGTCAGGTTACGGCCTGCGGTCTGGCCGCGGAGGCCATCCAGAAGCTGCAGATGGACCCGTACGATCTCATCGTCTCCGATGTGCGCATGCCGGGGCTGAGCGGCTTCCAGTTCTTCGACTGGGTCCGAGAAAACAAGCCCGAGATGACTTCCAAGATCATCTTCACCACGGGCGATTCCTTCGATCCTGAGACGCGCACCTTCATGGAACAGTGGAAACTGCCCCACCTGGGCAAGCCATTCGACCTCAAGAAGCTAAAGCAGGCGCTGGGGAGCCTGCTCTAGGAGTCTCTTTGAATTCCTAGTTCCCCGTGAACCCGTCCGCAAGATCCACCACAGTCATGGCCTCGAATTCAAGGTGGGGTCCCGTGGCGGCGCCTGCAGTGTGGAAGTCTGGATTGAAGATGAGCTGGCGGTGGCCGCGGTTGGCCACGCCATCGTCGATAAGCAGCTGGATGGCCGTCATGCGGGGCGATTCCAGGCTGTAGCTGATCACCTCTCCGAAGGTGGTGAGGGGCAGGCCATGTTTGAGCAGACGCTGCTGGAGGGTGGATCCAGTGCTGCCCCGGTGGCCCGTTTCGCGGGTGCGGCCCTGGTCACGCACGTGGTCCCGGGCGGCCCGGGAGAGTCCCTCGTTCCAGCGCAGGGGACCGATGGACTTGGACTTTTCTAGGTAGGCGATGGCCTCCTCCAGGGCGGCGGGGCCTTCCTCCGTGATCACGGTGAGGCTCGGGCGCTTGAATTTTTTGCCTTCATAGAACGGTCGAAGCTCCCGCAGGAACTGCGCGTATTCGCGGGGAGCCGTGCGGGCCCAGGAAAGCTCCTTCACCACGGCTATTTCGTGAGCGGAGGCCTTGGGGTATTCCGGCGGGGAGGGGGTGGGCGGCGCGGCCCACAGGGCGGGAATGAGAATGAAGGGAGTCACCATTCCCGCCATGGGGTCTACTCTTCGCCCTTCCGCTGCTTGCCCTCGGGATCGAAGGTGTAACCCACGCTGCGCACGGTGTGGACCCAACGGGGATGGTGGGCATCGATCTCCATGGCCCGGCGGATGCGAACGATGAAGTTGTCCACGGTGCGGGTGGTGGGAAAGGTCTCATCGCCCCAGACCTTGTCCAGAATCTCGGTGCGACTGACGACCTGGTTCGGGCGTTCCATCAACAGTTTGAGGATCATGCATTCCTTCACGCCCAACTGAAAGGCGCCGCCAGGGCCTTCGCCGCAGAAGTTCTCGAAGTCCACCCAGTGCTCGCCATACTTCTGACGGCCCACCATGGAGCGGTTCCGGTACCAGGCCTCCCGTCGGAGAATGGCCCGCACCCTCAGCAAGAGCTCCCGCACCTGGAAGGGCTTGCCCAGGTAGTCGTCGCCGCCAGTCTCGAAACCATGCACCCGGTCGTCCTCGGTGTTCTTGGCGGTGAGGAACAGGATGGGAGTGAAGTTCTTGGAATCCCGCACCCGCTCGCACACGGAGAAGCCATCCATGCCGGGCAGCATCACATCGAGGATCACCAGATCGTATTTGTCCTGGAGGATGCGCTTGAGAGCGTCATCCCCGCGGGTGGTCCACTCGCAGGGCAGGCCCTCCATTTCGAGATTGAGCTTGATGCCTTCGGCAAGGCTCAGTTCGTCTTCGACCAAAAGGATCCGAGGTTCGGGCATGGAGGCTCCAGATAGAAGAAATCCTAGCGCTAGAATGGGAATTGGTGCCTGACCAATGTAGAACCCTTAT
>JAYREN010000245.1:0-3761 GCA_041908845.1 Holophaga sp. | reverse complement strand
GAAGGCCAGGCGCTTCCATCCCGTGAAACCACCTCCAAAAGTCCGGGCCGAACCCCCCCCCCGCCAGTGCTTGGCCAAGTTCCCACAACCCCCGAGTCCCCCGCCGGAGTTCAGAATTCCGTCCGCCCGTCCGGGGATCGCCCGGCTTCCGCCACGCATTCGCCCAAGGAACCTGAGGCTCCGGCCGAGGCCCGCCGCTTCGCCCCCGAAAACCTCCGCCGAATGGATGTTCCCGAGCGCAGAAACCTCAGCAACCTCACCCGGAGCGAGGCCATCCAGCTTTCTGACAAGGATCCCCGACGGGCGGTGGAAGGGTTCCTCAACGCCATCTCCGCCGATCCGACCGATGCCAGCGCCTATGCCTGGGCCATCGCCATCCTCTACGAGAACGGCCGCTATTCCGAGATCCCCCCACTCCTCGCCAAGGCCCGCCAGAACGGCATCTCCAGGGCCCAGTTGGCGGCAAACATACGGTTCCGCGCAGCCATGAACCGCGAGGCCATGAACCGTCAAATCCCTGGCGGAACCCGGGGCGAGGAGTGAGCGGCGGCACCGACCTGGAACGTCGCCTGGGCTATCGGTTTCGGGATCCCTCCCTGCTGAAACAGGCCCTGACCCATCCCTCCAGCGGCGTTGTGCCAGACAACCAGCGCCTGGAATTCATCGGGGATTCGCTTTTCGGGGCGGCCCTCAGCCTTCTGCTGTTCCGCGAGAAACCGGATTGGCCCGAAGGCTCTATGACCAAGCTGCGTCACCTGCTCGTGAGCACCGATTCACTCCATGGGTGGGCAGCGGACCTCCAACTGCGTCTGCAGTTGCCCCCCAAAGGCGACCCCAGCCATCTCAAGACGGCCTTTCGCAAGCCCCTGGCGGACGCGGTTGAAGCCCTGCTGGCGGCAGTTTTCCTAGATGCCCGACGCGTCGGGGAGGATGGGTTTTCCAGCGTGTGTGCGCTCGTCGAAAAACGATTCCTGGATCCCGTGCGAAGCGCGAAGGCCGATTCCTGGGAGCGCCATGACACCAAGACGACGCTACAGGAGCGGGCCGCCGGTCAAGGGCTTCCCACCCCGAATTACGAGACCATGGGTCGCTCAGGACCCGATCATGCGCCCACGTTCACCGTTCGCGTAACCGTGGGCCCCCACCAGGCGGAGGCCTCGGCGCGCACCCTGAAACAGGCCCAGATCGAGGCCGCGCGCAAGGTGCTCGAAGCACTCCCAGCGGGCCCCAAGGGCTGAACATAACTTGGAGCCGCTCCTAGCCCCAGGCCCCGCCCTGCGTTAAGATCCGAGGGTTGCGTCAGGGAAAGGTTCCCCTTTGAAGGTCCTGCCTACCCTCCAGATTCAGAACGGGTGCCTGGCACCAAGCGCCGGGGGGGAGACTGCGCCCTCAGAACCCATGGAAATCGCGGAAGCGCTTCTGGATTGCGGCTGCAATCGCCTGTGCCTGATGGATGTGGACGCCGCCCGGAGCCGGGGCCACAACCGGATGCTGATCTCGCGCATCATGCACCGTTTTCACCAGTCCAAGTCCAAGGTCTGTATTCAGATCGGCGGCGGGATCCGCAGCTCCGACCAGGCCCAGTTCTTCCTGGATCAGGGTGCCACTTGGCTGCTGGTGGGTACGATCCTTCATCGTTCACCGCTCATCGTGGATCAGCTGCTCGGCCGGTTCCGTGAGCAGCTCACGGCCACCATCGATGCCCGAAAGGGCCAGGTGCAGGCCTCGGGATGGAGCGAGTCCTCGCTCCTCACCCCCAAGGAGGCCGCCAGCCGCATTCGCGAACAGGGCTTCCGACGCATCCTCTTTTCCGATATCCCCAGCTCCGAAAGCGCCAAGCCCGATTTCCCCACCGCCGCTCACATCTCTGAGCACAGCAGGTTGCCGATGTTGATGGGTGGCAGCATCCGTTCGGCCCAGCACGTGGCCCAGGCCTGCGAAATTCCTGGGATTCACGGCGTTCTCGTCGATTCTCGCCTCGTGCTCGAGGCACCTGATCTGCTCGACACCCAGAGCCAGTCCTGCGGATAGGAGACTCTGTGGCGGATTCTGAACCCTCTTTCCTCGCGGCCCTGACCGAGCAGGAGAGGCTCCATTTCCGCAACCTGGTGCTCATCCGTCCCCAGCTGCCCTCGGAAGGCCAGTCCCGGTTGATCGAGGGCCTCGCCCGGAATCTCGCCCAGCCCCGCCTCCTGACTCTCATCGCCCGAACCCCCCACTGGCTGATCAATCCTGCGGTCATCCAGGCTCTGGCGGAAAACGAGGCCACTCCCGAGCCCCTCCGGCGGGATCTTGAACTGGCCGTTTCCCTGTTCGACCTCATGCACACCATGGACCGTGCTCCGGTGGCCGAGCGGGAGGAACGCGCGGAGACCGTAAAGGTCGTCTATGCCCAGCTCTCCCCAGACCTCAAGCCCATCGTCAAGCAGCAGCTCAAGCAGTTGGCCCGACAAGTCAGCCCCACGGGCCTGACCCAGGAACTCCCGCCCCTTCCCACAGAGGACCAGGACTGGGATGCCCTGACGGAACCGCCCAAGAGCCGCAGCGCCACCCAACCCATGACGGTGCAGGTCTCCAAGGATGAGCTCGTCTCCAGGGCCGGCAGCACCCACGTAGCGGAGGAAGTGCTCGATGGCCTCGGCAGCCAGGATGCCGATATCCGCCAGGCCGCGCTACACAATCCCATGATGTCCGAGGAATTCCTGGCGGATGCCCTCCGGGCCTCTACCCTTCCTGAATTCTTTGAGGAGGTCTACAGCGAGGCCCGGTGGTACTTCCGCGAGCCCATTCGCGAGGCCCTCTACGATGCCCCATACCTGCCCGATGCCTTCGCCAAGAAGCTGCGGGTGAGTCGGGATCTGCTGGTGCAACTATCCCGTGGCGCCCAGGGGCCTCGTGCCCTGAACGGGATCGCCAGCCTTTTTTCCCAGCTGGACGAGACGGAATACCAGTACATCACTCTCTGGGCCAAACGCAGCGCCCCCAATCTGTTGCGGGTGATCAAGATCTTCTACGACCGCCTTCAGCGCAAGCGCGCCACGCAAATCAACGGACTGGGCACACAGCCGGAGGGGCGCTGGGCATCCCTGGAGGAGCGGGTCTTCATGGCCAACCAATCCACCCTGCCCGAGCAGATGGTTGCGGCTCTGCGGGATCCTGACCCGGTGGTCTTCACGGTCGTGCTTGAGAATCCGGGACTGACACCCCGAGAGCTGCTGGCAGCCATCCCCGCCATGGATCAGTTCCGGGCGGAAAAACTGGCCAACCACAATTCCTGGAGCGAGAACCCCGCCCTCCAGGAGGCCCTGCTTCACAATGTGCACCTCACTCAGTCCACGGCACTCCGGCTGCTGAAGGGCCTCACGACGCCCCGGGCCCTGCTGGACCTGCTCCGGGATCCCCGCGTCCCCCACCTGGAGGTCAAACAGCACGCCCTGGAAGCCCTCCGGGCGATCTACCTGGGCCTCAGCGTCCAGCAGCGGATCATCGCCCTGCGGGCCAGCGGGGGCGAACTCATCCGCCATCTGCCCCAGGACGTGCTCAAAGACGAGGAAACCCTGAATCAGATGGTTTCGGACCGCCAATTGGATCCCAGCATTCTCCTGCGCCTCGCCCGCAATAAGCAGACGCCTCGCTCGATCCTGGAGGCCATTGCGGCCCATCCCACCCTAATGGCCCACCCACCGATCATGTCGGAGCTCCTGCTCAATCCTAAGACCCCGCGGGAATCCGCCACTCGGATCTGGGGCCTGCTTTCGGAG
>JAYREN010000244.1:0-3780 GCA_041908845.1 Holophaga sp. | reverse complement strand
CGCCACGCTCTTGGCCGTTTCCAAGGACGCGCCGGGCCTCGTGCGGCCCGATAAGGCCCCGGGGATATTGGATCCCGCGCTGGGATTCCTGACCACACCCTGGAGTTCTGAAGTGGTCATTGATGTGAACAGTCGGGTGTTCGGCTACCCCAATTTTGGCGACAACCTTGGCCCTCGGGTTCGTATCCCCCTGACTGGCACGCTTTGGGGTGCTCTCGTCAATGCGGTTGAAGGCCTATCGCTGGACGGAACCTTTGGCACCTTGGACTTCGCGCTGAGTGCCGAACAATCCCTGCTCGCGGATCTGCCCCAGGCCCAGTGGACCTTTGCGGCCACCCCGCTGAAGGTGACCGCCCCCCAGGACCAGGATCCCAATGTGAATGCCCTCACCATTGCACCGGTGAAGGCCCCCTTTGGTTGGCGTATGGAGGATGCGTACTCCTATGACTCTGAGCAAGGCCTGGACGCCCAGAGAATTTGGCATCCCAAGCTGCCCGTGGGTATTCCCCTGCGCCTCGAAACTCAGAATTTCGGATGCGGGACCTGGTGGTACGGCTTCCTCGATATGACGGCGGTGGATCCCGCGCCCGCCTTGCCCCAGGTGCTCCCGGCCACTGAATCAAGGGGGGTGGAATGCCCACCCAGTTAGATGGTTGCTTCCAGACTCCCTCATCTCTGCCATTCGAGGCTTGCATGCGTTTTTCGTCGCCCAAGTTCTGCGCCCTGCTGGCTGTCGTTCCCGCGCTGGCTCAGGCCCCCCAGTGGCTTCCCCGTTCCGAACGGCAAGCCCCCATTGCCGCTCAGATCCATTGGGGCAGGGCAGACCTGCAATCGGTCGAAGTGCGACCGCCCTCAGGCTGGCTCAAGGTCGAAGCCCCATCGCAGAATCTGTGGGGCGCCCGATTGGGCCTCGATCTCCTACGCTGGGGACCGGGGATGATTCAGGCTTCCGCAGGCTTTGCGAAAGGTTCCAGCAGCCCCTTGCGCTATGAAAATTCAACCGGAGCGAAGGGCGCCGTGGGTGCGGATCTGCACATTCGCCATCAGTGGGTGGCGGGTCTGGCGTATTTCCACGATTTCGGGAGGTTCCATCCGGGCCTTGGCCTGGACTTCCGGCGTGATGCCCTCATGGTGAAAGCCCCCCCCGAACTGCGCAGCCATGGCTGGCTCAACCGCGCCTGGTGGCGGGCGGTTGCTGAGTACCGCTTTGATCCCATGGGGCCTTTACATCCCTACGTTGCCCTGGAAATTGCCGCACCTTTCACCAACTTCAATCCCCAGGGCTTGGCCTACATCGCCGACCTGGACAACCTGGGCATGCACAATCCCAGCAGTGGTGAAGCGGCCAGGACCCACGGTCCTCGCTTCCAGAGCACCCTGGCTCTTGGTGTCCGCTTCGGAGCCGCCAGGCCAAGGCCGGTGGCAACCCCCATGGCTGTCCTGTCCGTGGATCGGCTCGCGCGGCTGGAAGCACATCCAGTGCTGCCTCCGGCGTTATCTCCGCCCGCGCCGTTGTCTGTACCTCAGCCACTCAATATTGGTCTTCCTAAGACCATCGTGCTGGATGAGGCCGCCCTTCACTTTGCCGATAACCGGGCCGAGATCCCCGAGGAAGGGCAACGGCTTCTTGCCCAGTGGGTCGATCGCATCGTCAAGCTGTCGCCCCAGCCTAGGCTTCGTGTCGTGGGGCATTCGGACATCCGTGGCTCTCTGGCATACAACCAGCGTCTCAGCCTAAAGAGAGCCCAGGCGGTGGCCAATGTGCTCCGAAGTCGCGGCCTGGAGATCGCCGAGGGCGAGGTGTCGGGCAAGGGTTACCGGGAACCCATAGCCTCGAATCAGACCGAAGCTGGCCGTGCCAGGAATCGTCGCGTTGAGATCCATCTCGATGCCCCCGCAGGCACCACTCTAAAAGGCCGAGTGGAATCCACCCCCATGGCCGAGAAACCTGCCAAGGCAGAGAAAGTTCGGCGATGACACGCGGCATGGCTAGGGCGACAGGGGTGATGAGGATGCGGGGCGCGGGAAAAAAGCTCGCATTGTCCTTCGTTCCGTCGCGACCGAATCCTTCCTCAAAGCCCTCTTCCCGGGTCATTGCTCTCAGGCGCTTTCGGCTTCTCCCCATTCCTTCCTGATTCAATCCGGACCTTCCTGGCACACCAAGCCCCATGGGCTGATTTTCTGAAGCTAACGATCAACAGGCGGTACAGATGCGTTCCATGTGGTCTCGAATAAAATCCAGCATTCTTAATACTCTCGGAGCAGGTATTGCGGCCGAGGTCATTCGTCGATCCTGGCGAACGGTCCTGGCTGTCGCCGTTCTGGGCTTGGTGTTCGTGAACCTCTCCTGTGGGGGAGGCGCCAAGGCTACCTACCCAGGTCCAGAGGCCCTCACCCTGAGTGTCGTGGCGCCGGGCGAAGGCATCGTGGTCTCTTCCCCGGCTCTGCATGTCACGGGCAAGGTCTCCCAGCCTTCGGCCACAGTGGCCTTGAACCGGCAGCCTGTGACCGTCAGGGCGGATGGTGGTTTCGAGGCGGATGTCACCCTCACCGACGGCCCGAACACGCTCAGGTTCGAGGCCTGGACCGAAGCCGCCGCCAAGGCCGGGCGCGGGTCCAGCTTACTGCCATCCATTGGCACCGCCCAAGTGACCGTGGTGCGCCAAGTCACCTACCAGCAAGGTGCGCTTTTGCTGACGGTGGCTGCGCCCCAGGATGGAACCGTCTTCAGCACCCCCAACATCCAGACTTCTGGCGTGGTGAGCGAAGCCGACGCAACCCTCACCCTCAACGGGAACCCGGTACCTCTCGCCCCCAGCGGTGCCTTTAGTACCACCCTGAATCTTGCGGTGGGATCGAACACCTTTACCTATCTGGCCACCGGCAAGGGGCCTGGCAACCGCACCGCTACCGTCATACGCACGGTCACCTATGCCCCGCCTCCTCCGCCCGAAGGCCCCACCGTAACGCTCACGGAACCTGCGGAAGGCCTGCTCACCAATGCAGCCCAGGTCCGGGTCGCTGGCCGCGTTTCCGATCCAGCGGCAACGCTCACCGTGAACGGGGAGGGCGCGTCCATGGATGCCCAGGGCGGGTTTAGCCTGCTCCTCGGGCCGCCCGAGGGCCCCCTGACCCTCAAAGCCCTGGCCACCAACGCCCAGGGCAAGACCGGCAGCGACACTCGCCACATCGTCATCGACCGCACGCCACCGGTCATTCGACTCAATCCGGCGATCCCAGCCGTCGTGGCAAGTCCGACTCTGGCCATCAAGGGTGTCGTGGATGACCCAACAGCCCTGTTGGGGCTGAACAACCAGGGGCTTGCCTTGGATGCCCAGGGGGCATTCTCGGGCCAGTTTGGTCTTGCCCAGGGGCTGAACACCCTCCGTTTCCAGGCGGTCGACCCGGCAGGCAACGTGGGGACCTTGACGGTGGATACGACTTACATACCAGGAGGGGCCGCTCCGGTGGTCACCTTCACCACTCCCCAGGATGGCTACGCCACCAATGGCCGAAGCATCATTGTGGAAGGTGTGGTGAGCGATCCAAAGGCCTCCTTCACGCTCCAGGGGCGCGAGATCTCCCTTGATACCGAGGGTCGGTTCACACTTCCCCTCAGCCCCGATCAGGCGGGCGCCTATGCCATCCGAGCCGAAGCCACCAACCTCTTTGGCACGGGCAAGGCTGCCCTGTACGCCTTCTTCGACTGGTCGGTGCCGATCCTGGCCTGGGCGGATCCCACTCCCCCCGAGGGCGCACGACTCAACACGAGCCTCATCT
>JAYREN010000243.1:0-3805 GCA_041908845.1 Holophaga sp. | reverse complement strand
AAACAAGGTTAGCTTCCGGGTGCTCCAGGTCAACTGACCCCGTCACGGAAAGGGGTGGCCATCGGCGAAACCTGGCCGGGGATTCGCCGCCACCGGCGCAACGGCGATGGGCCATCCCTCTTCGAAATATGCCTCCTTGTAGCGGACATAGCGGGACCAGATGCTCGCCACGAGTGCGCGCTGTTCTTGGGTCAACTCCCGCTTCACGGTGGCGGGCCAGCCTGCCACCAAAGAGTGCGGCGGCGCCTTGAAACCCTCCCGAATGAGGGAACCCGCCGCCACCAGACAGCCCTCGCCGATCTCCGCGCCATCCATGATCGTGGTGCTCATGCCCACGAGGGTGCCCTTGCGAATGGTACAGCCGTGCAGCATCACGTTGTGGGCGATACTCACTTCGTCTTCGATCAGGAGCGGGAAACGATCATTGGTGACATGCAGGCAGCAGGCGTCCTGGATGTTGGTGCGGGCGCCGATGCGGATCCAGTTCACATCTCCCCGAACAACGCAGTTGAACCAGAGAGATGCGTCATCCCCCATCTCCACGTCGCCGATCAGGGTCGCGCTGGGCGCCACGAAAACCCGGTGGCCGAAGCGCGGGGCCATGCCTTGGAAAAGTGTGATCATGACGGTCTCTCCCTGGATCCAGTCTAGGGATTTCTCGACCTTTGGTAATCACGGGCAGATCGCATTTTCTGCAGGTTCACTCATCCATGGAGCCGCCATGCTCGAACACCTCATTCATTCCCGCCGGGATATCAGCGCCGTGGATGTCATCTTCGCGCTGAACGCCGAGGCGCAGCGGCGCCGTGCCGCCGGGGAGGATGTCATAAACGCCACCATGGGCACCCTGACGGATGATCTGGGACAACCCGTCGTCCACGAATCGGTGATGGAGCTTTGGCAGGAGCTCGGCCCAATGGAGATCGCCCCCTACGCGCCCATCACCGGCGACCCGGCCTTCCTGAAGGCCCTGGTCCAGCGCCACTGGCCAAAACTGGACGGTCCGGTGGTGGGCTGTGCGACCCCCGGAGGCAGTGGGGCACTGGCGCTTTCGGCCCGCCTGTTCCTGGAGTCCGGCATGGCGGTACTCGCGGGCGGACCCTACTGGGGGCCCTATGATCGACTGGCGAGTGAATCGGGCATGCGCCTGGTAACGGCCCCCTTCAAGTTCGCCGACCAGCCCTTGGATCTGGAAGCCTGGGAGCACGCCGCCCGGGGGCTCATGGAGGAGCAAGGCCGCCTCCTAGTATGGCTCAATGATCCCTGCCAGAACCCCACGGGCCTAAGCCTGAGCCGAACGGATCGCCAGGAACTGCTGCGACGCTTGGCACGATTGGCCGACCGCGGCCCGGCGGTCCTGCTGGTGGATATCGCCTACGCGGACTACACCACGGACCCCGAGCATGTCCGGGAGGCCCTGGATCAGTACGCGGCTGCAGGCGAAGAAGGAACGATTCTAGTGGCCGGGGCCCTTTCGGTTTCCAAGGCCCTGACGCTCAATGGGGCTCGGGGCGGCGCCCTGGTCTTCCCCTGGAGCCAGGATTCGGCCCTGAATACGGTCCTGGGGATCGCCTGCCGGGGCATCTGGTCCTCGACGCCCCGCGCCCCCCAGGCCCTCATGGTGCGCCTAGCCCGGGATGGCAAGCGACAGGAGCAGCTCAACGGCGAGCACCGCCACTGGTCCCAGGTACTCGAAGCCCGATCGCTGGCGCTCGATGCCGCCCTCCGGGCCAGAGGCCTGCCCGGCGTCTCCTGGCAGGGTGGCTTCTTCCTCACCCTGCGCCCGGAGGCGCCCATGGCCGTGGCCGAGCGGCTCCGCGCCCAGGGCGCATTCGTTGTGCCGATGCCCGAAGGGCTCCGGGTGGGGATCTGTGGGCTGTGCGCCGCCGATGCGCCGCGCTTCGCGGATGCCCTTGGAAACGCGCTCTAGACAATCCCATCCAAGCTGGTAGACTGATGGACCGCGGGCGTATAACTCAGCGGTAGAGTGCTATCTTCACACGGTAGAAGTCCCTGGTTCGAACCCAGGTACGCCCACCACCCAAGCCCCCCAAGCACTCGGGGGCTTTCGCATTGAAAGGCTCGTCCATGCCCTTCATCAACGCCACCCAGGTTCGCGTCGGGATGATCATCAACTTCGAGAACGAGCTCTGCCGCGTCACCTACGTGGAACACCAGACGCCCGGCAACCTGCCTGCTCGCATCCAGACCCGGATGAAGCGCCTCAAGGATGGCATCAACCGCGAGAACCGCTTCGGGTCCAGCGACAAGATCGACAAGGCCAGCCTCGAACAGCACATGCTCGAGTATCTCTACGAAGATGGCGACATGCTCGTATTCATGAACAACGAGACCTACGAGCAGACCGAGCTGCACAAGGATGTCATGGGCGATGACTTGGTCTTCCTGCAGCCCAATATGCAGGTGGAGATCGAGTTCTACGAGGGCACGGCCCTCTCCGCCACCCTGCCCCCCAGCGTGGTGCTCGAAATCCTGGAGACCGAGCCGGTGATGAAGAACGCTAACGCCACGGGTTCCTACAAGCCCGCCAAGCTGGAAAACGGCGTCATCGTCAACGTGCCCCCCTACATCGAGAGCGGCGAAAAGATCCGGGTGAACACCGTGGATCGCACCTACATGGAACGCGTGAAGTAGCGGATTTCCGCCCCATCACAGAAAGGCCCCGATCCTTCGGGGCCTTTCTGTTTCCGTCCTTAGACCGCCGGGGCCTCCATGCCGTACGCAACCCAGCCTTCCTTCGTGGGGCCGTAAATGCTGGGCACGACCAGCCCGGCCTGCCGCATGAGCACCGTCATCTGGCCGCGGTGATGGGCCTGGTGGATGATGAGCACGTAGAGCGTCTTCCCCCGCTGCCAGCGCTCGCCGTACATTTCGTCCTCGGTTTCCAGATCGGCGTCCTTCCAGGCAGCCAGGCCATTGAGAAGGGATTCGCTCGCCCGAGCATAGGCCTCGCGAACTTCGCCCATGGTCGCCGGAGGCTGCTTGATGAAGATGCCCTCGATGAACTGGGCCCCCTCGATCGCCAGGCCGCAATGCTGGGGCATTTCGATGAGGCTCTCCACCAGATGCCAAGCCATGCGCCGCAGATCCCGATGCTCGGGCACCACGGCCGTACCCATGGCGGAATCAGGGATAGCGTCGATGACCGCGAGCGTCTTCGCGGACTCTTCGGTCCAGGTAGGGGTGAAGTCTTGGAGGCGTCGAAACATGGCATTTCCTTTCAGCGGCACGGGGACCAGTGGGAGTGAATCAAGCACCAGCCCCCGTCCCCGCGACGGTAGGCTTCGCTGGACTGCCAGTGGGATTCGGATCCATCCCCCAGGCAGGCGACGTAATTGAAAGACAGGAGTGCCAGTCCCCCTTCCATTTGAATTACGGGATCCCGCATCTCGTAGGATTCAGCCCGGACTTGGCCTTGGATGGATTCCATTAGGGAGCGGAAAGACTTCAGCCCATCCACTCGCCGTGGCTGGAAGGGATCGAAGTAGGTGATGTTTTCTGCGGCCAATGCGACAAATCCCAGGGGATCACCCTGGATCCAACAGTCCAGGGCACTTCGCTCCAGGGCGAGGATCTCATCGATTTGAGTCATGGCGTTTCCTTGGTTCAACCCAGCTTGGCACTCCCTCCTGACAGGGGTGTGTCAGGAGTCTTTTCCCAGGCGGCGGCCTCCGCATCCACGTTCCGCAGGTAATCATCCAGAGCCTTGCCTTCCGTCGGCTCGAAATACTCCTCCAACAACACCAGGTCCAGCACGCGGTCCACCCTGAAGGTGCGGAGGGTG
>JAYREN010000242.1:0-3835 GCA_041908845.1 Holophaga sp. | reverse complement strand
TCCGTCCAGGCGCACCAGGCCCTCGTGCAGGTGGGCGGCCCATTCCACCGGGGAGGAGTGAGCATAGCGTCCGGCCAGGTAATCCAAGACCGTCAGCCCCTCGCCCCGGGGCCCGATGCGCTCGGTGTACGCGAAGCCGTTGTTCAGCACCTGCCGCCCGGATTCAGCACGGGTCAGGGAGGAAGAAGAAGAACAGGGTCCCGTCCTCGGGGGTCGAAGTGAACCCCACCTCGCCGCCCAGCACGTTTTCTCCCAGCAGCTTCATGCTGTAGGTGCCGAGGCCACGCCCCTTGGCCCGCTTGGTGCTGAAGGAGCGGAGGAAGATGCGGGTGGCCACTTCCTCGGGGATGAAGCCTGGATTGTGCACCGTGAATCGCTGACCACCGGCCTCCCGCCGAGCCTGAAGGCGAACGGTCCCCTCGGGCGGAGTGGCTTCCAGGGCGTTGATCACCATGTTGAGCAGGATGCGCTGAAGCAGGCGGGGATCACTGTTCACAATGGCGCCCCGGGGGGGGTCAGGCATTTCCAGAATGCGATCCACGCTGCACTTGTGGCTGCCTGCGATGCACTTCAGTTCGTCGAACAGTTCCGTAAGACGAATCTCCCTGCGAGCGGCGCTGAGGTCACCCTTCTCGGCCTGCACCAGCAGGCGTTGGGTCAGCACCTCCTCGGCTAGGCGATCAGAGAGGGTTGCGATCTTCTGGGCGGCGAGGGCGGGTTCCTCGATGGACATCTGCAGCAGTTCGGTCCAGCCCCGGAGACCCTGGAGGGTGTTCATCAGATCGTGCAGGAAGACCTGCTCGAAGACTTCCCGCCTCTTCTGGGCGCTGATATCGCGCATGACCAGCACCAGGAATGTGTGCCCCGCGATCCGCAGCGGTGTGGCCCGGATGTGGAACTCCCTGGCCTCCCAGGACTTGCCGTTGCGCAGGCTCAGAAGGCATTCCCCCTCGGCCACCTGTCCGCGACTCTGAGCGGCCAGGATCGTGAGTACGGCGCCGCACCGGCCGCAGGCCTTGGAGGTGCCGCATCCGTCCGGGCCCTCCGCCACATGGACACACCCCAGGATTTCCCCGGGCCGCATGCCCTCGAAGCAGGTGGGATCCTCCACCGCCAGGGCCTGGAAGAGGGCCTCGTTGGCGGCGAGGATCTGCCGTTCCTCGTTCAGGATCAGGGCATAGCTCTCCACGGATTCCAGCACCACCTGGGCGATAGGGTTGTCCAGGCAGCTCGCGATCTCCGCATCCAGTTCAGGTCCGCCCACCCGCCCGGCGGGCGCGAAGTGGGTTTCCGGGCACGAGGAGGCTTTGATCGGATCCATCTTTCCTCCGCCCGAGCGGGTTCTTGGCCGCGAGGGTTCCGCCAATATGAGCGAATGCTGAATCAAGTCAACAGGATTTGCCAGCCCAAGCGAAGAATCAAGGCGCCCACTACGAGGATGAAGACAATCCGCACCCAGGCGCTGCCCTTGGCAAGGGCGGTGCGGGCGCCGAGGTAGCCGCCCAGGCCGTTGCCTACGGCCATGCTGAGGGCCACCGTGGGCACCCAACTGCCCTGGGAGAGGAAAAGGGTTAACGAGGCGATGTTGGAGGCCCAGTTCACGCTCTTGGCCAGGGCCGAGGCCCGCAGGAAATCGAAGCCCAGCACCGCCACGAACAGGAAGATGAGCAGGCTCCCGGTGCCGGGACCGAAGAGGCCATCGTAGAAGCCGAGGACGAAGGCGATCACCAGGGCCAGCATCCGCTGGTGGCTGAGCCCGAATCGGGGGGCGTGGAGCTGGCCCGCGTCGGGCTTCAGCAGCGTCCAGGCCAGCATGGCGATCATCATCACCACCATGGCGGGGCGCAGGTAGGGTTCGAAGCGCCCGGAAAGGAAATAGGCCATGGCCACGCCGATGGCCGCGCCGCCCATGGCCGCGATCACGGGGCCCACCATCTCCTGCCACCGCAGGATGCGGGAATGGACGAACTGGGCGGCGGCGAAGGTCGTGCCCGTGCAGGCCACCACCTTGTTGGTGCCGGAGATCACGGGCCAGGACTGCCCCGGCAGCCCGATCATAAGGGCGGGAATGGTGATCAGTCCGCCGCCCCCCACTACGGCATCCACGAAGCCCGCCAGGAAGGCAGCCAGGACGAGGAAGGCCAGGGTGAGGGGGCTGGGCATGGAGGCGCCTCAGGCCCGGGCGGTGGGGGTGTTGGTCTTGGTGGAGAAGCCTTCCGGCGGATAGATGTAGTCCAGGTCGAAGCAGGCCGAGCAGAAATTCGCATGGTGGTCGGGCAGGACTTCCTTGAAGTCGCTGACCTCCAGCCACCGCAGACTGTCGACCCCCAGGTAGGCCTGGATCTCCGCCTCGGTCATGCGATTGGCGAGCAGTTCTTCCCGAGTGGGGGTATCGATGCCGTAGAAGCAGGGCCCGATGACCTTGGGGGAGCCGATGCGCACGTGGATCTCCTTGGCCCCGGCCTCGCGCACCATGCGCACCAGCTTGCGCAGGCTGGTGCCCCGCACGATGGAATCATCCACCAGCACCACCCGCTTGCCCGGAAAGAACTGGGGGAGCGGATTGAATTTCTGCTTCACGCCCTCATCCCGGGAGGCCTGGGTGGGCTTGATGAAGGTGCGGCCCACGTAGTGATTGCGCAGCAGGCCCATGCTGTAGGGCACGCCCTTGGCCCGGGCATAGCCGAGGGCCACAAAGTTGGAGGAATCGGGCACCGGCATCACCACGAGATCATTGCCCACAGCCAGGGCCGCGTCCTTGGCGGCCAGGGTGGCGCCGATGCGCTCGCGCACCTGGTAGACACACTGATCGAACACGATGCTGTCCGGCCGGGAGAAGTAGATGAGCTCGAAGACACAGTGGCGGGGGCGGAGGGATGCCGAGCCCACGGTGGTCACGGGCTTGCCGCACTCCAGGCGCAGGATCTCCCCCGGGGCCACTTCCCGCAGGCGACGGGCGTCGATGATGCCGAAGCCACAGTCCTCGGAGGCGAAGACGGTGCCCTCGCTGGGGACATCGCCCTCGCCCGAGTGGGTGAGGTGCCCCATGACGAAGGGGCGGAAGCCGTGGGGGTCCCGGAAGGCGAAGAGCTGGTCCCGGTAGATCAGCAGGGTGGAGAAGGCGCCCTTCAGCTCCATTTGCGCCCGGGCGATGGCCTGCTCGATGGGAAGACCTTCCCGCACCAGGTAAAGGGCGATGAGGCGCCCGATGAGCTCGGCGTCGTTATCGCTCTTGAAGACCACACCCGCCTCGCGCTCGAGGCGACTCCGCACTTCCCCATAGTTGATGAGGTCGCCGTTGGATGAGATGGCCATGACCGGGCCCTGGGCGAGCTCGATGACATGGGGCTGAGCATTCACCACGTCGCTGCACCCGGCGGTGGGGTAGCGCACATGGCCGATGGCGGTTGCACCGGAGAGTTGGTCGATCACGGTCTCGTCGAGTACCTGTTTGACCAGACCCATGCCCTTGTGGGCCATCACTCGGCCCGCCGCGTCCCGTGCCGCGGCCCCGCAGCTCTCCTGGCCCCGGTGCTGGATCGCGAACAGCATGTTGGCCACGACCCCCCACGCCCCCTCGACCTCAAAAACGCCAGCGACACCACACATGGGAACCTCCTGGGAAAACGTCCAGAACGGCGAACCTGCGCGAAGGCTTCCGCGCGTGCTCCAGCCGGATTTCCAGGATAACAGGCCGGAAGGTGGCGCCTTGCCAACGCCAAACTCCGAGGCTGCATTGCAGCAGATTTGGGGGTCTCTATACTCTGATCCTCACCAACGCAAGAATCCGAGGCTGCATTGCAGCAGGTATGGGGTCCTATTCTGACCCTCACCA
>JAYREN010000241.1:1776-3854 GCA_041908845.1 Holophaga sp. | reverse complement strand
GGTGAATTCGACCTGGATTTCCGCAGGCCCATCCAGAGCCCCTTCGGGGAAGGTGGCCGCGGCCTTTCCATCCGCCGCCTCCACTTTGCCCCCCTCCACGCTCACGGTGGTTCGCCCGGAGCCATCGGTGGACACGTAGCGGGACACATAGCCCGTCACGGTCCTGCCGCTGGGGAGTTGCACGGTGACGGTGATGCGCTCGCCGAGCGCGGCCTTGAAGGTGACCGTTAGGGGGCCGCTGGCGGGCATCTGGCCGGAGAAACTGGAACCCATGCCAGGGGCCTCGAGGCTGAGGCCGGATCGCGGGGGGACAGCGCCTTCAGGAACGGTGATGGCGACGTTGAACTGCGCGTCGGGATAGCCGAGCAGGATCCTCGCGAAATCCACCGTTTCGCCGGGGATGATCACGGCGGAGGTGTGGAAGGTGCGGGTGAAGGTCGGCGCGGTATCTCCGTTGAGGCCCCGGAGGCCATCTACCACGAGCCGGAATTGCAGGCCGAGCCCCAGGGTCTGCTCGGGAGTGATGAAGAGGGTCTTGCCATCCAGGGAGAGAGCGCGACGGATGGCGACTTCCGTGGTGGTCGAGGCATCGGCCGCATCCACCTTCACGAGCTTGGCATTTGTGAGGGTGCTTGCATCCGCCGGGGAGGACAGGAAGAGCATGGCCACCTGACCCACGGTGACTTCGGCGTGTTCCTCCGGCACCGCATTCATCACCCGGAAGGGCACTGTGGCCAGCCGCAGGTCATTGGCCGCGCTGGGGACAGGGGCCGTAAAGCTGCCCGTGACTCCCAGATCCCAGCGGGAGCCGTTGACGAGAGCGGGTTGGTTGTCCGTGGGGAGAATGACGGGGACAGCAAAGGAGCCCGTGGGGCCGGAGGCCGCCAGGATGAAGGCGCCGTCCACGGAGACATCCGCCACGGCAACATCGCCCGGGGAAGAAGGCGACGAGGGCGTTCCTGTCTTTGGCTTTTTAGGGGTGTTCGTTGACGCGAGCCCCTTGGCTGCCAAGCCTTTCACGGGGGTCATCCGGGCTTTCGCGCCGAGTTTTTCCATCAACGGCTGGGCGAGATTGCCAGGCAACAGCGCGGTGCCGCTGACCCAATCCCAGTTCTGTGAAGGCACCAGCACGGCGAAGGCGCCGCCCTCCAGCACAGGGTTTCCACCCGCAGGGGTGACTAGGTCCCAGGTCGAGCCCTGCTTCACCAGTTCGCCCACGGCGAGGACCAGTCGCTGGCCCTGCACGATGCGCCGCTGGAGCACCAAGGGGCGCTGGCCTGTCGGCACCGTGCCGATGTCCTCCAGGTTCAACCCGAGGCCCTGCAAAAGGGTGCCCACGATGTCCACATTGAAAGATCTGGCAATCGAACCCTTGCCGGAGAGTTCGGGCCAGAGGGTTGCGGCCAGGTCGAGCGGGTCCGCCGCCAGGCGCACCAGAGTGGGAACCGCGAAACTGCCCGCGCCGAAGCTCAACGTGATGCCATCTCGGTTCAGGGTGCCACCCGTCCCCCCGAAGAGCTCGCCGCCTGAGACCACCTTCACGCCATCGTGATAGAAACCCACCTGGATCAGGCCCTCCACCAGTTCCGTGGCGGTAAAGCTGCGGCTCATCCGCACGGGCAGATCCAGGGCCACACCCTCTCCGGCGCTGCGCACCTGCGGCTTGCCTTCGGCGTTGACCGTCAGGACAAGGCGACAGGCCACGGCATCCTGGGTTCGCCGCTCGGGCTCGATGACATGCTGGTCCACCATCACATAGGTTTCCACCAGATCGGCCTGGAGCACCGTACCGCTGGGGATCGGAAGGCTGTCCTGAAAGGAGAGGTCCAGCTTGGCCAAAGCGCGGGCGCCGTTGATGGCATCCACCGTGGGCATGAGGCTGGGATCCACGAGGCCAGTGGCCTTGAGCCCCTCACGCCAGGAAGCCCCCAGGAAGCCCTGCAAGGCCTGACCCACGGCGGGCGCCGGCGGTGCCGTGGGAGCGGGATCGGCCACAACCAAGGCGTAGCCCCCCGCAGCGAGCAGGGGAAGGCCCGCCAACTGGTCCTTGCCCAGGTGGGCGGAGAGCACCATCCAGA
>JAYREN010000241.1:0-1766 GCA_041908845.1 Holophaga sp. | reverse complement strand
TCGGGGGCACCGCTGGGAAGCCCAAGCTCCACGGTTCCGGGAGCATTGGGAAGGACTCCCTCGAAGGCCAACCAGGCGCCATTCACGGCGGACCACCCGGACGGAAGCAAGGCTGGCAGCCCTTGGGTGGTGAGGGGCGTGAAGGACACCTTGCCCGTGCCCACCAGGGCACCCGCGGGGAATTGAACCCGGTAGGAATCCTGGGCAAAGGCCTCACTAAAGGTCGAACTATCGGCATTCTTCCCCGAATCCAGGGGCGTGAGACGGGCATCCACAAGGGCCTGCACGCCACCCACCTGGAGGGCGGCACTGCGCCACTGGGAGGTGTGCCCAGCCTTGTCCAGGCGCACCCAATCCTGGGGGAGGGCCGTGGGCAGGGCTGCGCGACCGGAGGCATCCAGGGGAGCGCTTGCTCCGGTGCCTTCCACCTGGACCAAGCCATTGGTAAGGGGCAAGCCCGTTCGGTCGTCAAAGGCTTCCACCACCAGGGCGCCGCTTCCCAGCACGGTTACAAAGGCCCGGGCCAGGACGGTCTCACCTTCCGTGTCCGTTCCCAGAGCTTCCACGGGCAGTTTCGCACCGGGCTGGGCATCGCTGGGCACCATCACATTCACGGGCGCAATGGGTGCCGTGAGCTGGCCCACCGAGGCGCCGTTCCAGGTCAGGTCTACGCCCACGAGATTCGTCCCGACCTCGGGCTCGACCCGCAGGGCGATGGTATCGCCGGGACGCGCGTCTACGGGCGCAAGAAGGCGGAGGCGCGGCAGCTCGGGTTCGAAGATTACATCCCGCCGTTCAGTGAAGGTTTCCCCCAACAGGCTCCGCACTTCCAGGAGCAAGGCGTTCTTCCCTTTGCTGGTAAGGTCCACCACGCCGCTAAAGGCGCCGCTGGCCCCACTGCCTGAAAGCGCCATGGGTGTACCGTTAACGCTCACGCTGGCGATGCCCGGCTGATCTGCCTGGCCTGTAATCGTCACCCTGCGCAGCCGGGTGCGCGAACCATTGGCAGGCTGGTCCCAGCGGTATCGGGCCGCCCCGGGCACCAGCATGGTGCCGTGCACTTCTGCGGTGGCCGCCTTGCCGCTGGCGTCTGTGGCCGTGGCGGTGAGTGTATTTGAACCTGGAGCCAACGACACGGGGGCGCTGAACTGAAGCGTCGCCGAATCCACGGCCACGGGGCTGCCCTGCACCGTCACGTTCAAGCCGCTCAGATTGACGCGGCCCCGGAGCGTAAGGGTGCTTTCGGAGGTGGCGAAGCCTTCCAGAGGGCTATCGAGGGTGATCTTGGGTCCCCCAGTGGCTGGATCCACATCCAAGGTACGGACGAGGGTGCGCGTTTCCTGACTGCTTTGGCCGAAGGTGTTCGTGGCCACGGCAGTGAGCTGGGTGGAACCTATAACGAGATTCGAAGCGGTCCAGGTAAAGCGGCCCTGGGCATCCAGGGGAGTTGGTACCCCATTTAGTGTCAGGCTCAGTGGCTTGACAGCATCTGGTGCCTCGACCCGGCCCATCACGGTTAGGCCCGCCTGGAGGGTGCGGAAAATGCCATTGGTGTCGAAGGCGGGCGTGTCGAACAAGATCCGCGGAGTCGTGAGGCCAACGCCAAGGGTTCTCGTGATCGTGGCCCGATTTCCTGCCCGGTCTACTGCGGTGGCCGTGAGGACCACGTTGCCTTCTTGAACCGAGAGATCGGCCTTGGCCAGAAAGGGCAAGTCGGTGTTCTCGCTGGGTTCCAACTCGGCGCGCTGGCCGTTGATGGAGGTGAG
>JAYREN010000240.1:0-3877 GCA_041908845.1 Holophaga sp. | reverse complement strand
AGAGTCCAACCCAGTTCTACGACAATCTGGCCATCTCCATCGATGGCATCGTCGAGAAGCGGATCGGCGGCGAAGTTGCCTGGAAGGGCGAGACCTTCCAGTTGCCTACGGGTCCCCACCTCGTGCGCTGGATCTACACCAAGGACCCTGCCGCCGTCGCCGGAAGCGATGCCGGATGGGTGGATAACGTCCAATGGTCCGTGCAGGCCAATGCGACGGCCACCGTCAACCCCACCACCTACACCACCATTCCCGGCGGAACCGTTTCCTATGCCGCCACGGTAGTAAACCACGTTGGCAATTCCAACGTGAACTGGACCATCGACAACAGCGGAGGCTCCTTCAATCCAGCCACCACGGCCAGTGGCGCCAACACCACCTTCACTGCCGGGGCGACCGCTGGCAACTTCACCATCACCGCCACGCCCGCAGAAACGCCTAATACTCCTGGCACCTCCACCCTGATCTTGGTGGCCCCCAGCAGTGTCGTGGTCACACTGACTCCCAGCACCACGGTTGCCCTTACGGGCGCCAACGTGACCCTTACCCCCAATGTCTCGCTGCTCACCAACCAGGGCGTCAGCTGGTCTACCACGGGGGGGTCGTTCAGCGCCCAGTCAGGCACCTCGGCCACCTGGGCCTCCAGCACGGCCGGCACCTACACGATCACAGCCACCAGCCTGGTGGCCACCGGATGCACCGCTGATACCACAGTGACCGTCATAGACCCCTCCACCGTCAACCTGACCATCAGCCCCGTCAACACCAAGACTCTTCTCACCAACGGTACTTTTACATTCACGGCCACCGGCGATCAGGGTGGCGGGGTCAATTGGTCGGTGAACGGCGGCGCCACGATCACTGCCAGCGGCGTCCTCACCCTTCCAAGTGTCTCGGCCCTCAATGGCGGCACCTTCACGGTCACCGCCACCAGCAAGCTCGATGGCAGCAAGACTGCTACAACCACCTTCACGATCAAGTCCATGGACCTGGATCACTCGGGAACGGTGGACGCCAAGGATCTGTTGATCATGGCCCAGGAGTGGGGCATGGGCACCGGAGCCGCTTCCAACCTTCTGAGCATCGGCACCGTGGATGACGCCGACCTGACCGCCCTCCTGGCCAAGCTGTGAGAAAGGGATTCGCCATGAAGAAGCTCACGACCCTCGGCACCCTCTGCGTCCTCGGAGCCCTGCTGGGTTGCGGGGGCGGCGACAGCAAGCCGACTCCTGCCCCACCCCAGGCCACCTCCTTGGCCTATACCAACCCCACTTCCGGCGATTACAAGCTGGTGAAAAACACCGACCTTTCCTCTGGAGCGAAGCTGGTCCTGGATCTCGTGGGTCCGTCCACAGGCACGGGCAGTGGTCTCTCGGTCACACTCACGGCAGGGGCGGAAGTCTCCTGGGTCAACGTTAACCCAGGGGATCCTGCGGGGACCTACGTTGACAAGGGTGCCGCCTTCACCCTGGGCACTACCCCTCAGATCCTGAAGGCCCAGGTGACGGGCAACACGCTCATCGCGACGGTGGCAGAAAAGGGACATGCTGCGCCCAAGGCTTTGAGCGCGCCTCTCCTGCGGGTGGCCGTGAATCTCAAAACGGGTATCGGAACCACACCGGGCACAGCGGTCACCCTGACTCCAGGGGAGTGCAAACTTCTGGATAGCACGGGCAATTTGCAAACCATCACCACGCTTACCGCAGGAACCCTAACCGCCCAGTGATCTGGGGTATTCCATTCCCCAGAAGCCTCTGAGATCTGCCCGAAGGTTCCAACCTTCGGGCAGATCTCATTCAGGGAGACTCTCCACTCAACCTTCCGGGGTTGGCCTCACGGTATCCTCAAGGGTCTGCCCTGAGGCGCCCCCCGTGACCAAAGTTCTCGTGATCGACGACAGCACTCTGATGCGAACCCTGGTGCGGGATTACCTCGAATTGGGGGGCTTCGAGGTGGAGGACTGGCTGCCCATGTCCGTCATGGAGATCCCAGACCGGATGGCATCATCCCGGCCTCACCTCATCCTCACGGATTTCCGCATGCCCGGGGTCAACGGCCTCAGTGTGGCCCAGGCGGCCCAGCGAGCCGATGCCTCGGTGCCCGTGGTGGTCCTCACGGCCCTGCGGGATCCTGAAATGGAGGCTCGCCTGACGAAATTCGGCGTTAAAAAAGTGCTCTATAAACCCATTTCTCAAGAGGCGCTGGTCCTGGCGCTGCGGGAGCTTCTGCCCACCGCCTAGCGGGGCTCCACCACGATGGCGGAGCGGGGAGTCGGGCAGCCGAATTCACACAGCCCGCAGCCCGTGCAGACTTCCGCGTCCACCTGCGGATGAGCGGCCCCGCCCGCCGGATCCTCCACCATCCGGATCGCCTCCTCCGGGTAAGGACAGCGATCCACGCAGGTGCGACAAGTCTGAGGGGCACGGTCCTCGGTGGCCCAAGTCATGCAGCGGTCCTGCACCACCACCGCCGTGCCCATCTTCACCGCCCGTGGGCCCTCCACCTCGCGACCCTTCAACAAACGCCGGGGCCAGACCAGGGCCCCCTCGGGGCAGGCCGGAATGCAGGGCAGTTCGGTGCAGAGGAAGCAGGGCATGCCACGGGGCTCGATGTAGGGTGTACCCAGGGCCAGGCGGGCGCTGCCAGGCGCCTTGAGGATGGCGTCCTGGGGACAGGCGGGCAGGCACTTATCGCAGCGGGTGCAGACCGTAAGGAAGGCGAATTCCTCCAGCGCTCCTGGGGGACGCAGAAGCCTCGGCCCTGAGCCCACCACGGCCTCTTCCACCTTGTCGGCCACGAAACCGGCCATGACCGTGCCCAGGGCCTTCAGGAAGCCCAAGCGGTCCTGGGGCTCATCCAGCCTAGCCACCGCCCGAGGAGGTCGAGGGAGCGGGGGGTCTCCCTCGTTCATATCAGATGGGGTGTCCGGGCTTCGCCCGGAAGCTCCGTGGGGGAGCACGAGGGGGGACGCAGAGGGCGCGAAGCGACCGGGCGGTCTCCTTTCGTTCATTTCAGGCCAGGCCGCCCAGTTCCAGGATCCGCAGCACGGGCCGCAGGGCGCCCCAGAGGATGGGATCGAAGCCGAGGGTCAGGATGCCGGTCCGCCCTTCCGCGCCCAGGGCCAGATGGGCCAGCAGGTCCGCGCTCACGGCCACCTCCCGGCTGGTGGGCGGGTGATCCACCCAGAGCACCCCTTCCCGCGCCGCTCGGGGCTTGAGGGTCTTGCCCTCCTCTGCGCGCAGGTGAAGGATCAGAAGATCGCCGTGGAAGACCGGCACGCGGACCTCGATGAGCGCCCCCCGGGGCATCTGGGGCACCACCTCGAAGGCGGCGCGATAACCCAGGGTCTCCGTTTCCGGGTCATCTCCCTTCAGCACGGTGGCGGTCTGGGCGGCCAGGCCATCGAGTCCCCGGTCGCCGAGACAGGCCACGGAGCGCAGATGGGTGCCTGCAATCTCGCCGAAGCCCTCCACCAACCCCGGGAGGAGGGCCAGCACCATCTCCAGGGCGGGACGGCTGCGGAGCACGCAGTGATCCTTGGGCCAGAGCCCCGCCAGGGGCATGGGCTCGGCCTTTTCGTCGGGCTGATCCCGCAGATCCAGCACGCGACCGGGAAAGTCTGCCAGCAGAGCCGGATCCTGGGGTGAGTCGGCGAGGATCACCAGGTCCAGACCCTCCAAGAGGGCGGGGACCGGGGCGAAGACCACCAGGCTGCCTTCCTCCTCCGCCGACGTGAGTGCGCCCGTAGAAAGGGGCAGCACGGAGCATTCCTGCACCTCCAGGGCCTGCACCAGTTCACGACCGAGAAGGGTTTGGGCACCGAGAACCGCGAGTTTAAGCATTTTCATTCACCACTTGGAAAGACGTTGAACACCCG
>JAYREN010000239.1:3277-3879 GCA_041908845.1 Holophaga sp. | reverse complement strand
AGGGTGTGAATCCCCTGGACTGTGATCTCGGCAATGTCACACCCGGCATCGCCTGGGGCGGCGTGGATGAAGCAGGACGGGGGGCCTGGGCGGGGCCTGTGGTGGCGGCCTGCGCCGTGCTGGACTCTGCGGCGGTGCAGCGGTGGGGCCATGTGCTGCGCGGGGCCCGGGACAGCAAAAAACTCTCGCCAGAGCGGCGGGAAGCCCTCGCCTCGGAGCTGAAGCTCGTGCTTCCCGCCTGGTCCGTGGCCGTGATCGACAACCTGGCCATCGACCGGGAGAACATCCTTCAGGCCACTCTAGAGTCGATGCGACAGGCGGTGTCCAGTCTCTCTCTTCGGCCCAGAATGCTCTTCGTGGACGGGGATCGCGCACCGCGCACGGGGCTTCCCGAGCGCCTGCTCGTGGAGGGCGATGCGATTAGCTGTGCCGTGGCCTGTGCTTCGATTCTTGCCAAGACTCATCGGGACGGGCTCATGCGCGAACTGGAGGACGAGCACCCCGGTTACGGCTTCGCCAAGCACAAGGGCTATGGAACTCCTGAGCACCAGCGAGCCCTCAAAGAGCGTGGCGCCTGCGCGATCCATCGCCTGAGCTACGCC
>JAYREN010000239.1:0-3267 GCA_041908845.1 Holophaga sp. | reverse complement strand
CCGTGGCTGCCCAGCAGCGAACGGATCCGGAGCTTCGGGAAGTCCTGATGCAGTCCCTGGAGGGCTGTTCGGATGTGACGCAGATGCAGTCCTGGGTGGAAGCGGTCCTGCGTCCGGCTTACGGCCGCCTCGATCCGAGTTGGGTTGAGGCACTTCGGAATCGCTATGCCGATAAGCTCGCTGCAGCCGCCCTCGAAGGACTTCAGGAATGATATCCATCGAGGCCTCGGTGGCGCTGATCTCCCTCGAAGGTCGTTGGTTCCTGCAGCGCCGGGATCTCGACTCAACCATACTGCCTGGGTTCTGGGAATTTCCCGGTGGCAAGCTGGAGCCCCACGAGGCGCCAATTGTGGCCATGCGGCGAGAGCTCCTTGAGGAGCTGGCCTGGGCGCCCAGCCACCTCGAAGCCCTGCCAATGCTTCGCGATGTGAATGCCCAGCGGGAACTCTGTCTTCACCCCTTCCGTGCCGAAGGCGCCTCCAGGCTGAGTACCGCGTTGGCCTGGGGCTGGTTTACCGCCGAAGAGATTCGGAAGCTTCCCATTCCACCGGCGAATGCAGGACTCCTTGGCTTTCTCGTCTGATCCACGACTGACGAGGAAAAGCAAAAGGGCAAGACAGCCCGCTGTGCCTGATAGGATATAACTCGAATTCCTCGCAGGAGTGCCCATGAATCGATGGATGCTAGGTCTGCTGCTGGCCTTTTCACCCTTCCTCCGGGCCCAGGCGCCCACTCAGGAAGTGGTGTTGAGTGCCTCGGCCGGATCCAAGCTCGGTGTCGCAGTGCCGGTTCCGCAGGTCGCAGGTGTGCCCGAAGATCAGGTTCGGAAGACCTTTCACGAAGTGCTGCTGCGGGATCTCGAGGAAGCCGGTCCCTTTGCGGTGCTGAAGAATCTTCCGGCTGGGATCCCCGATGCCAAGAACATGAAGGCCTGGCTGGAGACCGGCACCGATTGGCTGGTGAGCCTGCGGGTCGGGCGCCCCCTCTCGGAGGGTGGGGACAAGGCCGCTCGGCCCGCTTCCGATGAAGTCGAAGTGGTGGCCCAGGTCTCGGATGTCAAATCCTCCAAGGCTGTCTTCACCAAGAAATACCGGGGGAAGGAGGCGGCGCTCCGGCGCATGGCCCATGCCCTTTCCGATGATCTGGTGGCGAGGCTCACCGGTGAAAAGGGCGTGGCAGGCACACGAATCGTTTTTGTTCGTCAGCTCTCGCCCCTTATCAAGGAGATCTTTCAGGCCGATAGCGACGGTTCGAACGTGGTGCAGGTGACCCATCACAAGAGCCTGACGCTTTCGCCCACGGTGGCGCAGGACGGTCGCCTTGCCTACATGACCTATAAGGGCGGGCCTCCGGAAATTTGGGGTCAGCGCAGGGTTGGGGGTGCATTCGAGCGACTCTTCCCCACCATGCAAGGGCCCCAGGGCCCCTGCACATCTCCGGCCTGGTCGCCGGATGGCAAGCGCCTCGTCTTTGTTCAGGGAGACCGGCGCGGCAACACCGACATCATGGTGCTGGATGTGCAGACCGGTCGGGCGAGGCGCATCACCGATAGCAACTGCATCAACACGGAACCCACCTGGAACCCAGCGGGCACCCAGATCGCCTTCACCTCGGATCGAGACGGCACGCCCCAGGTCTACCTGATGCAGGATGATGGCTCCAATGTTCGACGCCTGACTGTCGAGGGCTCCTACAATGCCAGCCCTACCTGGAGTCCCACCGGCGCGATGATCGCCTACGTCTCTCGATTCGAGGGGAAATTCGATCTCTTCGTGTACAAACTGGGTGAAGGCAAGTCCTATCAGATCACGACGGGCGTCGCCAGTAGTGAATCCCCCGACTGGTCCCCCGATGAGCGTCGGCTGGTCTTTTCCAGCGGCAGTCGCGGGGGCATGCAGCTCTATTCCACGGACCTCTCCGGCAACATACTGCGGCGTCTCACGGAGTTCGCCGGGTGCCAAAGTCCCAAATGGACTCGTTCACGGTGAAAAAAATGCTTCCCGGATGTCCGGGAGCGCTAAACTCTTCTCATCTCGGAGGAAATACAACATGCGATACGCTTCCTACATCATCCCGGCCACGGCCATCGTTGTGATCGGGTCTGGTCTGGCCTGCAAGCCCCCCAAGACTCAGGAGCAGATCCAGCAGGAGACCCAGGCCGCTTTCACCGAGGGTGCTCAGGCCTTCAAGGATGGTAAGGCCCGCGACACCAACCCCTATGTGAACGACAAGGAAAACCCCCACAAGGCCCAGGGTTGGTTCGACGGCTGGGACAAGGCCAAGGCCGACAAGGAAGCCGCTGACCGCAAGGCTGCCGAAGATCAGGCCGCCGCGGATCGCAAGGCTGCCGAGGATGCCGCTCGCCGGAAGGCCGAAGAGGCCGCCGAGGCTGCCCGCAAGGCCGAGGCCGAAAAGCTGGCCGCCTACAAGATGGCTGCCGAGGCCGCCCTCAAGGACATCAACTTCGCCCTGGACAAGTCCGCCATTCGCGACACTGACAAGCCCAAGCTTCAGGCCGTTGCCGACTTCCTGAAGGCCTTCCCCCAGGCCAAGCTGCAGGTCGAAGGTCACTGCGATGAGCGTGGCACCACCGAGTACAACCTTGCGTTGGGCGAGCGCCGCGCCCACGCCGCCAAGAGCTACCTGGCGGGTCTGGGTGTGGCCGAGGATCGTCTTGCCACCATCAGCTATGGCAAGGAGCGTCCCAAGGTTCAGGGTACGGACGAGGCCTCCTGGCTCGTCAACCGCCGCGCCGAGTTCAAGCTCCAGTAGGATTTGCGCTGAGTGATGAAAAGAGCGGAGGCCTGCCTCCGCTCTTTTCGTAGCCAGCGATCGACAAAAGGAGGTGTCATGCGAATTCAACCCATCATCGCGGCTGCGGCCCTCTCTGGTCTTTTCCTCACGGTGGGATGCAATACCGGCGAGCAGATCCGAAAGGTCGAACAGGAAGTGGGCGATCTCAAGCTTGAGGTCTTTAAGCTCCGCCAGCAGACGGAGGAGGCCAACAAACGGGCCGAGGCGGATCGTGCCTCAGCCACTGAGTCGCGCACCATGGATCGCCGTTTCCAGGCCGATCTCCAGGAGACTCTACGGCAACTCCAGGACAGCACCCGGATCCTGAACGCTCGCCTGAGCGATCCCGTGCGCGCGCCGCGAGCGGGGAGACCCGCCGAGCCCGCGGCCCAGGTGGCCACCAGTGAGGATGACAAGGCCTATGCCGCCGCCGTGCTCGACTACAACCGAGGCAACTACCAAATCGCCGCAGAC
>JAYREN010000238.1:0-3884 GCA_041908845.1 Holophaga sp. | reverse complement strand
GTTCGATCCTGATCAGCTCCACCAAAACCCCCTAGAGAAATCTGGGGGGTTCTTGTTTCTATCTGCATCAGGTCGCTCCACTTGGAGCGTCTCGGGCAATGATCGGGCAAACCCATCCTCGCAGGTTGGAGGATGCAAAGACCACTCAGTCGGCTTCGTCATTATCCAAACCAACCCTGACGCCCATTCTGCAGAACAAGTTTTCGCTGTCCTGGTCATCCTCTGCGTCGAGCTTCTGTTTCCTCGTCCGCCTTGCGGAGATAAAGGAGAAATGGTCTTCGCGTCTTGTCGCGCATCCTTCCTGCTGGAGAACGTCAGTCTCAGGGTCCAATAGAGAGGCACGGTTCGCAGAAAGCGCCAGGGTGACCTGGGGCTTTTCTTTTCAGCCCTCGGCAGTCCGAGGCTCAACGAAAGGCACGCGGGGGCTCAGAGATCGACTGCCGGACAATGCTACTTCGAGGGTACGGACTTCAGCGCCTCGAGAACCCGTTCGGGAGTGAAAGGCACATGCGTCACTCGCGCGCCGGTGGCGTCGAAAACGGCGTTGGCCAGGGCTGCTGCAACCGGCACCACGGGGGGCTCACCGATGCCTTGGGTGATCGTCGTGGCATTGTCCGCAAAGACGACCTGGATGCGCGGGATGTCAGAGAATCGAGGCAACAGATAGGTGTCGAAGTTCTTATCAAGGATGCGACCACCCTTGAAGCGGATCTCCTCGCTGAGGGCCTGTCCGATGCACATGGTGATGGCTCCCTCCACCTGCTGGCGTGCCCCGTCGGGGTTCACCACGAGGCCCACATCCACGGCCTCGAGGAAGCGCTCCACCCTGACTTCCCCGGTGGTCTTGTCCACGGCCACCTGGGCTACGGCCACAACCAGGCCCTGACGCCAGGCGCCACACGCCAACCCGATGCCTCGGCCCGTGGGGCCGGGGGCGGGCTCCCAACCGAAGGTCTCTAATGCCAGGTCCAGGAGGCGCAGGAGGCGGGGATCGTTGGCGAGGCGACGGCGCAGGGTCACGGGATCCACGCCAGCCTTGGCCGCCAGCGCGTCCACTTGGCTTTCCCGGGCAAAGGCGTTGGTGTGGGCGTTGGGGGCACGCCAGGCGCCGACCTTAAGGGGATGGAGGCTGGGGACGGCCGGAGCCTGGTACCGATTTGTCTGAACGTCATAGAGAAACTCGGCCTCGCCCTGGGAAACACCAGCCACGATGCTGTCCCAAAACGTGATGGCCCCGCGTCCGGCATCCAGGCCCGAGCGGATCTTCACCACCGCGGCCGGCCGGTAGGCGTCCAGGAAGAGATCTTCCTCGCGATTCCAACTCAGCTGGATGGGCACGCTAGGGACTTGGCGGGCGATGCGGGCGGCCTCGACGGACCCCGGCCCCACGAGCTTGCCACCGAAACCACCCCCACGAACTGGGCGATGACGCGGACCTTGTCCTGTCCCAACTTGAGGGCCGCGGCCACTTCCTCCCGGAGCACAAAGGGGGACTGGGTGGAGGCCCAGAGCGTCATTCGGCCCGCTTCCCACTTGGCGACACAGGTGTGGGGCTCCAGGGTGGCGTGGCTCTCATAGGCATTGCGGTATTCCCCCTCCACCACGGTGGCTGCGCGCTTCTCGCCGGCGGCCAGGTCGCCCCGGGAGATCATCACCCGCTGCCCGGGCGCCGCCTTGTCCACGAGGTACTGGTAGATGCGCACATCGTCCACATCGGGTTCGGTCCCTTCGAAGGTGCCTTTCACCAGGGCGAGGGCCTTGCGGGCGGTATCGGGCTGGGGATGAAGCACGGCCAGGAAGGTGCCTTCCCGCACGATGCGGACCCCCGGAATGCGCTCAGCGGCCGTCGTGTCCGCGGTGGCCAGGTTCAGGCCATGGGCCGGGGGACGCAGAACACAGGCGTGGAGCGTTCCTGGAAAACGCAGGTCGCCCGCGTACTTGGCGGCGCCGGTGATCTTGGCGAGAGCATCCTTCCTTGGGACGCGGTGTCCAATCAGGGTGCATTCGGAGAGGGGTTTGGGCTTCACCCGGCCCAGGTGCCGCTCCATCTTCCGGCCCTTCACCAGCTCACCGAAGGTGATGCGGCGCTCGGGGACCGTCTTCACCCAGATGGCGCCGTCCTTCAGGGCCAGGTTCGAGACCGGGGCCCCCAGGACCTTGGAAGCCATCCCCAGGAGAACTGCCCGCGCCTCCGCCGCAGCGCCCCGGAGGACGGGGGCCGTCTGCCACATGGTGAGGGAACCGCCAGTGGGCAGATCCCAGGGGCAGAGGTCCGTGTCACCCAGGAGCATGTCCACCTGGGCCGGATCCAGCTCCAGTTCCTCGGCGACGAGCATGGCCAGCACCGTCATGGCGCCTTGGCCCAACTCGGTCTTTCCGACGAAGCAGCTCACGCGGCCATCGGCCGAAATCTTCAGGAAGGCGTTGAAATCCTCCGGGTAGGCGCCAGGCCGGGTCGGCTCGACGGGCGCTGTACGCGCCGTACTCGTGAAGAAGAACGTGAGCGTGCCCGCGGCGGTGGTCTGGAGGAAGGCTCGCCGTTTCATCGCACACCTCCCTTGCCTGCCGATTCCACCGCGTCCAGGATTCTCACGTGGGCGCCGCAGCGGCAGATGTTCCCTTCCATGGCCTCGACAATCTCGGCTCTGGAGGCCTTGGGCTTCTTCTTCAGGAAGGCCCAGGCGGCGAGGATCATGCCGGAAGTGCAGTAACCGCACTGGAAGGCGTGGTGTTCCTGGAAGGCTTTCTGAACCGGGTCCAGCCGCCCGTCCACGGCCAGCCCCTCGATGGTGAGCACCGCCTTTCCGGCCACATCGCCCAGCGTCGTGGAGCAGGAGGGCACGGCCTCGAAGTCCACGAGCACGGTGCAGGCCCCGCAGAGTCCGGCCTCGCAGCCCACCTTGGTGCCCGTGAGGCCCAGTTCGTCGCGCAGGACCCACACCAGCATCCGGTCACGGGGACTCGCGACGGTGACGGGCTTGCCGTTAAGAATGAAAGAAACGGTGGCCTTCATCGGGAACCTCCGGGGAAAGAGGATATGGCGCGAGAATGTCACATCATATTCCTAGAACCGAAGATCCCGGCTGAGGATAGAGGGCTGGAACCTTCCGGGGAAAGATCGGCATTGCCGAAACCCTGGCCAGAGAAGGGTCTACAATGGAATCCAGGCGTGAGAGCCTAAATTTTTACTGCATGTAGCAAAATTATTATCCTTTAGGCGTGCCTTTCCCTGGGATGATGTGGGCACGGAACGTTTGACAGGGATTCTGGAAGGGTGGTCCACATCGGGAACACGACTTGTGCCCGAAACCTTGACGCCCACCTTTGGCTAGGCCGTTAGGAGGCCGAGCCATTCCCTTTATGTGGGAGTGATTTACATGGATTTCATGCTCAATGGTCAACCCGAGCGTTTCGAGGGAAGCCCCGACCTGACTGTGCTCACTTGGCTTCGCGAAGTGGCGGGGATCATCAGCCCCAAGGATGGCTGTTCGGGCGAAGGCATCTGTGGCTGCTGCACCATCCTGGTGGATGGCAAGGCTCGCATGAGCTGCCGCATGAAGATGAAGGATGTGGAGGGAAAGCACCTCACCACGGTGGAGGGCCTTTCCTCCGCAGAACGAACCGCCTTCGCGGATGCTTTCGTGGAGAAGGGCGGCGTCCAGTGCGGCTTCTGCACGCCGGGCATCGTGATGAAGGCGAAGGCCATTCTGAACGGAAACCCCAGCCCCACGCGCCAGGAGATCACAGAAGGCCTCTCGGCGAACCTTTGCCGCTGCACAGGCTACAAGAAGGTGGTGGATTCCATTGAATGCGCGGCGGAGGCCCTCCGAAACGGAAATCCTGTGCCGGTGCGCAAGGGCACCGGGCGCGTGGGAACCCGCCAC
>JAYREN010000237.1:0-3902 GCA_041908845.1 Holophaga sp. | reverse complement strand
CCATCCTGAGGGCGCGACCCTCTGGATGGGCACGACCAGCATTGGTCTTCTGCGGGCCACGCGCCAGGGAATCCACCTCGACGTGCAACCGGTGAAGATCGGGAATTGGCCCCGGGAAGACTCCATCAACCACATCAGCCCCGATGGGTTGGGGGGGCTCTGGGTTGCAGGGTTGCGGGGCATTGCCCACTGGAACGGCCGAACCTGGGTCACCCTGAACAAGGCTGCAGGCCTCCTGGACGATAGCGTTCTGATGGTGGCTCCCACCTCGGGTGGCACGGCCTGGATTAGCTACCCGGAGATCAAGGGCATGACTCGAATCCAGCGAACTGGGGATCGTCTGGTTATAAAAGAGGTCATTTTGCCACCTCACCCCCTGGTCCAGAGCCCCATCGTTGCGATGGTCAGCGGGCCCGGAGGGGATCTCTGGCTTGGTACGTCCCGCGGCTTACTGCGATGGAATGGGCAGCGCATCGAACGTTTTGGCCGCCACACGGGGTTCCCCGGCGAGGATTGCGCCCAGAATGGGCTCTGGTTCGATCCCAACGGCGACCTTTGGGTGGGCCTCAGCGTAGGGATGGTGCGGGGACGTCCCGAATTGATGGGGGTCCGGCAGGCTCCGCCGCCCGTGGCACTGCTGGAGGCCGCCACCGGGATCGGGCGTTCACTTCTGGAGAAACACGGCCCGCAGCAGATTGATTGGAGTGAGCGCACACTGGCTTTCCGATACGGTCCCAGTGGTTCGCTGGGCACCGAGGACATGAGCTACCAGGTGCGTCTGGTGGGATTGGAGGATGCCTGGCGAAGCACCACCCTGCCCGAGGCCCGGTACCCTGGATTGGGAGCCGGGATCTATAGCTTTGAGGCGCGCACCACCAATTCTGTGGGAGAAGTGGGAAGCGTGCGCGCCCTGGAATTCGAAGTTATCCCCCCCTGGTGGATGCGCCCCTGGTTCCTGGTTCTCGCGGGGCTGGCATTTTTTGGGCTCACCTTCCTGGCGTTCCGGTGGCGGACGACGATTCTACGGCGGCGCAATGAACAACTAGAAGCCCTGGTGAAGGCGCGCACCCAGGAATTGGAGATAGCCAATGAATCCCTTCGGGAAGCCAGCCTCATCGATCCCCTGACGGGCCTGCACAACCGCCGCTTCCTCACCATGACCATGCCGGAAGAATCGGTGCGCCTGCACCGCATCTTCCGCGACCACCTGGAGAAGGGTGAGAGTCCTCTGGGCCGCAACGAGGATCTGGTTCTGTTCCTGGGGGATCTCGATCACTTCAAGAGAGTCAACGACACCTACGGCCATGGAGCGGGCGATCTGGTACTGCTTGAAACGGCCAAGCTGCTTCGAGGTGTGAGCCGCACCTCGGACACCCTGGTGCGCTGGGGCGGTGAGGAATTCCTGCTGGTGGCCAAGCGTTCGGACCGCGGGAAGGCCCACCTGATCGCCGAAAAACTCTGCCAGGCGCTCCGGAACCACGAATTCGCGCTGCCCGAGGGGCAGCGGTTGCGCTGTACGCTATCCGTTGGCTATGCGGCCTTTCCCGTGCTGGATCACCAGCCCGAGGCCTTCACCTGGGAGGACACCCTCCTGGTGGCGGATCAGTGCCTGTACGCGGCCAAGCACGCGGGGCGGGACGGCTGGGTGGGCGTCCACACACCAGGGCCCCTCGACGCTTCCGAACTTGGCCCCCGCCTCCGTGGAGACTTGAAGAGTCTGGTGCGGGATGGCCACATCCAAATGTGGAGCAGCTTTCCCGAAGGCGAGGCATTCAGTGGCCGGGAGCCTTTCGGGCGTTGATGAGCCGGTAGGCCAGGGGCAGCGCCAGGCCTGCCGCCGCCGCCGCCACGGCCCAACCCACCCGGTAACCTGCGGCACCCCAGGCCCGGCCGCCGTGGCCGATGATCATGCCGATGCCCAGGCTGCCCAGGCCGATACCAGAATCGAAGGAGAAGAGCGTCGCGCCGAAGGCCGCGCCCCTGCGCTCGGGATGGATCACGCCCAACACGTAGGTGCTCACCAGCGTGTGCACCATGCTGTAGCCCGCGCCGTAGATCAGGGCGGACAGCACATGGCGCAGCACGCCGCCGGGCAGGATGGCCAGCAGGGCCAGTCCCAGGAAGGCGCCCCAGAGCATGTTGGGCAGCAGGCGCACGGGATCCTTGCCGAAACCGAGGCGGGTCATCACGATGCGCATGCCCACCATGCCGATGGCCATGCAGGTGAGGAAGGCCGAGGTGGTGGGTAGCCCCAGGATGGGCTGGAAGTCCAGTTTCAGGGCCTCCTGCACGGTGTACGTGCCCAGGGCTCCGTAACCAAGGGCCGTGGCGAAGAGCACGGAGCAGGGCCCGAGCATCTTCCGTTCGGGCATCTGCAGGGCGCTGCGCCGCTCCCGTTCCTTCCGGTCCTTGGGCAGGCTCAGGGCCAAGGTGCCGAGCACCACAAAGAGGCCCGCGAGAATCCAGGTGACGGAACCGAAGCCCCAGTGGCGGAACTCCGCCAGGCCGATCATGGGCCCCACCACCACGCCCCCGGGGCTGGCGAGGCCGTACAGCGCCAAACCGTCCGCTCGCCGATCCTCCGGCAGCACGCCCCCCAGGGTGGCCATGGTGCCCGTCAGGAGCCCCGACCACACCACGCCGTGGGGCAGGGCCAGCGCGTAGATCCATAGGCGCGTCTGGATGAACCCGTAGCTGCCCACACAGAGGGCGAAGAGAAAGGCCGCAGCCACCACCATGCGCCGTTGGCCGATGCGGTCCCCCAGGGGCCCCGTGAAGAGCGCCCCCACGGCGGAGCCCGCCGTGAATACTGCCAGGAACCGACCGCTTTCCTCCACGCTGGCGCCCAGGTCCAGCAGGCGCAGGGGCACCGTGGGAAAGAGCTGGAAGGCCGCAAAAAAGGTGAGAAAGGTGAGGGCGAAGACCAGCGTGAAGGCGGGGGTGAAGAGGCGCGGGCGGGACTCGGACATCCCTTCAGTCTAGCTCGGCGAGGAAACCCCAACGGAGGACTCGGTCGCCTGATTTCTTCGCAGGAGTCTGGGCGCCACCACCAGGCAGCCCACCAGCGCCAGACAGCCCAGGGCCCAGCCGCCTCGATACCCACTCGCCAGTCCCCAGTGGGCGCCCAGGCGCTCCATGGCCCAGCCCAGGGCCACGGAGCCCACGGCCTGGCCCAGGTCGTAGCTGAAGTAGAGGATTCCCACGGCGGCGCCCCGGCGGTCCGGCCGCGAGGTGTCGATCATGTGCATGAACATCAGCGTGTGGACCATGCCGTATCCGGCTCCGTACACCAGTCCCGCGGAGATGTGTCGGACTGTGCCGCCTGGCAGCAACGCCAGCAGCGCCATTCCCGCCAGGGTGACCCACAACATCGGGGTGAGCATGCGGATGGGGCGCTTGCCCAGGCCCGTGAGGCCCAGGATCAGCCGCAGTCCCACGATGCCCAGGGCCAGGCTGGTGAGCAGGGCGCTGGGCATGGTCAGGTGCAGGAACTTGGCCTCCTGGGCGCTGTACGGCGGCATGGGGCCGAAGCTGACGCCGATGCCGAAGAGCAGCAGCGCGGGCCAGAGCGTGACCCTTTCCGGCACCTGAAAGAGCGCGTTCTTCCGGCGGTGCTCGGGGGGTTCCTTGGGCAGGCTCTTGATGAGAACGTGCAGCGCCACGTAGATGGCGCCCAGCGCGATGAGCATCCAGCGGAAGCCCAGCACAGGCCAGAGCAGCAGGCCCAGCAGCGGTCCCACGGCGATGCCCGCCGGGCTGGACATGCCGAAGAAGGACATGCCCTCGGCGCGGATCTCCGGGGCCAGCATGGCGCCCGCCTTGGCCACGGTGGCGGTGCGCAGACCCGACCACACAAGGCCGTGGATGGGGGCGAGGACGTAGAAGAGCCAGCGGTGTTCAGG
>JAYREN010000236.1:0-3907 GCA_041908845.1 Holophaga sp. | reverse complement strand
AAGGCATTTTGGGCCTCGGCTTTCGGTTTTGCTTTGCTTTCCCTGTTGCCCTTTCTGAAGGGGAATCCCCTGAGCGGCGCCTGGGCCCTGGCCTTCATTGCGATCTTTCTGTTGGTGGGTTCGATCGTCATTGCGTGCATCTTTCACCGTCGGGCCCAGAAAATGGAGGCGCTGCTTTCCTCTGAAGGGCTGTTGGCCCGCTGGGAACTGGATGAGGGGATGCTCCGCGCCTACGTCGCCCTGCTGCGGGAGGAGAGCACCGGAAAGAGTCAGGCGCTCCTGTGGGTGGTCGGAGCACTGTTCGCACTGGTGACTGTGGTCTTCCTTTTCATCGTGGAAAGGGAGGAGATCGTGGGCTTCTCGCTGACCATGGGGGCGATCTTCCTGCTTGTTTTTGGGGCATCACGTTTTTTCCCCTGGTACTACGCCCGTCGGAATCTGAAGGCGGATCGACAGATCCTGGTTGGCAGCCGATACATCTACGTCAACGGCTACTTCCACAACTGGGACTACCCGCTTTCCGGCCTGGACAGGGTGTCCGTTCTCCACAAGCCATTCCCCGGCCTGCACTTGGTCTACCACTACACCGACCGCACCCTGCGCAATACGCACGCCCTGAAGGTTCCGGTTCCGGAGGGCCTGGATCTGCGAAAACTGGTGGAAGACATCAGAACCGCGAACTTTGCCGATGCCCCCTCGGGTGCTGCCGGAAGGGACTCCGCGCCAG
Organism: Holophaga sp.; assembly: GCA_041908845.1. GTDB lineage: Bacteria > Acidobacteriota > Holophagae > Holophagales > Holophagaceae > JAYREN01. The sequence goes on along the minus strand of JAYREN010000236.1, from coordinate 3,180 downwards.
ACTGATGAGCACCAGCCCCACACCGATCAGGACCACGTTTCCAACGGAGAAGCGGGTGTGGCCCTCGAGAAAATGCAGGCGGGGAAACCCTTCCAGGTAGCGTACAGCGACGGGTCCCACCGAACGGGGCGCCTGGTATGAGGTGCCTACCAGGGTTGCGCTGCCGTGAATGGTCTGGCCGTTGGTTGCCACGAAATGGTATCCCACGCCGTAGTCATAGCGATTCCGGGTCATTTCGTTGCGCTCTCCCCCCTGTCGTCGCACCACCGTGATAGTTCCCGTGGTGCGGGCGCCGAGGATCCCCACCAAGGGGGCGAGGACGGCATAGCCCGCCAGAAGCAGCCCCATGCTCACCAGGAAAATGCTGATGGCCCACGCCTTCATGGTTCGACCTTTGGCCTCGAGGAAGCCTTCTTCGGAGGCAGAATCCCTAGCCTTCTGAGATCTCCGCGTGCCTTCGGTTCTTCACCAGCACCAGGGTAGTACCCTCTCCGTTGGTGCGCATTTCAACCGTGTCCATCACCTGTTTCATGAAGTAGACACCGCGGCCACATGGCTTGAGGAGGTTCTCGGGCAGGTTGGGGTTGGGGATGGTGTTCAGGTCCACACCCCCGCCCTGATCCTCGATGCGGATCTCGATCTTGTTGGGGCTGGGATCGAAGGTGACCTTCACCACCTTCTTCTTGTCCAGCTTGTTGCCGTGGCGCATGGCATTGGCAATGCCTTCCTGGATCGCCAGCCAGAGGCGTTCGCCATCCTCATGGCTGAAACTCAGATGCTTCAACAGTTCCGAGCCCACCACCTGGATCAGGTCGATGAAACGGAGGTCCGTGTTGCAGGTCAGGGTGACGGGCAGGAGCGGAGGAGCAGCCATGTTCAAATACCTCGGGAGCCTCGGAGGTCCGAATTCATAACGGTACTTGGTTCCCGGAAATCTTGAGACGATTTTTTCTCTCGCAGACCTCGTGTTGCTAGGCTCACCGTGGAAAAGGCCGTTGTATCAGAGTATTCTTGAATGCTGACCGTAACGGTCAAGAATCGAGGGATCCATGAAGGTGCTGGTGGCCAAGACGGCGGGCTTCTGTTGGGGTGTGCGCCGGGCCATGGATGCGGTGCTCGAGGCCTCGGCCAGGGGCGAAGGGAAGAAGGTCCAGACCCTGGGGCCGCTCATCCACAATCCCCAGGCCCTGGAGCTCATCGGCAAGCGCGGCGTGGCCGTATCCGAGAGTCCCGCCGCAGTGCAGAACGGCACGGTGGTCATCCGAGCCCATGGCATCCCCATCCAGGATCTGCGAGGCCTCAAGGACCGCCAATCCAAGGGCGAACTGAAGATCGTCAACGCCACCTGTCCCGAGGTGGCCAAGGTCCACAGCAAGATCAAGAAATGGAGCCCCAAGGGCTACTTCACTGTGATCCTGGGCATCCACGGTCATGCCGAGAGCATGGCCCACCAGAGCTTTGCGGATCACGGCAGCATCATCGTGGCCAATCTGGAAGAAGCCAAGGCGCTCACGGATGACCAGCTGAAGAAGGTGCTGGTGGTGGCCCAGACCACGTTCACGGTGAAGGATTTCGAGGAGATCTCCGAGTACATCCGCAGCCGGGCCGTGGACATGGTGGCGGAGAACACCATCTGCGAAGACACCTGGCGTCGTCAGGCCGAGGCCCGGGAGATCGCGGCCAAGGTGGATGCGGTGGTGATCGTGGGCGGCAAGAATTCCGCCAACACGCGGCATCTGGCGGAGTTGGCCCACCAGTACGGGAAGCCCTGCCAGTTCGTGGAAATCGCGGCGGAGCTGGACCTGGATACGTTCCACGGCACCGAGACGGTAGGCGTGCTGGCGGGTGCCTCAACCCCCACGTGGCTTGTGGAGGAAGTGGTGGCGGCCCTGGAACAGCTTGGTCAGGGGCCAGGTCGCTTCACGCGGTTGCTGCGGAACGGATTCGGGGTTCCCCTTCGTCTGGCCATCGGCGCGGCGCTCATGTCGCTTGGAATCCACGTCTGGATGGGAATTCCCAGGACCTGGCAGTACCCCCTGATCACAGCTACCTACGTGCTGGCCATGTTCATGCTGGCGCCCTACGCGGATCCCCTTGGCGTGGGAGCCCGTGGCCCCGCTCGCGCAAGGGTGCTGGAGCGCCACCGGAAGCTCTTGGTAGGCACGGGGTTGGGCAGCCTTGCGGTGGCCCTTGGAATTGCCGCCTGGCAAGGGCTGGGCTCTTTTGTCGTGGTAGCCGCCGCTGCAGCCTTCGGTTTGGCCTACAAACGCCATCTACGACTGGGGTCCATGGATCTCAGCCTTGTGGCCATTCCCGGCTCCAAGGATGTGCTCGTCAGCTTGGCTCTGGCGGTGGTGGCCGTGGCCCTGCCCATGTGGCATCACAGCGAGGCCTGGGGGCTGCGGGCCTGGAGCGGAATCCTGTTCGTGACCGCCCTGGTGTTTGCGCGCACCTCCATTCGCAACATCCAGGACATGCAGAACGACCAGATTCTGGGCAAGGAAACCCTGCCAATCCTCCTGGGGCGCAGGGCCACCAAGATCGTGCTGGCGGTTTTCCTCTTCGCGGCCTTTCTGGCGGCGGCGGGGATGACCCTCCATCTCGGACTGCCAAATGCCTGGGCCAAACTCCTCATTCTGGCCCTCAGCGCGGTCTATCCCCTGGCCCATCTCTGGTTCTTCCACGATCGTTTCACCACGGGGCAACGGAGCTTCAATCCGCCCCTGGAAATCGCCTTCTATATCGTGGGGATCCTGGCCCTGGTCTGACCCTGCTTTCGGTAGAGTGGGAGCATGAACGGCCCCACAGAATCGCAAGCTGCAGCCATCACGATTGAGTCCAGCCATCTCAGGCAGGCGCTTCTGCTGGCTGTTTGGGCGGCGCTCTGGATGGGGGTTCAGGGCCTGTTGACTTCGCTGGGGCTGGGGAATAAGGCCCAGGTGGGGGTTTTGTTGCTCGGGCTCTGCGGGGTGTTCGGTGGGGCCTTTCTGGACGGGCGGAAGCGGCTCCTGGACCTGTTGACCTTGGTTCCCTTCGCCATTAGCCAGATCCTCCTCCTGGCACTGGTCGTCGCACTGGGTACCCTTCTGCCCCAGGATCCATTCCGGATGCAAACCCCCGAAGGGTTCGGGAGGCCCGTGAGCGCTTGGTTTCAAGCCATCGGCTTAGCGGATGTCTTTC
>JAYREN010000235.1:0-3918 GCA_041908845.1 Holophaga sp. | reverse complement strand
CGATGCTCGAGCGCCTGGATTACGAAGCCGTAGGTCTCATCTCCGGTCTGGAGGTGCATCAGCAGCTGCTCACCAAGCACAAGCTGTTCTGCCGCTGCCCCGCGGGACTCTACACCGAGACGCACGACGGCGAAGTGCTGCGGCACATGCGACCCACGCTCTCGGAACTGGGCGAGTACGACGGCACGGCCCTCATGGAGTTCAAGACGAAGAAGGAGATCATCTACCTCCTGAATCATCTGAACGTGTGCACCTACGAGATGGACGACACGCCGCCCTTCCTCGTGAACCAGGAGGCCATCGACGCCTCCATCGAGTTGTGCCTCATGATGGGCATGGACATCATCGACGAGATCCACATCGCCCGTAAGCAGTACCTGGACGGCTCCATTCCCACGGGCTTCCAGCGCACGGCCATCATCGGCGTGAATGGCACCATCCCCTTCCACGGCCGACCCCTCACCATCACCCATGTGAGCGTGGAGGAGGACTCCTGCCGGGAGGTGCGGGACAAGGGCCACCAGATCGTGTGGCGCACGGACCGCCTGGGGATGCCGCTCACGGAGACCGTGACCGGCCCCGAACTGCGCACGCCCCACGAGGTGCGCGACGCCATTCTGCTCTGCGGCATGACGGCCCGCTCCACGGGGCGCGTGCGCACGGGCATCGGCGCCAGTCGCCAGGACGTGAACGTCAGCGTGCGCGGCGGGGATCGCGTGGAGATCAAGGGCGTTCCCCGCGCAGGCTATGCCGTGAAGCTGGTGCACAACGAGGGCGTACGGCAGCACAACCTGCTCAAGCTGCGCGACGAACTGCATCGGCGAGGGCTCTTCACCCGCGAATCCATTAGGGTGAAGGCCTTCGAGGTTTCCGATATCTGCGCGGACGTGGATCTCGGCTTCCTGCGGCGTTCGCTGGGGTCCGGGGGCAAGGTCTTCGCGGTGAAGGTGGAAGGGGTGGCGGGGCTCGCCCAGCATCCCACCCAGCCGGATACGACCTTCCTGGATGAACTGAGTGGCCGCATCCGGGTCATCGCCTGCCTGGACGAGGCGCCCATCGTGCTGAGCGGCGCCATGCTGCCGGAGTTCCCCAACAAGCACCGTCTGCTGGAGCGCCTCCGCAAGCGGGTCCACCTCGGCGAGAACGATGACTTCTTCCTGGTCTTCGGCCCCGAGGAGGATTGCCGCACCGCCGCCAACGAGATCCGCCTGCGCTTCGGTGACGCCACACAGGGCGTGCCCAAGGAAACCCGCCAGGCACTCACCGGCGGCTTCACGACCTTCGAGCGCATCCTGCCGGGGCCGGATCGCATGTATCCAGATACGGATTCCCCACCCACCCGTGTGACCGAAGATCGCGTGGCCTCCATCAAGGCGCGGCTGCGACCCGCACCCTGGGAGCGCATCGAGCGCTACATGTCCTGGCGTGTGCCCGAGGAAACCTGCCACTACCTGATTCGCCGAGGCGGCGCCGAGATCCTGGATGCGGTCATCGAGAAGACCGGCGTGGATGGCCTGGTGGCGGCAATGGTGATCGGTCAGCAGAGCAAGGCGCTGAAGCGCGCGGGCATTCCCGTGGAGCGCCTGGGCACCGCCGAATGGGTGCAGATCTTCGATCTCTTCACCGATGGGCGGATTCCCCGCGAGGCCATTCCGTTGGTGGCCGCGGGTGTCGCCCGGGATGGGCTCAATGCCCAGGCCGCGGCGGCGGTGGCGGGCGTGGCTGTGCAGCCCCGGGAGCGATGGCTGCCCACGGTGGATCAGCTGACCATGGAGGGCTACCAGGGCGAAAAAGTGGATACCCAGGACAAGCGCCTGCGCTTCCTGGCGGGTCGCGCCATGGAGCAACTGCTGGGCAAGGCTCCCGCCAAGGAAGTCGCCGAATACCTGCGCACCAAGCTCGTGGAGGTGTCCCAATGAGCGCCCCTGTGATTCCCATCAGCGAGCGCGCGGATCGCTTCCAGGGCTATCGCGGCCTGGCCAAGGCCGCCCTGGAGAAATTCGAAATCGGTGTGTGGAGCGAGGTCGAGATCGTGAACGACGAAGGCTCCGCCTTTGTGGGCGTCATCCTGCCCCGCAGCGAGACCGCCGATGATCTGCACGTGGTGATCAAGCTCTTCAATGGCTACAACGTGGGCATCCACGCCGATCGCATCGCCTCCGCCAAGGAGCACGGCTACAAGAAGGCGGTCTACAAGATTCCCGAACAGGCCTTCCCCTTCGATCCCAAGAAGAAGAACGTCACGCTGCTGGGCACGGGCGGCACCATCGCCAGCCGCCTGGACTACCGCACCGGCGCCGTGATCCCGGCCTTCACACCGGGCGAGCTATACGGGGCCGTGCCGGAACTGGCTGATATCGCCAATCTCACCACTAAGAAGCTCTTCGGCGTATTCTCCGAGAACATGGGCCCCGAACAGTACAAGGCTCTGGCCATCGCCATCGGCGAGGAGATCGAGAAGGGCGTGGACGGCATCGTCATTGGTCACGGCACGGACACCATGAGTCACACGGGCGCCATCCTCAGCTTCATGGTGCAGGATAGTCCCGTGCCCATCGTGATCGTGGGCAGCCAGCGCAGCTCGGACCGGCCTTCGTCGGACGCGGCCCTGAACCTCATGAATGCCGTGCGCACCGCGGCCGAGTGCGACATCGCGGAAGTGATGCTCTGCATGTTCGGACCCACCTCGGACAACTACGATCTGCTGCACAGGGGCACCCGCTGCCGTAAGATGCACAGCAGTTACCGCAGCACCTTCCGCACCATCGGCGCCACGCCCTTGGCCACCGTGAGCCGCTACCCCAAGGAAGTGGGCGGCAGCCACTTCACCTATATCTCCGAGGACATCCGCAAACGGGACCGGGCGCGAAAGCCGATCATCAACCCTTCTTTTGAGGAGAAGGTGACGATCCAGTACTACTATCCCAACTTCAACCCCGACATCATCGATGGCCTTTCAGGCTTGGGCTATCGCGGGCTGGTGATGGCGGGCACGGGGTTGGGCCACGTGAACAAGCCGCTCTATCCGGCCATCAAGCGGGCCATCCAGAAGGGCATGACCGTGGTGATGTGCGTGCAGACGCTCTGGGGATTCGCCCAGATGTATGTCTACGATACGGGCCGCGATCTGCTGGACCTGGGCATCATTCCCCTGGACAACATGCTGCCCGAGACGGCCTACATGAAGCTGGCCTGGGTGCTGGGGCAGACCGACGACCCCAAGAAGATCCGGCAGATGATGACCACGGCCATCAATCACGAGATCGAGCAGCGGGAGCCCCACAACGGGTACCTCATCCTCCAGGGCGGTCTGCCCGAGGTGGACGCCTTCGTGGAGAAGCACTGGAAATAGACGTTCATACCAAGTTGCGATCATAAAGCTGACCTGATTACCAAGCATTCTCAGCCTCATCTATTGAGAGCAGATGATCCACATCCAATCGTTCGCCGGGTGATTGGGAAGACATTCTGCGAGCCAGAGAAAGAATTAACCGCGAAACGCCCTTCGGGCGCGCGAAAGAGAATCGGTACGGCGGCCGCCTCTTCGCATCGTTTTTCGCGCATTTCGCGACTTTCGCGGTTCCCTTTTGTTGGCTGAGTCTCGTTGAAAATCAGGAAAGCTGAATGCACCACTGAGACACTGAGAACACGGAGAAATGATTCGAGACCTGCAAGGCTGGGTATGACTTGTTCTCCCCTGATCCTTCCTTCTTCCGTGTCCTCCGTGCCTTCGTGGTGAATTTTCTTCTTTGAATTCAAATGGCGTTCAGGCGCCTTCCATCACTTCGTCGAGATAGAGTCCCCCCAAGTGGTGTAAGAGCCGAGGCCACATAGGTTGGCCACCGGGTCCGTAAGGTGAGTTTGCGGACTTACCGACGGAGGGACCGATGGCCATGGATAGGGTGTCGGGGCTGGAGG
>JAYREN010000234.1:0-3934 GCA_041908845.1 Holophaga sp. | reverse complement strand
ACCAGGTGCAGGCGCCCCCCCTTCGGGATCAGATACTCGACCCGGGTCGTGGACTTCCTGGATTCGAGATTGAAGTGCCCGCCTCCGTTCTTTTCTTCAACCAGATCCTTGATGCTGGGCCGCCGGGCGGGGAACTCACCTAACTTGTCGCGCCAGCCCTCGGCCGCCTTCAGGAAGTCCTCCTCGGTCGGATAGGCATTCACCAGCCCCGGATTGGCCAGGTACAACGCCTTCGCCCCCTGCTCGGTCCTCAAACTGCGAACGGTCTGGTCCATCTGGGACCAGGCCTGATCCGCCTTCTGGGACACTGTCCCCACCCCCCAGTAAACCGCCCCCACGCAGGTGGCCAGGAGCAGGAGCACCGCCACGCCGCACCCCGCGAGCACCTTGCCCCAGACGGGCATGCCTTTTTTCTTGCCTTGGGGGATGCCCCCGTTGTCCCAGCCGCTGTCCGCCATGGGAGGGTGCTCCTACAGGAGGTTGCTGGCCAGCTCGGCCATGCGGGAACGCTCGCCCTTCATCAGGGTCACGTGCCCCGAGATATCCAAGTGCTTGAAGTGCTCGGCGAGGTAGCTCAGGCCGTTGGTGCTGGCATCCACATAGGGGTTGTCGATCTGGTAGGGATCACCGGTGAGCACGACCTTGGCACCTTCGCCCGCCCGAGTAAGGATGGTCTTGATCTCGTGGGGCGTCAGGTTCTGGGCCTCGTCCACGATGATGTACTGGTTGGGGATACTACGCCCGCGAATGTAAGTGAGGGGTTCGACGCTCAGATAGCCGCCCTCCTCCAGCTGGCCCACGGTCATGCTGGAGCGGCGCCGCATCTCGGTGTTGGCCGCCACGATGAAATCCAGGTTGTCATAGATGGGCTGCATATAGGGACGGAGCTTTTCCCCGACATCGCCCGGCAGGAATCCCAGGTCCCGGCCCATGGGCATCACGGGACGGCTCACCAGCAGCTTGTTGTAGCGCTCGTCGTCCACGACCTGCTGCAGGCCCGCGGCGATGGCGAGGAGCGTCTTGCCCGTGCCGGCCTTGCCCAGCAGCGTCACCACCTGGATCGAATCATCGAGGAGCAGTTCCAGCGCAAACTGCTGTTCGCGATTGCGGGCCTTGATGCCCCAGGGCGGCTGTTCCATACGCTTGAGGGGATGGACGCGCCCGTCAGCGGCATAGAAGCGGCCAACGGCCGTATGGCTTTCGTTGGTGCGGTCCTGCAGTGTTACGAACTGGTTGGGATGCAGGGGATGCGTTTCCTCGGGCAGCAGCCCACCCTCGTAGACGAGATCCACCTGCACGCCGTCCACCTCCCACTGGTCCGTGCCCGTATAGAGGCCATCGAGCTCCACCCGGTCCGTGGTGTAGTCCTCGGCCTCCAACCGCGCGGCATCGGCCTTAATCCGCAGGTTGGTGTCCTTGCTGACGAGCACCACCTTTTCCTTGCGTTCCTTAAGCAGCGCCAGGGCGCAGGCCAGGATCTGATTATCGGCCTTGTGCTTGTCCAGGGTGGAGAACCCCAGATCCTGTCGGTACGGCGCCACATCCACCTTGAGGGTGCCGCCGCCCTCCATGGTGACGCCCTCGCTGAGGCTGCCGAGCTTCCGCAACTTGTCCAGCTGCCGGGAAACGGAGCGAGCGTTGCGGCCAATTTCGGTCTGATCCTTCTTGAAAGTGTCAATTTCCTCGATCACCACGATGGGGATCACGATGTCGTGCTCCTGGAAGCGAAAGATCGCCTGGGGATCGTGAAGCAGGACATTGGTGTCAAGAACGAACACCTTCTTGGCGGATGCGACCATGGGGCTCCCCATTGAAGTGGTGATGGGACGAAGCCTAGCACCTCTCCGTGACAGGCGTGAAACGCAAGCATCGCGTCACGATGCTACACTACTCCCTCTCACAGGAGATGCCCATGCGCTTCCGCCCCATCCTGGCCCTGTCCCTTTCCATCTGTGCGTTAGTGGCCCAGGCGCCCTTCAAGGCCCCGGCCACCCGCAAGCTGGACGTGGTGGATACCTACTTCGGAACCCAGGTTCCCGATCCCTACCGTTGGCTGGAGGATGACCACAGCCTGGATACCAAGGCCTGGGTGGAAGCCCAGAACAAGGTCACCGAAGCGTACTTCGCCGGAATTCCTGAGCGCACCCGTATCAAGGAACGCCTGACCCAGCTCTGGAACTACGAAAAGTTCGGGGCCCCGCGCAAGCACGGAAGCTACTACGTCTACAGCTACAACACCGGCCTGCAGAACCAGTCGGTGCTCTACCTCACGGACAAGCTCGAAGAGAAGGGCCGCGTGCTGCTGGACCCCAACACCCTCAGCAAGGACGGTACCGTGTCCCTGGCAGGCCTTGTTTTCAGTGAGGATGGGAAGTACATGGCCTACGGCCTGTCCAAGGCGGGCGCGGATGTCACCACCTGGAAAATTCGTGAAGTGGCCACGGGCCAGGATCTCCCCGATGCCCTGCCTGCGGGCCGCGTGGGCGTGAACGATTGGGCCAAGGACGGCAGCGGCTTCTACTACTCGAACTATCCGGCCGTAGAGGCTTCCAAGGCCCTGACCGCCGTCTACAAACACCAGAAGCTCTTCTTCCACAAACTGGGCACGCCCGTGAGCGCGGACAGGATCGTCTACGAGCGCCCCGACCAGCCGGACTGGGGGTTCCACTGCAGCGTCACCGACGATGGCCACTTCCTCGTCATCGGCCAGAGCCAGGGCACCGAGCGGCGCAACCGCGTATTCATCAAGGATCTGACCAAGGCTGATAGCCCCGTGCAGCCCCTCTTCGACAAGTTTGATGGATCCTACGGCATCCTCGGCAACGATGGCGACACGTTCTATGTCTCCACGGATTTCGAGGCTCCCCGGGGTCGCGTAATCGCCGTGAACCGTCTGAACCCAGATCCCAAGGCCTGGAAGGAGATCGTGCCCCAGTCCACCAACCGTGATGTGATCGGCGGCGTGAGCCTGCTGGGCAACACCCTGGCCGTCACCTGGCGCATCGATGCCCTCAACACCGTCAAGTTCTACGACCTCAAAGGCAAGTATCTCAGGACCATCCAGCAGGAGCATATCGGCAGCCTCATGGGCTTTGGCGGTGAGCGCAAGGACACAGAAGTCTTCTACACCTTCACCTCCTACAATCTGCCGCCGACCACCTACCGCTACGACCTCAAGCGCGGCAAGGCCTCGGTCTTCCGTCAGCCCAAGGTCGATGTGAACCCCAGCGACTTCGAGGTGAAGCAGGTCTTCTACCCCAGCAAGGACGGGACGAAGGTGCCCATGTTCCTGGCCCACAAGAAGGGCCTGAAGCTGGACGGCCTAAACCCAACCCTGCTCTATGGCTACGGCGGTTTCAACGTCCCCCAGGCGCCCGGCTTCAGCCCCGCCAACCTCGTGTGGATGGAGATGGGCGGCGTCTACGCCGTGGCCTGCCTGCGGGGCGGCAACGAGTACGGCAAGGATTGGTGGGCCGCCGGCAAGCGGGAAACGAAGCAGAATACCTTTGACGACTTCATTGCCGCCGGGGAGTGGCTGATCCAGGAGAAATACACCTCCACCCCCAAGCTGGCCATCCACGGTGGTTCCAACGGCGGCCTGCTGGTGGGTGCCTGCCTGACTCAGCGCCCCGAGCTCTTCGGCGCCGCCATCCCCGCAGTCGGCGTGCTGGACATGCTGCGCTACCACAAGTTCACCATCGGCTGGATGTGGCAGAGCGACTACATGTCCTCGGATACCAAGGAGGGCTTCGACAACCTCATCAAGTACAGCCCCCTCCACACCCTCAAGCCCGGCACCAAGTACCCGGCCACCCTGATCACCACTGGCGACCACGATGACCGCGTGGTGCCCGCCCACAGCCACAAGTTCACCGCCACCCTCCAGGCGGCCCAGGCGGGTCCCGCGCCCATCCTCACCCGTATCGAAACCAAT
>JAYREN010000233.1:0-3984 GCA_041908845.1 Holophaga sp. | reverse complement strand
CGATCGAAGCCCTGCTTCACATCCTGGTACGTGGTGGCGCCCAGGCAGCGCAGCTCACCGCTCTGGAGGACGGGCTTGAGCAGGTTGGACAGGTCCAGGCTGCCGCCGGACACGCTGCCTGCGCCCACCAGGGTGTGGATCTCGTCGATGAAGAGCAGGGCGCCGGGGCGCTTGGCCAGGGCCTCCAGCACGGCCTTGACCCGGGCCTCGAAGTCGCCGCGGTAGCGGGTGCCCGCCAGCAGCGAGCCCATGTCCAGGGCGAAGAAGGGCGCCTCCTTGAGGGAATCCGGCACCTGGCCTGCCAGAATGCGCAGGGCCAGCCCCTCGGCGATGGCAGTCTTGCCCACCCCCGCTTCACCCACCAGCAGGGGGTTGTTCTTGCGGCGGCGGCAGAGCACATGCACCACCCGCTCCAGCTCGCTTTCGCGGCCGATGAGGGGATCGATGCGGCCTTCCCCGGCCTTGGCCACCAGGTCCACCGCATAGGCCGCCAGGGGATCCTTGGCGGGCGCGCCTTCTTCCTCCTCGGCGGGCGGGGCGGGGGCCTCGGCGGGTCTTTCCGGCTCCGGGGTCTGGGTGCCGCCATGGGAGAGGTGGCGCAGCAGGGGCAGCCTGGTCACGCCCTGCTTCTGCAGATAGTACGCCGCGTGGCTCTCCTTCTCTTGGATGAGGGCGGCCAGGATGGCGCCGCTGTCCACGGTGGGGGCTTCCGCGCTGAGGGCGTGGAGGATGGCCCGCTCCATCACCCGGTTGAAGCCCAGGGTGGGCGAGGGTTCGACATCCTCCGGCTCGGGGAGGACTTCCATCTGGTCCTTCAGGAAGGTCTCCAGTTCGGCCTTGAGCGCGGAGGACTGGCCACCGCAGGCCGCCAGGGCCTCGCGGACAAAGGCATCCTCCTGGAGGGCGAGGAGCAGGTGTTCCAGGGTCAGGTATTCGTGGCGCGAGGTGCGGGCCAGCAGGAAGGCCTGCTGGAGGCACTTCTGCAGGGTAGGAGTGAGGGCGGGAGCCGGTCGGGGCATTATTCGGGCTCCAGGGTGCAGAGCAGGGGGAACTCGTTGCGCTCGGCCAGGGCCTTCGCTTGCGCGATCTTGGTATCGGCGATATCGAAGGGATAGATTCCGGCGATGCCCTTGCCGCGTTTGTGCACATCCAGCATGATGCGCACGGCCTCGGGTTCGGGTTTGCGGAAGACCTCCCGCAGCACCCACACCACGAAATCCTGGGTGGTGTAGTCGTCATTGTGCAGGAGCACCTTCCACATCACCGGGGGCTGCAGTCTGGCCTTGGCCCGGGTCTTGGTGTTTGTATCGTTGTCTTGCGAAGGACGCGGCATGGGTTGATTCTACTGGTTCATGCCCGTATTCGGAGGTTCCGTGAAAACCCGCCTGTTCCGGTCCCTGGCCCTGTCCTGCCTCGGCGTCCTGTTCGCCTCGGCCGCCCCCGAGGGAAGGCTGCTGCGCTTCCCGGACATTCACAAGGATTTCGTGGTGTTCGTGCACGGCGGTGACATCTGGCGGGTGCCCACGGCGGGCGGCGCGGCCCGGCGCCTCACGGCCCACGCGGGCCAGGAACTCACGCCCCGCATCTCGCCGGACGGCAAGTGGATCGCCTACACGGCGGAATACACGGGTTCCCGCCAGGTCTACGTGATGCCCTCGGAGGGCGGCGACGCCCGCCAGCTCACCTTCTACACTGATGCGGGCCAGATGCCACCCAGGGGCGGCTTCGATAACTGGATCCTGGGTTGGAGCCCCGAGGGCAAGATCCTGGTGCGCATGGCCCGCACCCCCTGGGGCGAGCGCATGGGGCGCTACCACTTGGTGGATCCCAAGGGCGGCCTAGAGACGCCCCTCTCGCTGCCCTCGGGCGGCAGCGCCTCCTTCTCGCCCGATGGCAAGCGCCTGGCCTACTGCCCCGTGGACCGCGAGTTCCGCACCTGGAAGCGCACCCTGGGGGGCCGGGCCCAGGATGTCTGGCTCTACGATCTGACTGCTAACCGCTCCGAGCGGATCACCACCTGGCGCGGCACCGACAACTTCCCCATGTGGCACGGCGACACGGTGTACTTCACCTCCGACCGGGACCGCACCCTCAATCTCTTCGCCTATGATCTGAAGACCCGTGCCACCCGGAAGCTCACGAACTTCAGTGAATACGACGTGCTGTGGCCCGCCCTGGGGGGCGAGGCTATCGTGTTCATGAACGGGGGCTGGCTGTACCGCTTCGATCTCAAGACCGAGAAGACCGAAAAAATCCCGGTGCAGCTGAAAGCCGAGGCGCCCCTGATGCAGCCCTTCTTCAAGGATGTGAAGGCCAACATCGCCGGGGCGAGTCTCTCCCCCAGCGGCGCTCGGGCGGTCTTCGAGGCCCGGGGCGAACTCTTCTCTGTGCCCGCCAAGGACGGCGCCACCCGCAATCTCACCCGCAGCCAGGGCGTGCGCGAGCTGTCCCCGGCCTGGAGTCCCGACGGCAAGTGGATCGCCTACCTCTCGGACCAGAGCGGCGAGTACGAGATCTACCTCCGGGCCCAGGACGGCAGTGGCCAGCCCCGGCGCCTCACCACCGATGGCGACATCTGGCGCTACGACCCCAAGTGGAGCCCCGATTCCACCAAGCTCGCCTTCGGCGACCGCAGGCAGCGCCTGCGCATCTTGGACGTGGCCACCGGCGCCCTCACGGATGTGGACAAGGGCCAGCAGGAGGACCTCGATGACTACCGCTGGTCCCCGGACAGCCGCTGGCTGGCCTATGGCAAGAGCCACCCCAGCCGCCTCATGGGCATCACCCTCTACTCCCTGGACCAGAAGCGCACCTACCCCCTGGGGGACGGCCTGAGCGCCGACTGGAACCCCGCCTGGAGCGCCGACGGCAAGCACCTCTTCTTCCTCTCCAACCGCGACTTCAACATCACCTTCAGCACCTTCGAGTTCGACTTCCTCTACACCCGGGCCACCCGCATCTTCGTGGCCTCCCTGGATCCCGAGGCCGCGCCCCTCTTCCCCCTCAAGAGCGATGAGGAAAAGGGCAAGGAGGCCGAGGCCAAGGATGAGAAGAAGGACAGCCAAAAAGCCAAGGCCAAGGACGAAAAGAAGGATGCGCCCAGGCCCGTGGTGCGCCTCGTGCCCGAGGGCTTCCAGGCCCGCACCCTGGCTCTGCCGGGCCTCAAGGCCGACACCTACAACGCCCTGGCCGCCACGGACGAGGCCCTTTACTATCTGCGCGGTGGGGAGGGCGGCCCCGGCTCTCTCTACCGTTTCGATCTGAAGGACCGCAAGGAAGAAAAGGTCATGGAGGGCGTGAACCGCTTCGAACTGGCCCCCGATGGCAAGAAGCTGCTCTACCAGGCCGGGGCCGACTGGGGCATCGCCGATGCCAAGGCGGGGCTCAGTTCCGGCGATGGACGCCTGGACCTCTCCGGCCTGCGGGTGAAGCTCGATCCCCGGGCCGAGTACCGGCAGATCTTCGAGGATGGCTGGCGCATCTTCCGGGACTGGTTCTACGACGACAAGCTCCACGGCGCGGACTGGAAGGCCATGAAGGCCCGCTACGGACAGCTCGTGCCCTTCGTGACCCACCGCGCTGAACTGGACTGGATCCTGGGCGAGATGATCGGCGAGCTGGAGGCCGGTCACACCTACATCGGCGAGGGCGACGAGCCTCGCATTCCCCGGGTAGAAGGCGGCATGCTCGGCTGCGACTTCCAGGCCCACCCTTCGGGCCGCTTCCGCATCGAGAAGATCTTCCAGGGCGAGAACTGGGACGGGCGCTTCCGCTCGCCCCTCACCGAGCCCGGCACCCAGGCCAAGGAGGGCGAGTTCCTGCTGGCCATCGACGGCGTGGAACTGAAGACCGACGACAACCCCTACCGGCTGCTGGAGGACAAGGCGGGCAAGCCCGTGCAGCTCACCCTCAACGCCCAGCCCACCCTGGACGGCGCTCGGCAGGTTACCGTGAAGGCCCTGGCCAGCGAGTTGGATCTCCGCT
>JAYREN010000232.1:0-4029 GCA_041908845.1 Holophaga sp. | reverse complement strand
AGTCATCACCCATTGGGTGATACCATAAACCCACTAAGTTCCAACTGCGGTGCGGGTTTCAACGCCTTTTCCCATCAAGGGTGATTAGGTCAGGTTTAGGGGTGCGATGGCTGGGCGAGCCGACAAAGGTATCATCATCACCACTGGAACTTTCACCGCAGAAGCCCGCAGAGAAGCCTCTCGCGATGGAGTTCCACCCATTGAGTTGATTGATGGTGAAAAGCTTGTTGAGATGCTCGAATCATTCGAACTTGGCCTCAACTCGGTCAAAACATATGAAATTGACCAGACTTTTTTCAACGAGTTCAGAACCTAACTCGTCGCTCAAGAATATTATTTATTTTTTGATATCCGCTGAACCTTTCTGGAAAATTTCCGAAGAACAAATTAAAATTCCTTCACCCCGATCGCACCGAAGATACAAAACCGGCGAACCACGCAAGTCCCTGCGAACCATACCGGCTTTTACCTCCGCGATCCTCGGGATTCTCCGCGCCTCCGCGTTGAGCTTTTTCGCCACAGCATGCAAGGCGACGAACCCATGCGACACGCCTCTTCATAGATCCGCAAAAAATCGAGAAATGGGTGCTTCGCCGAGATATCAGCCCCTCTTGCTGCGCGATTTTTTGGCCACCACCGTGGCTTTCCCATCCTCCAGATTCTTGGCCTTCTTCTCCGATTGAGTCAGGGATACGTAGTTCTCACGGCTGACAACCTTTCGACCGCTCTTGGCTTCCAGTTCCTTGCGGGCATTCCCGGCCACGGTGCCCCCGGCATGGGCAGCCTGTTGGTTCTCGGGAAAACCCTGGGCGCCTGTGTTGCGGGCGATCTCGGTGGTGGCGGCCTCTCCCAGCATGGAGAAGATCAACTCCAGATCGTTCATGTGGTCCCGCAGGTTCTCGCGCCCCAGTCCCTTCAGCGCCGTGTATTGGCTGGGCGTAAGGCCGAAGGTGGCTTCGGAAATCTCGGCGGTGAGAATGGCGTATTCCCGCTGTTCCCGCACACCGCGTTTCTTCCACTCGTCCGTGAGTTCATCCCGGATGGCAATGGCGCGCATCCGCTTCTCGATCCAGTCATCGGAGTAACCCTTGGCCTTGTAGATGGCCCGGGTGCGCTTGGAGGCCAACTCTGGATCCTCGATTTCCTGAATGCGCTCGTATCCCACCCGCGCCAGCCAGCGCTTGAAGGGCTCGGCCTTGGGGCTGGGAATAGACTGAATCAGGCGGAACAAGCCTTCGGTGTTGGCGCAATTAAGGTTCTGGACTCCCCCTGCGGTCGGAATGGGAAGGGGGGTGGCAATTTGCCCCCCCCCTTTGGAGATCTCGGGATCCCGGCGGCGCATGTCCTTCAGGTAACCCTGGGGATTCACAGAATCCGTCAGCGCGGCGATCACGTCCGTAATGACAAACCACCATTCGCCGTTGTGGAGGGTCCGCCGGATTTCCTTCTTCTGGAAGAGTGCGATGCGATGCGCGGGATTCGGGTTTTCGACGTTCATTTCACGGCCTCCATCCCCGCTTCAGCAACCTCTGAGCCGCCGGTATCTCGCGATCAGTGCATTGGTCGAGCTATCGTGCCTCGGTTCGGGTTCGGCGGCGCTCTCCAGCTCCGGCAGTATCCGCCCCGCGAGTGCCTTGCCCAATTCCACGCCCCACTGGTCGAAGGGATCGATGCCCCAGAGGACGCCCTGGGTGAAGACCAGGTGCTCGTAGAGGGCCACCAGGGAACCCAGCACGGCGGGGGTGAGGCGCTCGGCCATCAGGAAACTGGAGGGGCGGTTGCCCGGAAAGGCCTTGTGGGGGGCCAGCGCCTCGGGCACGCCTTCGGCCTTCACTTCCTCCAGCGTTTTGCCAAAGGCCAAGGCCTCGGCCTGGGCCAGCACGTTGGAGATCAGCAGATCGTGGTGGCGGCCCAGGGGATTCAGGCTCTTGGCGAAGGCGATGAAGTCGCAAGGGATGAGCTTGGTGCCCTGGTGGATCATCTGGTAGAAGCTGTGCTGGCCGTTGGTGCCGGGCTCGCCGAAGTAGATGGCGCTGGTCTGATAGTCCACCGGCGCGCCCGCCAGGGTGGTGCCCTTGCCATTGCTCTCCATGATGAGCTGCTGCAGGTAGGCGGGAAACCGCTTCAGATACTGGTCGTAGGGCAGCACCGCCACCGCCTGGGCATCGAAGAAGCAGGTGTACCAGAGCCCGATGAGGCCCATGAGCACCGGCAGATTCTTCTCGAAGGGCGCCGTGCGGAAGTGCTCGTCCATGGCGTGAAAGCCCACCAGCAGGTCGCGGAACGCCTCGGGCCCGATGGCCAGCAGCGTGGACAGCCCGATGGCGCTGGTCATGGAGTAGCGGCCACCGACCCAATCCCAGAAACCGAACATGTTGGCCGGATCGATGCCGAAGGCCGCGACCTTGTCGGCGCTGGTGGAGAGGGCCACGAAGTGCCGGGCGATGGCGGCTTCGTCCTTCAGGGCGCTCAGACACCAGGCTCGGGCCGTGGCGGCATTAGTCATGGTCTCCTGGGTAGTGAAGGTCTTGGACGCCACGATGAAGAGCGTTTCCTCCGGCGCCAGATCCTGGGTGGCCTCGGCGAAGTCCGTGCCGTCGACGTTGGAGACGAAGCGGAAGGTGAGCTCGCGGGTGGCGTAGTGTTTCAGGGCCTCGAAGGCCATGACGGGGCCGAGATCCGAGCCGCCGATGCCAATGTTCACGATGTTCCGGATGGGCTTGCCGGTGTGGCCCCGCCACACGCCCCCGCGCACCTGCTCCGCAAAGGCCACCATGCGATCCAGCACGGCGTGAACACCCGGCACCACATCTTGGCCATCCACTTCGATGCGCCTGCCCTTGGGCGCCCGCAGCGCCGTGTGGAGCACCGCGCGATCCTCGGTCACATTGATGCGGTCGCCCCGGAACATGGCAGCGATGTGGCCCTGGAGATCGGCCTCGGTGGCGAGGTTCAGCAGCAGGCACAGAGTCTCGTCCGTGATGCGGTGCTTGGAATAGTCCAGGAAGAGCCCCGCCGCCTCGCAGGTGTAGCGCTCGCCCCGGCTTGGATCCTGGGCGAAGAGCTCCCGCAGGTGGAGGTGCTTCACAGCGTCAAAATGGGCCGCCAGGGCCTGCCAGGCGGGGCGTTGGGTCAAGGGCAGCTCGTTCATGTGGACTCCGGCAAGACCGATCAGAAAAGCCTACTTGCGCTTGCCACTCCAGGGCCCCCCTTGGGAGGGGCTTGGATGGGTTTCTTTCCAGGAGCCCGTGAACGAGGCACCGTCCGCGCTGATCTGGAAGGAAAAGGTGCCCCGGTCGTCCCGCTCAACCCAGGTTCCCGTGAGGCCTGAACCATTCACCGTGCCCGTCAGGCTGCCCCCATCATGGCTGTAGGTCCCGGAGACGCTGGAACCCCGTTGAGTGAGCGTCAGGGGACCGAAATTCGTGATCCATACCCCCGACCAGGTGGCAATCGAAGGAGCAGTGGTTCCCCCGGATCCAGCCTTCAGGGCGGTAATCCCCTGGCTGACCTGTTTCAGCTTGGCGCTCAGAGCATCCCAGTTCCAGGTGGTGGCTTTGCGGATGAACCCGCTGGCCACCCCCCGAGTCGTCGCATCCTTGAGCCCGGCGATTTCCCCGCTGATGTGGTCGAGCAGCCCCTTGATCTCCCCCAGGCGCTTGTCGCGGTCCGGTCCCGAAGCCTTGCGCGACTCGGTCTCCAGGAGGTTGATCCAGTTCGAGATGGAAACCTCCTGCGCTCGGTAGGCCGGTTCCTCGAACTCGGGCTTCAGGTCCGGGTGCTTCTGACCCATGTGGACATATTCGTGAACCATCGTCGAGGCCAGCATGAGCAGGCTCGAAGCCTTCCGCTCCGGTCGTTCTGCCGGGAGCGCCGTGGATTCGTATCTGTCGTTGATGGTCATGGTGTTGGTCGTGGCATCGCCCCATCCCATGGCACCGGCCTTGACCTCGGCCGTGTCATGGAGGTTCTGGATCACGCCGTAATCGTAAAGCTTTCCGAACTTTACGCGGCCCGACTTGAAATCGG
>JAYREN010000231.1:0-4048 GCA_041908845.1 Holophaga sp. | reverse complement strand
CTTTTCTCTGCGTCCTCATTTTTACCTCGGCGCCCTCTGTGGTTCAGCTTTTCAGCACCCTGCGCCCGGGCCATAAAAACCCTCACTCCACCTTCTTCAGCTCGATGCCCCGGTAGTAGTGCTTGAGGATCTGATCGAAGGTCCACCCTTCCAGGGCGTAGCCGTAGGCGCCGGTCTGATCCATGCCCACCCCGTGGCCCCAGCCGCGACCATAGAAGGTCCAGCGACGATTGGGGCGGGTGCCGGTCTGGATGAAATTGAAGACGTTGTCCTTGAGCCCCAGCAGCCCCCGAATGCGCATGCCGGTGAATCGGAAGGCCCGGCCCGCGTTATCGCGCACCGTGAGCTCCAGCACGCGCCCCTGATCGTTGTGCTGCAATTCGAGGCCTCCCAGGGAATGGGCGCCCGTCTTCTGCTGCAGGCGGGCCAGGAGGTCCGCCTCCTTCACGTCTTGCTTCCAATGGGCGGTGGGATTGTAGCGATCCAGGCTGGCACCGTCCGGATCCAGCCGTCGCACCAGCAGGCGCGAACCGCCCTCCCGGGGCATCCAACGGATGCGATCGCCCACCTGGATGGCGCTCTCGCCTACCAGGCGCAGACTTCCCCCCGGCGCCTCTTCCGCCAGGAACATCGAAGGCGCGAGGGCCAGAGGGCCCGGCCCCGCATTCTTCACCCGGACCTGGCCATCCCTCAAAAGGGTTCCCTCCGAGAGTTCGAGAGGTTCCAGTTCCTGCCAGAGTTTCCCCAGCACCTGCAGGCCCTGTCCCAGGGTCGGAGCGGCATTCTTCCAGAGGCTGGGTGGCACGAGGCCCCGCCGAGCCAGGAAGCCCGCCAGCAGCAGCTCTTCGGATTTCAATCCCAGGTCCGACAGAAAGTAGGCCGCATCCTGAGCCCGTTCCTGTCCCCGCACCACACGGTCGAAGCCCAGGCTGCGGGCCATCCAGAGGAACAGATCCTTTCCCTGGGCTCCGCTCGTCGGGGGCACGGACAGTGAGAGACGCATCGCGAGGGCTTCCACGGGGCCCTTCAGATCGGCCACCCGCAGGGGCTGTGCCATTCGCGCTGGATCCAGCCAGGCGGCGGGAATGAGATCCGATGCGGCGAGGCGCAGCAGATCCAGACCCAGCCACCCCTGATCGCCGACGGGTGCGACCGCGCCCTTGAAGGTCAGCGTGCTGGCCTTCTCCAGGTAGTTGGTGGCGGACTGAAGGTAGGGCGTGGCGCCGCCTCCGAACACATAGCGATTGTCCACGGTGGCGCCGCCGCTGTTGGCCATGAAGAGCGCCTGGATGGGCTGGCCGCCATAGGTCGCGACCAGGCCCTGAGTTTCCTCGATGGCCCGGTCCGTCAGGCTTTGTTCGCCATCCCGGCCCCCGTACACCTGGTCGGCCACCGTATCCAGCAGATCGAAGCCCTCCTTGGCGCGCTTGCCGCGGTTGGCCACCGCATAGGTGCGGGCGGCGACGGCCTGGGCCTTCAGGGCCTCGAGGCTCGGGAATTCCCAGGCCCCCATCTCCTTGGGCACGACGCCCCGCAGGTAGGTCTCCAGCTCCACGCGGTTCATCACCGTGAGGCGCCCCTGGGCGTTGGGATAGATCTCGATGCGCCCCCGGTACCGTCCCTTGCCCACCACGGTGGTGAGTTCTCCCGCGGCCTTGAAGGAGACGCCCTCCACGGGCAGGGCGCGACGCTCATAACGCTCCGTGATGGCGTAGAGGGCCCTGCCCTTGCGAGGCTTGCCGGGGCGCTTCTCCGTAGAGACCCACAGCTCGTCGAAACCAACGCCCATAAGCTTCTGGAGGATGGGTTCGGCGGATTCCGCCGTGGCGAAGTGGCCCGTCAACACCCGCCAGGTTCCTCCATCGGAAACCCGCAAACGCTCGGGCTGCTCGCCCAGTTCGCGCAGCCGCTTCATGAGGGCCTCGGCGCTCTCCAGCGTGACGGCTCCCCCCACCTGGATCCTGAATTCATCCGTGGGATCCGCCTCGCCCCGACTATCCCACCAGATCCGCACCTTCTCGCCCGCCGGGATTTTCATCAAAGGTTTCCCGGCCCGACTGCAGACCTCTCCGCCCCCTTCGAGGCTCACGATCCACTCGAGATTCTGGGTGTCGAGGCCGACGCGAATGGGAATCTCCGCCGAGACCGGCGCCGCGAGCACGAGGAGGGGAAGGAGTCGGGAAAGACCGTTCATCCAGCCAGATTAACCGCTGGGATACTCTCAGCGCACAGGAACGGGCTGTTCGATGACGCATGAACTGTGACCAGACGAGAGGAAAAGATCCACCACCAAGACACAAAGAACGCCAAGAGGCACGAAGAAGAAGAGGAAAGGAGGGCAGCCAGATCATCCTCCCTACTTGCCCTACAGCTTTTCTTGGTGCGCCTTGGCATTTCTCCGCGCCTTGGTGGTGGATCTATTTCAGAACTGCGCCAGGAACCCTTCCAGCATCCGCCAACGGCGGGCCCGCAGGGTATCCAGGTCCAGGATCTCCCCCTGGGGGCCGCGGCGATGCAGCAGCAGACACAGGCACAGGCCATCTTCGGGACGGATGAAGAGGGCGGGCCCCGTGTAGGCGAAGTGCATCCAGAAGGCCGTGGGCTTGCCCGTGCCGGCCTTGGGTTCGGGCAGGGATTCCGGGAGCCCGTCCTCGGTAGAAGCCAGCACATGCGTGCCCTGGATGCCCATGGGAATCCGGGACAGCAGCTGTCCAAAACGCCAGGCCCCGTCGAAGACCCTCTGCAGCCCCAGTCCCCAGACGGTGCCATCGGCCGCGCGGGCCGTCTCCACCGCCATGCGGGCCGGACTACGGGAGCCTGCCCACCGCTGGAGCCACGCCTTCATCTGTTGCGGAGTGCAGCCAAAACCGGCGTGACCACGCATTCCCGCTCTCGCATTGGCATCGTGGGGCAGGTTGTCGGTCCGGGGAGGAAGGGGAAGCCCGGGCTCCGCGATCCGCCAGGCGTCGGCATCCGGCCCATCGGGAACCCTCTGGGCGGGCTTGGGCCAAGGGGTCGGGAGAAAACCGGTGGTCTCCGCTCCGAGGCCCGTAAAGGAGCGCCCCGTCTCCAGCTCGAGCAGTTCCGCCAGCAGGCGGTACCCCAAGTCTGAATAGACTGCCAGCCCCTGGGTCCCGCGCCGGAAGAGCGGGTGAGCCCCCTCGGCGGGCAGCCCTCGGCGTATCTGCTCGGCCAGGGATTCACCCGTATAGGGCAGCCAGGCGGGCAGCCCGGCAGAGTGGGACAGCAGCTGGCGCACCGTCAGCGGGCTCTGCCGGTCGCTGAAGCCCAGCTGTTTCCGGCGATCCAGGTCGAGGTCCAGGTGTTGGAGCGCCAGTGGCGCGGTGACCAGGGGCTTGGCCAGGGAGGCGAGATCGAAGAAAGGCATGGGAGCTCCCGATCAGGCTTCGCCCGGCAACGTCCACCCGCCACCCAGGGGCTTCCATCCCAGGGATTCCAGCTCCCCTTTCGGAACCCCTTTCCCGAGGGCAGTCCCCGGCAGGATCCAGCAAACCGAGGGGCTCTCTGCGCAGGCCAGGCGCAGCAGCTCCCGCCCCACGCCCTCCTTGGCCACGTCCGGATGTACGGTCAGGTCGGCGATGAAGCCGTCTCGGATGCCATCGGTCCAGCCCCGCAGGAAGCCCACTAGGCGCTCGGAGAGAAAGGCCGCATGCAGCACGCTGGCCCGCTCGCAGAGCACCGCGAGGGCAGCGTGGTCCCGGGTGGGCCGGGCCATGCGGGCATCTTCATAAAGCGCCGAGAGGGCGTGAGGGGGTGGGATGGTGCCACTGCGGTAGTGGATCATGGCGATCTCCGCCCAGAAAACCTAGAGCAGTTCCTTGAGACTCTCGGCCACGGCTTTCTGCACCTGGTCGGCCACCCGCATGGCCTCGAAGGCGTCGGCCCAGGGCACG
The DNA here is from genome assembly GCA_041908845.1 of Holophaga sp. GTDB lineage: Bacteria > Acidobacteriota > Holophagae > Holophagales > Holophagaceae > JAYREN01. The sequence goes on along the minus strand of JAYREN010000231.1, from coordinate 134 downwards.
ATATCCCCAGTCTCGCCTTGGCAGGCCGCGTAAAAGGCTTCCAGTTCCAGCTTCAGCGGTTCGCCTTCCACGATATCGATCACATCGGGCACCACCTGGGGGCCCTCGGGAGATAGCACCAAGCGAAGGACCTC
>JAYREN010000230.1:0-4086 GCA_041908845.1 Holophaga sp. | reverse complement strand
AAGTCGCCCAAGTACGACCTGCGCACCACGCTGACCATCCCCGTGCTTGAAGGTGAAAAGTACTACGAGGGCAAACTCAAGATCGAGGGCAACAACAAGCTCTTCCGTAACGAGACTGGGGAGAAATATCTGCGCCTCAAGATCGCCGAGGCCAAGCGGGACAACCGCTCCATGATCGCCAAGTTTCTGGACCTGAAGCCCTCCGCGGAGGATCTGCCCGCGGACAAGCAGCGTCCCTTCGATCTCGACGCTCTCAACAAGGGCGTGGACAAGATTCGCGAGACATACTCCAACCTGAGCTACATCATGTTTCGGGCGGACAAGAAGCTGGACGTGCGCGAAGAGGGCGGCGTCAAGAAGGTGGACACCACGCTGAAGTTCGACGAGGGCGAGCCCTACACCATCCGCCGCATTACCTTCGAAGGAAATACCACCACCAAGGACAAGGTGCTGCGCCGTGCGCTGATGGTGAAGGAAGGCGATCCTTTCAGCATGGAAGGTTTCAAGGATTCCTTCACGGGCCTTGGCCAGTTGGGCTTCTTCGATGTGAAGAACCAGGAGCCGGACATCAAGCCTGATCCGGAAAAGCCTCTGGTGGATATCAAGATCAAGGGCGAAGAAGCAGGCGTCAATGAGCTGCTCTTTCAGGGCGGCTATGGTTCCCTCTTCGGGTTCAGCCTGGGAGTCCAATTCTCCACCAAGAACCTGGGAGGTGGCGGCGAGACCCTTGGCTTCAGTTACAACGGCGGCAAGTACCAGCGGAATTTCTCGGTCTCCTTCTCGGAGCCGTACATCATGGACATGCCCTACTCCCTGTCGGCCTCCATCGCCGATGGCAGCACGGACTATGATGCTTCCCGGGTGGGTGTAGCCAACGCCTACAAGCAGTTCACTCGCAGCCTGGGGCTGTCCACAGGCACCCGCCTCAGCACCTTCTTCCCGGGCAAGCGGTGGGCTTTCTTCACCACCTATGGTGTGGGCTATAACTTCCGCATGATCCGCCTGGAGGGTGGTCGCAACTACTACTTCCGCGACTCTAGTACTCAGCTGACCTCAACGATCAACCAGAGCCTCACCTACAGCACGGTCAACCATCCCTTCAAGCCCACCGCCGGCACCAAGCTGGCCATGAGCCTGGAATACGGCGGCTGGCAGTTCGGCACGGACAAGCCCTTCTACCGTGCCACCTGGGAGTTCACCAAGATCGGCAACATCGCCGAGCGCCACATCTTCGCGGCGAACCTGACCTACGGCTACCTCAAGAACCTCAGCAACGCCCAGCTTCCCCTTTGGGAAATGTACCGGCCCGGCGGCGAGAACAGCATCCGCGGCTATCGCTACGGTCAGGTGGGCAGCGTCTACGCGGACAACACGTCCAATCTCGTAGTGGTGGGCGGTAACAAGCAGTTCATCGCCAACCTGGAATACCAGTTCAAGATCGCAGATCAGTTCCGCACGGTGCTCTTCTACGATGCGGGCAACGCCTGGGCCCCCGGGACCTCCGTGTTCAGCCGTGATCTCGTGAAGGGCAGCGATCCGTACGGCAACCCTGTGAGTTATCGCAATCCCACCCTGGTGCGTTCCATGGGCGTTGAGCTTCGGTTCTTCCTGCCCATCAGCCCCGCCCCCCTGCGCCTAATCTGGTCCAAGAAGCTGAATCCCTATCCCTTCGATCTCGAGTCCAAGACGGACTTCCAGTTCAGCATCGGGACCACCTTCTAAAGCCCTGGGGACGGATTCCGGCCTTCGCGCTAAACTGAATTTTCACTCTGGAGTCAACATGCGTCGTTTTGTCACCGCCCTGGCCTTGGCCGCCGCCCTTCCCGCCGTCGCCCAGGAACCCCTCACCCGCCTAGGAGTCTTCGCCCCCGAGCGCGTCATCACAACCTCTGTGCGGGCCAAGAAGGTCTTCGCCGAGATGGAAGTGCTCAGCAAGACCCTGCGCGAAAAGATCAATGCCAAGGCCGAGGAGATGCAGAAGTTGGAGCAGCAGATCAAGTCTCCCGCCCTCAGCGAAGAAGGCCGGGCCAAGCTCCAGCGGGAGTTCCAGGATGGTGAGTTGGCCTTCAAGCGCCTCCAGGAGGACAGCCAGAAGGAATTCCAGACGGCCCAGCAGAAGGCCATGGGCCAGTTCAATCAGGAGATCGGTCCCATCCTCATGGATCTCGCCAAGGAGCTGAAGCTCCAGATGCTGCTCCAGTGGAACGAGCAGGTCATGATCCCCGTCGATTCCGCCGCCATCGCCTCCTTCTCAGATGAATTGGCCAAGCGCTACGACAAGAAGTACGAGGCCGGTGCTCCTGCGCCCGCTGCGGCCAAGCCTGCTCCCAAGCCCGCCCCCACCAAGAAGTAGTTCCGGTCAGACGCGAGGGACGGGCTTGGTCCGGACTACGCGTGGGGCACGAGGGGGACATCGCGAGCCGTAGGCGAGCAGGCGGCCCCCCTCGTTCAGGTTTAAACGCGGCCGGTCGAGCCGTAGCCTCCCTCGCCGCGCTCGGTTCTGCCGAGGGCGGCGAGGCGGGTTTCGGGGGCCCATTCCCAGGTGGCGACCGGGGCCACCAGGAGCTGGGCGATGCGGTCGCCGCGGCGGACCTCGAAGGGCTCGGCGCCGTGGTTGATGAGCACCACAGCCACCTCACCACGATAATCCGCATCAATGGTGCCCGGCGCGTTGAGCACGGTGACGCCATGGCGCAGGGCCAGCCCAGAGCGGGGGCGGACCTGGGCCTCGAAGCCCACGGGCACGGCGAGCGAAAGCCCTGTCGGGATTAGGCATCGCGCCCCGGGCAGCAGGGTCTTAGGCTCTGATTCGGGGAGGGCGGCGCGCAGGTCCATGCCCGCAGCGTGGGCAGTGGCGTACGCGGGAAGGGGTAGGCCCTCGCCGTGGGGGAGGATGTGCAGGGGAATCCGCATGGTCAGGACCTCGAGATGGCCATGGCGATGCCGGGGCCGCCGATGGCTGGGATCAGGGCGAGGCCGGTTTGAAGCTGCTCGGCCTGAAGGGTGAAGGCGAGGGATGCCAGGAGGCGGGCGCCGCTGGCTCCGAGGGGGTTCCCCAGGGCCACTGCACCTCCCTGGAGATTCACCCGTGCCGGATCGATCTCCGGCGTTTTTTTGAGGAATGCGAGAAGGTGCGCCGCCGAGCCTTCATGGATTTCCCAGCAATCGATCTGCGGGAAGGTCAGGCCTATTCGCCGCAGCAACCCTCGCACGGCGCCGGCCGAATCGGACCCCATTTCCACCCAGTCCAGAATCCTCGCCAGGGGGACCTGGGATTCAGCCGGAAGAGTGGAGGAAAGAAGCAGGGCTACCGCTCCATCGGCGGGAGCAGCCAGGCCTATTGGACTAAGCGGAATGGGCGAGGCCTCGGGGGACTCATCCTCGCGGAGTACCTGCGATTGTTTCCGGTGCAGAACGCTCAAGGGGGCGATCTCCAGCGCCCGCCCAATATGCGAAGCCGCGACCTTTTTTCGACTGACTGCGGTCCACGCGGCGAGGTCTTCATCCCTGATCAGGTATCGCTTCTGGATGGTTTGTGCCTCCTGGGTCGAGTCGGCGCTGGTGAGCAGCAGGCCATCGAACAGATTCGCCTCCCCGAACCGGACACCCCACCGGGCCCCGGGCAGGAGATAGGGAGTCTGGGAAGAACTCTCGGTGCCCCCCGCCAGGACGAAAGTATCGCGCCCCTGTTGGAGACTCTGGGCGGCCAGGGCCACGGCCTTCAGACCTGAGGCGGAACCTGCGCTAACGGTGTAGGCAGGGGCGCCCGCTGGGATGCCCGCAGCGCGGGCAGCAAGCGGGGCTCCGTTGCCACCCTGGAGCCCCGTGTGGACAGAACCGAGGATGACGTGGTCGATTCGCCCCGGATCGACGTGGCCGCGATGAAGGGTTTCTCGCAGGGCATGGGCGGCGAGGTCGGTTGGGCTCACATCCCGAAGGCGGCCTCCGAAGGCACCCAGGGGAGTCCGGGCGGCGGCGAGAATGTAGACGGACAAGGGCGCTCCAGCACTTCACCTACCTTATCACTCCGTCGAGCGAAGCCCGTGGTCGTCCCGGGCGGTGGCTCTTGCTAATCTTTTCTCTCCT
>JAYREN010000229.1:0-4155 GCA_041908845.1 Holophaga sp. | reverse complement strand
CATAGTGCCGCTATGGCCATCGTCGCATTCCTTGCCTCCCTTGGGCGGTGCCCCTTGCGCGGCCACACCCCACTTCGAAAACAGACCCTAGCCCTCCAGTTTCCCACGGGAAGGGGGAAAAGCCGCATCCGGGTTCTTCACCGGCGGAACGGAGGCCGAGTCATCTTTTCTGCGGAGCGAGTCGTTGCGCAGGGCGCTTGGACGAGAGCAGGTCAGCCCGCACGGGACCATCGGGCGCAACCTGCCAGCGGATGCCCAGTTCTTTTGCCACAGTGGGGGCCACGGCGGTCAGGGGAATATCCGCCACGGGGCCACGCCGTCCGGTGCCCAGCACCACGAACCAGGTGGCCATGCCGGGATCCTGACCGTGGAACGCATGGGCGCCGCTGCGCCCTGAGCGCTCGGCGGCGTCCTGCTCGGGGGTGAGGGCCTGGGAGAGCCATGCGCCTGGAGGTGCCAGCAGGGTCAGGTCGCCGGTGCGCAGGGTGCCCGCGAGGCCGAAGCGGGCGGGCAGCTCGGAGCGGGTCCAGACCCTCAGGCCCGCTCGACGCAGCCGGGCCTTGGCCGCCAGGAGATCACCGGGGCGGTCTAGGTAGACGTAGGCGCTGCCGCCATGGGCGACGACCCGGGCGGGGAGGTCCTCCAGCAGGCTGGGAACGTGGATGCGCCGCGCCATGGTGGCCATCCCGTGATCGGCCAGGAGCCAGATCCGAAGGCCGGGATGGCGGGCCTGCTGCTGCCGGAGCCAGGGGGCCATCTGGGCATCAATGGCGCGGAGCTTGGTCAGGACCACGGCGCTGGTGGGTCCATGCTGGTGGCCCTCGGTGTCCACGCCGGAGAGGTAGGTCATCACCAGGTCGGCACCATCCATTAGGGCGCGATCCGCGAAATCGAGGGCCTTCGCATCGGTATGGTCAGGGCCGAAGGGCACCAGGCGCCAGGGGGATTCACCCTGCCAGGGACCATCGCCACAAGGCCAACCGGTAACAGCGGCCCTGAGCCCACTGCGGGTGGCGGCGATCCAGAGGGGTTCCCGCTGCAGATAGGTGGCTCGGGCGCTGTGGCCCACCACGCCGAGGCCAGGATCGAAGAAGCCGTTGGCCACGATGCCGTGATGACCGGACAGGCAGCCCGTGGCCAGGGTGGCGTGGCCGTTGAAGGTGGTGGCGGGAAAGGGTGGGATGCCCCGGCCCTGCAGGCCTCCCTGGGCGATGGCCCAGACCTGGGGCATGGTCGCCTTGGAAAACCGATCCGCTCCAAGGCCATCGAAGCTGAGGACGAGGACGGGCCCCGCCTGTAGCAGCAATGTCGCGGTCAGGAGGAAGAGGATTCTCAGGATGCGCATGGCTCGAGGGTGACTGGGGCGCCTCGGCACATCAAGCCGGGTGTTCAGACGTAATGGCCGGGCTTTGCCCGGATACCACGTGGGGAGCACGAGAGGGACGCAGAGGGCGCGAAGCGACCGGGCGGTCCCCCTCGTTCATGTTAATCCCCAGTCCTTCAGGGCCTCGAGCAGGCCGTCCAACTGTTCGGTTTCCGTGGTGTGGAAACGGCTCACGAGTTTGTAGCCCTGGGCCACCTTCTGGTAGCGGTGCAGCCAGAGGAAGGGGCCTTCCCAGGCGCCTTCGGGGCCGTTGCGGGTCTTCACCAGAAAGGCTACCGAGGTCCAGGGGCCCCGGCTGAGCACCCTGCGGCCCAATTCTTCCAGGGCGGATTCGTCATCATGCTCCAGGATCAAATCGTCAATATCGGGGACGATCATGAAGCCTCCTCCTTGATGCCGTGGACCAGGATATTGCCAGGGGTGAACCGCGAGGATTCGAGGCTTTCGACCCGCTTGATTCCGAGGGCCTCCAGAGCTGCCAGCCACTGGGAACGGGAGCGGTAGTGCAGCTCCGGTCCTCGATTCCACCCGCAGTGGATGGCAAACCATTCGAGCCCTCGAGTGAAGGCCCGCCCGCCGCCTCGCTGGGCCTCGGTTTCGCGGATGATCAGCGTGCCGCCAGGACGAAGGGTGCCGAGAGCTTTCTCGAGCAGGCGGTCCTGGAGATTTTCCGGGAAGTAATGAAGGACGTCCATGAGTACCACGGCATCGCAGGCGGGAAATTGGGCCTCGAAGGCATCGGCCTGTTCGATCCGAAGCTCTGGGTGATCGCCCAGGGCCCTCTGGGCCGCCTCGACCTTGGTGCCGTCCCATTCCAGACCGATTACTCTTCGCCCTTCGCCCATCTCGGCCAGCAGGGCCGGGAGCATGGCCAGTCCGCTGCCGAGATCCAGGGTGAGGCTCTGGGGCGGAATCAGCGCGGCCACCTGAAGGTAGGCCGGATCCATCCGGTACTTGCTCCAGGCATAACCCCAAAGCCAAAGGGAACCGGGCCTTCGCAGGAGTTGATAGCGACGGGAGGCCCGGCGGAGGGCGGAGTGGAGGTCGGGGCCAGGGATCATGCGTGGGCCTCGAATCTCAAGTGTGGGTTGCGCAGGAGGGTGCGATTGGGTTCAAGGCTGGCTCTTTGCTGGAAGGGGGATTCTCCCACACCTGCGCCGGAGTCCAGGACGTAAAGGGGAAGGTTGCGGCGCCTTTTCCGCCTTGACATCTCCTGGCCCTGGGCCTGGAATGGCTCCTACTCTTCAGACGCCATGAGTCGCTCCGGTTTATTCGGGCGATCTCCCATCCGATTTTGGACGAGAGGGAACAGCTGGCCCCTTCTCATCCTCCAATGATCCAGAACCCTTTTCCGGGAGCTCCCATGACCCTCGAACTCGCGAAGACCCTCTATGGACGGATGGAGCAGGCCGTCCCCGCGGCGCGAGCGACCTGGGGGCGGCCCCTGACGCTGGCGGAGAAGATCCTGGTGTCCCACGCGGACGACTTCGGCACTCAGTCCTGGGAGCGGGGCAAGGCCATGCTGGTGCTCCGTCCCGACCGGGTGGCCATGCAGGATGCCACGGCCCAGATGGCCCTGCTTCAGTTCATGCAGTCGGGTCGCAAGCGGGTGGCGGTGCCCAGCTCCATCCACTGCGATCACCTGATCCTGGGCCGGGATGGCGCCGCCAAGGATCTGCCCCGGGGGTTGGAGGAGAACGCCGAGGTCTTCGCCTTTTTGTCCTCGGCGGGCCGGAAGTACGGCATTGGCTTTTGGAAACCCGGTGCGGGCATCATCCACCAGGTGGTGCTGGAGAACTACGCCTTTCCAGGCGGCCTGATGATTGGCACGGACAGCCACACGCCCAATTCCGGGGGCCTGGGTTTCATGGGCGTCGGTGTCGGCGGCGCGGATGCGGGTGAGGTGATGGCGGGGCTGGCCTGGGAAGTGCTGCACCCCAAGCTCATCGGCGTGAAGCTCACGGGTCGGCTCAGTGGCTGGGCCTCGGCCAAGGATGTGATCCTCAAGCTCTGCGGCTTGCTTACGGTGAAGGGCGGCACCAACAAGATCGTGGAGTATTTCGGCGAGGGCGCCGAGAGCCTGAGTTGCACCGGCAAGGCCACCATCTGCAACATGGGCGCCGAGCTGGGGGCCACCAGTTCGATTTTCCCCTTCGACGCCAAGATGGTGGCCTACCTGAAGGGCACCCACCGCACCGACCTGGCCGACCTGGCGGCGGCCCACGCCGCGCTCCTGAAGGCCGATCCCGAGGTGCTCGCCGATCCCGCGAAGTATTTCGACGAAGTGGTGGAGATCGATCTCTCCGCCCTGGAGCCCCAGGTGGTGGGACCGCACACGCCCGACCTCACGCGCTCTGTGGGCGCCATGGCGGCGGAGGCCCAGGCCAAGGGCTATCCCATGGAACTGAGGGCGGCCCTCATCGGCAGTTGCACCAACTCCTCGTACGAGGACATCAGCCGAGCCGCGAGCCTGGCCCGGCAGGCCCTGGCGGCAGGGGTGAAGCCCAAGGTGCCCCTCTTCATTTCTCCGGGCTCCGAGCGCGTGTACCGCACCATCGCCCGGGATGGCTTCCTGGAGACCTTCCAGCAGATGGGGGCCATCGTGCTCACCAATGCCTGCGGCCCCTGCATCGGCCAGTGGCACCGCAGCGATGCCGTGCCGGGGCGGGCGGATTCCATCCTCAGCACCTTCAACCGCAACTTCCCCGGCCGCAACGATGGCGTGATGGAGACCCACTCCTTCCTTGCTGGCCCCGAGGTGGTGATGGCCT
>JAYREN010000228.1:0-4239 GCA_041908845.1 Holophaga sp. | reverse complement strand
CTTAGTCATCACCCATTGGGTGATACCATAAACCCACTAAGTTCCAACTGCGGTGCGGGTTTCAACGCCTTTTCCCATCAAGGGTGATTAGGTCAGGATAATTCCCAGGAGGGTTTGAGCAATGGCCAAATCTTGAACAGCCGCCTTCTGGAGCCAGAAAACGGCTAACTGGTAGTCCTGTGGAATCCCCTGTCCAAGGCTATAACGAACCCCAAGGTTGTACTGCCCAATCGCATCCCCTTGCTCAGCTGCCTTTCGATACCATGCCACAGCCATTTTGTGGTCCTGTCGGACACCCTGACCATTTGTGTAGAGAATACCAAGGTTGTTTTGTGCCCCAATATTTCCCTTTTCTGCCGCCATCTTGTACCAGGCTGCGGCCAACTCGAAGTCAACTGGGGTGCCATTCCCCGCTTTATACATGTTCCCGAGGCTCGCCTGTGCCTGTGCGTCTCCATGTTTTGCAGCTTCCCGAAACCAATGCAGTGCGAGTCCATAGTCCTGAGGCACGCCTTTCCCGAATTCGTATAGCAATCCCAGATAGGTTTGCGATGCTACAAACCCTTGATCGGCAGCGCGCCGAATCCAAGAGGCCCCTGTACGTCGATCTTCTGGGGTTCCACGACCTGTGTTCAGTGCAATACCCAAATCATGCTGGGCCTGAGCATCACCTTCCATCGCCTTGGCTCGCAATGCCGCAATGGACATGACTTCGTCAGCAGTCGGTAATGCCTTTGGTTTGGATTGCCCAAAAAGGGACTGAATCAGGAGAAAGGAAATAATGAGAGTTCGCATCATGGGCCACATCACGGCAGTAACGCACTCTTTGCGACTCCCGGGCTGGGGTTCCGGATTGCCTCGAAGCCACATGTCTTAGATTTTTCGCTCATCTTCCACCGACCCCTTGTTCATCCACCCCACGTCGCCAAGCTTCTTCTGGGTTTGTGAGGAAAAGATCCCAAAGGGGGGCTTTATCCGTTTCGTGAGGGCAGGTTATTGAACGAATGTCCTCTTGACCTTGGGTCCATAACGGCAGAAGAAGGTTGGCGCGTGCCTTGAACCACCGTTCTTTGGGAATGGGTTTGACTTTGAGCTTAGTTGTGAGGGCCTCAAATTCTTGATCGCGTTGTGAAATTTCCCAAAGCCTGCTCTGCAACCATGTTCCGGAACGCGACTCGTCGAACAGGCCACTGACGCTGGGGCCTGCAGCAAGATCAGAAGGAAGTGGCCGCCCCCAAATTTGTTTCAGACATTTCCATTCCCCGCCTCTGGTGGAGAAACCATCCAGTTGCTTAGACGCACGGGCAGATTCCTCGGCAAGCCGTACACCTTTGTTTACTCCCAAACCGAACCCACCGAAAATTGCAACCAGCATGGTCAAAGCCCATACGCAAACCAGAAGAACCCAGAATTTTGGTTTCATCGTCATCCCATTCGGATGTAGTGAGGTGTTCTCTCAAAGCCGAGCATTCATCTACGCTGTCTGGTTGAACAAATAATAGCGATGTCTTCAAGAATATATACGCTGGATTCGCCTGCCACGAACGGCGAATGGCGATCACGCGTCTGCTCGTGTCTTGAAATCCTTCCCCAGCCAGCCCTTGGCCAGGATGAGCAGGATCGTGGTCATCAGGGCGATGCCCCCGAAGACCAGCCACATGGTGCCCGTGGCGCCGGGGCCTGTGGCCGGGCACCACTTGGCCAGGGCGGCGCCGGAGTAAATCGGCACGATGATCTTGGTGAGAAACCAGGGGAACTGGGCCACGCCCATGTAGGCGCCCGTGCGACCCTCGGGGGCGATCTCGGCGGCGTACTGCAGGAAGCGCGGCTGCCACATGGCCTCGCCCACGGTCATCAGCACCAGGAAGGCGAAGAGCCCCGCCACGGTAGGGCCGAAGGCCAGCAGGAAGGTGGGCACCGCCATCACCGCCGTACCCAGGATCATCATGGTGTAGACCTTCACCCGGGCGGTGAGGGCCGCCACGATGGGGCAGAGCACGAAGATCAGCAGCGAGTTGAACTGGGTGGCGACCTCGTAATTGTCTCCGATCCAGGTGCCCACGAAGGCCCGCTTCACATAGGGCGGCAGAATGAAGTAGTTGTACGCAAAGAGGGTCTGCACGGGGATCAGGCAGAAGATGAAGAAGGCGAACTTGGCATCGCAGATGGGGTGATTCTTGATCCAGTGCAGGATCCCCGCCAACCTGCCCTCGGGTGCTGCGGAGCCTTTGGCGGCATTGCGTTCGGCCCCTTCCGACACGGCCACGGGCCCGGCGGCTTCCGTCGCCGCCTGGGCCTCGGCGATGGCCTTTTCTTCGGTCTTCCGATTGAGCATGAACCAGAGCAGGATGAGCCCAAGGGCACTGGCCAGGACGTAGAAACCGTACGCCCCGTGGATCTCGAAGCGCCGCCGCACGGGCGCCATGAAGGTGGGCAGCCAGCCCCCCAGGTTCATGACCGCATAGAGCATGGCAAAGCCCATGCTGGCGGTGGCGGGGGTCGTGAACTTGCGCACCGCCGCGTAGCCCGTGGGGTAGTACATGCCGTAGCCCACCACGATGAACAGGATGCTGAAGGCAGCCATCACGTTGAAGGAGGAGAAGATCCCGCCCCCCGCCAGCCCGAGGGTGGGCGCCAGGGCCAACAGCAGCCGCCCCACCAGCATGATCACGATGGAGATGCGGAAGGTGCGGCGGATGCCCCACTTGTCGGCCCGGCCACCGAAGAGCAGCATGCAGATGGTGATGCCCGCCGTGAGCAGCATCACCATGCGGGCAGTCCTGGGGTCATCCAGACCACCGTACTGGTTGAAGTAGAAGGTCAGGTTGGCCAGCATGCCGAAATAGACGAAGCCTTCCACCAGGTTCGAGAGATTCACCGCCCACAGGGCCCGGGGCGCATGCACCAGGTCGATGAAGGGCTGCACGATCTCCCGGAAGGGCGATTTGGCGGCGGGCTCGTTCACAAGAACTCCGTTGGCGGGCGTGGAACACCAAGGTACCACGGCATTTCAATGGTGGTGGGCCGCCGATACACTGCACTGGACGATGCACGCCTGCGAGACCCCCAGCCCATGATCCTGATCCTGCCCGCCTCCAAGACCCTGGATTTTGGGACGGTCACCCCCGTCCTGGCCCCCACGCAACCGGCCTTTCTGAAGGAGGCCGCAGCGCTCGCGAAGGAACTCAAGCGCCTGTCGCCGCCGAAACTGGCGGAACGCATGGCCCTCTCGGACAAGCTCGCGGCCCAGGTCTTCGGGTACTACCAGGACTGGCGCACGCCCTTCACGCCAGCTAATGCCAAGGTCGCCCTGCGGACCTACGCCGGGGATCTCTACGATGGCCTGGACGCGACGACCCTCAGCGATGCGGATATCCAGTTCGCCCAGGCCCAAGTGCGCATTCTCTCGGGTCTGTATGGCCTCCTGCGCCCCCTGGATCTCATGCAGCCCTACCGCCTGGAGATGGGCGCCCGGATGCAGGAGGGCAGCCTTTACACCTTCTGGGGCGACCGGTTGACCAAAGCCTTGAATCTCCTGCTCAAGGCCGAGAAGACCGCAGGTCGTGAGTCGATCCTGCTCAATCTGGCCTCGGAGGAATACGCCAAGGCCATCCAGCCTGGCGCCCTCCAGGGGCGGATGCTCACGCCGGTCTTCCAGGAGGGCAAGGGCGGGCGTTTCAAGGTGGTGAGCTTCTTCGCCAAGCGGGCCCGGGGGAGCATGGCCCGATACGTCATCCAGAACCGGCTCCTGGAACCCCAGGACCTGCTGCGCTTCGAGGGTGAAGGCTACCATTTCGCGAAGAGCGCCTCGACCGAGGACCGATGGTTCTTCCGCCGGGAAGTGTCATAACGCTGTTCCTTTCCCGGGTCGCCCTCACAGACGCCCGCCCTTCTGCATCCAAAGGCCCATAGGCGAAGGAGAGGCCCATGGCTTCACCGAAGATCTGGGGACTGGTGGTGGCAGCCGCCCTTGCGGCGGGCCTTGGCATCTCGGCCTTCTCGGCGCGTCCCATGGCTTCCGTGGATGGCGCCCCCCCTGCCGCGACCAAGGAGAACCGCATGTCCCAGGGCAAACCCTCAAAGGAAGAGCTGAAGCAGAGGCTCACCCCCATGCAGTACCGCGTGACCCAGGAGGCCGGCACCGAACCTCCCTTCCAGAACGCCTTCTGGAATGAGCACCGGGAAGGGCTTTACGTGGATATCGTGAGCGGCAAGCCTCGGTTCTCCAGCAAGGACAAG
>JAYREN010000227.1:0-4276 GCA_041908845.1 Holophaga sp. | reverse complement strand
CCGCCACGGCCCGCAGGTTCAGCGCCCTGCCCTCCAATGGACCCACAGCCAGCACCTCATCGCCTTCCAGCAGGCCGGCCTTGGCCCAGCGACTCGCAGGGTTGACGCGGCCCACACGGAGCCGTTTCCCATCCGGGCGCCGCTCCCAGGCCAGGGGCGCCCGGGAGGGGGACTTCCGGTAGGGCAGGTTGCCCTTGGCATCGAGGGTGAACGTGGCCCACTGGTCGATGAGGTCCATTCCCAACGGCGCCGCCCACAGCACCTCTCTGCCAATGTTGGCGCCGCCCTCGCCGGGCTTCACCAGTTCCAGAGAGATATTCACCCAGGCCTTCCCACCGGATTCCAAGCGGTCCATTTTCACCAGCTTGCCCTGCTTCACCTCTCCGGAGGCCCCGCTGTACAGGAAGGGTTCCGGGTGATCCGATTCATCGGCCTCGCCCGCCACCTGGATGCTTCCGCTTCCACCGGTATCGAGGGCGCAGGGCACATCCGTGCCTCCGATCTTCACCATAAGGGCGGGATGGTCGCTTTCGGTGTAGACCAGGGGGATGCGATGGCCAGGCAGGGTGTGCCACCAGCGGATTTCGCGGGCCACGGGATCCAGCACGAAACGCGTGCCCCGCAGGAAGTTCATGCCCAGGATGCCATCCACCGGTTCGTCCTGGATGCCTCCCAGCAGGGTGCCCTTGAGATCCATGCGATAGGCCATGAGGTCCTCTCGCATCATCCCTGCGAACTCCATCCGCTTCAGGCAAACGATCCGCGTGGCGATCTTGGTTCCAGTGGCATCGCCCACGCTGCTGCTCGTTCCTTTGGGCTTCTCCGGTTCTTCCCAAAGGAACTCCGAAGGAACGGAATTATCCACCACGTTCAGACTGGCCCCGGTGTCAAAGATGAAACGAAACTCCCGGTCGACCAATCCCGGCTTCTTCGAGGCCAAGCGGACCTTCACGATCAGCAGACCATTTTCGTCCACCTCTACTGGCGTGATGACCCCCACCGGGCGAATATCCGCACGGGCAGGCAGGCCGAGGCCCAGGGCCAAACCGACGGCCAGCAAGGATTTCCCGAGCGGTGACACCATTTCTCTCTCCGGCAAAGGCTCAGGATACACCTTCCGCAATGGGGCCTCGATCCGTCATGATGCAGGCTGCGCCATTGAAAACCCTGCGCCTGGTCGGAGTCTTCGTGCTGAAAGCCATCTACCCCGGTTCCTTCGATCCCGTCACCCTGGGCCACTGGGACCTCATTCAGCGGGCCGAGAAACTGGTGGATCGCCTGGTGGTGGCGGTTTTGCACAACCCAGCCAAGCACCCGGCCTTCAGTGTTGCGGAGCGGGTGGACTTCCTGCGGGAGCTGGTGGCTCCCTACGACAACGTGGAGGTGACCACCTTCCACGGTCTCCTGGTGGACTTCGCCCGAGAGCAGGAGGCCCAGTGCATCGTTCGTGGTGTGCGGGCCTTCAGCGACTTCGAGTACGAATTCCAGATGGCCCTGATGAACCGCAAGCTGCACCCGGACCTAGAAACGCTCTTCCTCATGCCCAAGGAGGAATTCAGCGTGCTCTCCAGCCGCATGGTGCGCGAGGTCGGCGTGATGGGGGGCGATATCACCGGCTTCGTGCCTGAAGCCATCCGCGAACGCATCGCCGCCCGCCTCCGGAACCCCGGAAACTACGCCTAGAAGCCATTCTCCAGACAGCGACGAACCTCTTCCTCCAGGGCATCTAGTCGCGAAGGATCCGTGGGCGCCACGAAGATGGTGTCATAGCCGGCCACGCTGCCCGCCAGGGACGGCAGTGCTGCGGCGTCCAGCGCCACGGCCATGGCCTGGGCCGAGCCCACCCGCGTCTTGACGATCAGCAGGCAGGGCAGGACCTTTCGCATGCTCAAGGGCTGAGAAACAGGACGGGCCAGGGCGGGCTGCCGATAGATTCCCCGCTCCTTCCGGACGTTCAGCCGCTTCATGCGCCGAGACAGCGTCGACAGGGTCAATTCGAAACCATCGGCCCGCAGCAGGCCCAGGAGGGCGCTCTGGTCGGCGATTTCCCGGGAGCCCAGATGGCGGAGGATGGCATCGTCCATGTTCATGTCATCAATTTGCGCAAATTTGCACATAATTGCAAGAGCCGGAATTGTCAGTACGGTGGAAATTCTTCGAATGGCAGGGAATCAGCCTTGACGAGGGACGCTACGGATCGCACTATTTGCGTGTGAGGCATGGAATTTTCAGCAATTTGCAATTTTTGCCGCAAATTTGCACGTCCATTGTCCCCCAAGCGCCCCCTCCCATTCCCCGGGATATGGAGACACCGTGAAAGTCGAAAAATCCACCACTCCCAAGCAGGTTCCCGCCCTCGGCTCCCCCCAGCGGCGGATTCCCAGCACGCCTTCGCCCCGCTGCGGCCGAAGCTCCTGCCTGGGCGCCGCCTGCTCCGGATGGCGCTTCTGCTCACCCGCCACGGCCTTTGCCGGAGTCTTCACTCAGCTGCATTGATCCGGATGTTCAGCTGATCTCCGCCAGCTTCAACCGGGCGGATTCTTGCTGCAGCCACGCCAGCTGCCCCTCATTCAGGCCGCGTTCTCTGGTGATCTCCGCCACCTCGCGGCAGCGCATCAGCAGCTTTCGATCCCGCAGCAGATCCGCGACCTGGAACTGAGGAACGCCGGACTGGCGGGTACCGAAGAATTCGCCAGGACCCCGCAGTTCCAGATCCCGGGTGGCGATGCGGAAGCCGTCTTGGGTTTCCACCAGGGCCCGCAGTCGTTCCGTTTCCGCCCCGCTGATCATCACGAAATGACTGCGGGCCTGACCGCGCCCCACCCGGCCCCGCAGCTGATGGAGCTGACTGAGGCCGAATCGCTCGGCATGATCCACCACCATCACGGTGGCATTGGGCACGTCCACCCCCACTTCGATGACGGTGGTGGCCAAGAGAATGTGGGATTCCCGGGCCACGAAGCGCGCCATGCGGGCCGCCAACTCGTCGGCCTTGAGGCGGCCATGCACCACCTCCAGGCCGGCCTCCGGAAACCGCGCCCGCAGGAGGCCCTCCATGGCCTGGATATCCCGCAGGGGCACCTTGGTCTCGTCCGTGGGATCGATGGCGGGGCTCACGACATAGGCCTGGTGCCCCTTGGCCAGTTCGCGCTCCACCATGTCCCAGGCCCGCTCGGCCTCGTCGGGCTCGATCAATCGCGTGTCGATGGGCTGGCGGCCCGGCGGCAATTCATCGAGCACCGATTGTTCCAGGTCCCCGAACAAAGCCAGGGCCAGACTTCGGGGAATGGGTGTCGCGCTCATCACGAGCCAGTGGGGATCCACGCCCTTCTCCTTGAGGGCCTCGCGCTGCTTGACGCCGAACCGATGCTGCTCGTCCACGATCACGAGCTGGAGTTGTTGGAATGCGACGGCCTCCTGGAAGATCGCGTGGGTACCCACGATGTAGCGGGCCTCGCCGCTTGCGATCCGGGCCAGGGCGGCGCGCTTTTCGGCGGCCTTCATGGGGCCCAGCAGCAACTGCATCTTGTCCGCGTCGCCTCCCAGCAACCGGGCGAAGGTCGCCGCATGCTGCCGGGCCAGCACTTCCGTCGGGGCCAGGAGGGCCGCCTGGCCACCCGTTTCCGCCACCATGGCCATGGCCAGAAAGGCCACCAGGGTCTTCCCGCTGCCCACATCCCCCTGGAGCAGGCGGTGCATGACCCGGCCCGAGGTCAGATCTTCCACGATCTCCTTGAAGGCACGGCGCTGAGCCCCGGTGAGATGAAAGGGCAGAAGGCCGCGCAGGCGCTCCCGCAGCTCGGCGCTCGTCGGCACCACAACGCCTCGGCGCCGCAGGCGACCCGCGCGGCGCAGGCTGATGCCCAGGGCGAAGGCGAAGAGTTCCCCCGTGGCCAGCCGCTGATGAGCGGGGGTGGTGCGAGCCTCCAGATCCGCCGCATCGGCATCGTCTGGCGGCTGATGCAACAGGCGCAGCGCGCCGAGGAGATCCGGTAGCCCACGGGAAAGCTCCGGCGGCAGCCAGTCTTCGGCGACGTGGGCCTTTGCCAGGGCCTCCTGCGTCAGCCGTCCCCGCACCCGTCCCGTGATGGGGCCGAGTTTCCGGTACAGGGGCAGGTAGCGGCGGATCCAGGGTTCATCCGCCGCCGGGCCACGCCCCAGCACCTCGATGGCAGGCCCCCGCATCTCCAGCCCGTGGCGCCCCATGGCCAGGGGACCGAAGGCGATGATGCGGTCTCCGGGCTTGAGGGTGCGCGTGAGGTAGCCCTGGTTGAAC
>JAYREN010000226.1:0-4294 GCA_041908845.1 Holophaga sp. | reverse complement strand
GGCAGCGCAGGGAATGCCATGGCGATGCATGAAGTCCTTGGCGAAAGCCTTGGAGCCCTCCAGTTGTGCCGTGGCGGCGCCGTGGCCGAACACGGGAATATCAAGGGTGCGAAGCCGGTCGGCGAGCCCCGCCACCAGCGGGACTTCCGGGCCGATCACCACGAGCCCAGGGCGCTGAGCCGCACACCAGGCCGTGATCCCGTCCAGATCATCGACGCTCATCGGCAGGCACGTGCCGGATTCAGCGATGGCATCGCTGCCGGGTGCGGCGAAGAGTTCCACGGGCGTGCGGCCAGCCTTGAGCTTCAGCGCCAGGGCATGCTCCCGGCCACCGGAACCCACGAGCAGGATCTTCATGGTCCAACCTCCACCCTCAAGTATCCACGAGGAGGCCCCGGATGAGCCCGTTTCGCTTCGCCACGCAGCAGAACCCCTCACCCTGGGTCACGGGACCTCTCGTCCCAGATCGCTGGTCCCATGGCCCTCAGACGCCGATTCTTCTGCCATCTCCTCGAGCCCAGTGACCAATCGAGCTGGACTCATCTTTCCGGTCTTCGGATCGGTTGAACCCCCACGGCCGGGCCCCGCTGGCCCTTCCGGATCTTTTCAAGGAGGCACCATGTCTACCCTTTCCACGACCCTCGGCACCGTGGCCCTCGCCCTCGCGGGCCTCGGCCTCCGGGCCGAAGACTTCTCCTCCCTGGCTCAAGTGGCCAAGACCACCTGGCCCGAGAAGAATCACATCGGCGTGATCTGCGACTACCGCCACAGCATGGCTCAAGTGGAAGACTTGGCCTGCGCTCTCGGCCCCGGCTCACACATCACCGTGGTCGATATCCGGCGGGATGAGCAGGCTTCCGGTGGAGCCCAGGTCCTAGCCAATCGCCGTGCGGATTACCTGGTGTTGCTGCCCAAGGATCGCCTGATCCGTGATGGCTCCTTTGGTGCCACCCTTGCCATTCACCGCTTGGCGCAGAATGGAGTACCCACGGTGGGCACCCATCCCAAGGCTTTGGCCCAGGGTGCCGTGTTCAGCATGGGCGATGCGACCCAGGGTGAAATCCTGGTGACCAACCGCCTGCGGGGCACGGTTGACGTGCTCCTGCCCCCAGGCATTGGCTACAGCCGGAAGGCGAGCCTTTCCCTCGGGGAAGGCATGGCCACCATCGCCGTGCTGGCCGCCAAGTAAACCCCACCGTCTCCCATGAAGAGCCCCCGAAGTTTGGGGGCTCTCTTTACAGCCATTCCCCGAACTGATCCCGGTAGGTGCGGCTAAGGGTGAGCTTGGTGCCATCGCGCATGATCACCAGGTGATCCCCGCTGGTCCAGGGCTGCAGTTCCTTGATGCAGTCCAGGTTCACGATGGCGGAGCGGTGGATGCGACGGAACTGGCGGGGATCCAGGCGGCCGAGAATGCCGGCCATGGTCTGCCGGAGGAGGAAGGAAGTTCCTTCCACATGCAGGCGGATGTAGTTGTCCTCGGCTTCGATCCACTGGATGGCCGAGGTGCGCACCAGCACATGGCGCTCGCCCTGGCGCACCAGCAGGCGGTCCACCCAGGGACGTTCCTCCCGGATTCCCGACATGAGCGCGCCCAGATTCTGTTTCCCGTGCTCAGCCGCAGGCCCCTTGGAACTCCACCGCCTCGCCCGTTCCAGGGCCTGATGGAAGCGCTCAGGGTCAAAGGGCTTCAGCAGGTAGTCCAGGGCATGAACCTCGAAGGCCTTCATGGCGTGCTGATCGAAAGCCGTCACAAACAGCGTGGTGGGCATCCGATCGGTGCCGATGGCATCGATCACGCCGAACCCGTCCAGTTCGGGCATCTGGATATCCAGAAAGACCAGGTCCGGGTTCAGTTCTTCGATGGCCTTCACGGCCTCGACGCCGTTCTCGCACTCGCCCACCACTTCGAAATCCGTCTCCTTTTGCAGGAGGTGGAGGATGCGCTGCCGGGCAAGCTGCTCATCATCCACGATCAGGGCCCGAAGGGTCATGGCGTCTCCACGCGATCCGGCAGATCCAGGGGGAAACGCAGTACCACGAGCGTTCCCCGGCCCGGTGCCCCCAGGATATCGATGTGATGGGCCTCCTTGTAGAGGAGGCTCAGGCGGGCACGCACATTGGAGAGCCCCACGCCTTCGCGCCCGGCCACGAAACCCTCGCCGTCGTCCTGCACCTCCAGCACCAGGAATTCCGAATCCTTTCTTGCCCGCACGATGAGCGTGCCGCCCTGGGAGCGATCCGAGAGCCCGTGCTTGAGGGCATTCTCCACCAGGGGCTGGAGGATGAAGCTCGGCACTCGGGCCGCCATCAGTTCCAGGGGGATCTCCACCCGCACCTGCAGGCGCTCCTGGAAGCGCACCCGCTCGATGGCCAGGTAGGCCTCGATGAAGGCCAGTTCCCTACGCAGGGCCACGAGTTGCTCCGGGGCCGCATCCAGGGTCATCCGCAAGAAATCCCCCAGGCGGCCGATCATGCGATCCGCCCCTTCGGGGTTGGCGTGGATCAGGGCCGAAACGGAGTTCAGGGTATTGAAGAGGAAATGGGGCTGCAGCTGCATGCGGAGGGCCTGATTCTGGGCCTCCGCGAAGCGGGCCTCCAGTCGCGCCGCCTCCAGTTCACGAGCCCTGAATTTGCGGTAGATGCGATGCCCGTGCAGCGCCCCCAGGAGCGCCCACATGAAGAGCAGGTTGGTGTGGAAGTAGTTGCGATAGAAGTAGGGCAGACGGGCAAAGTAGCCCAGAGAAGACGACTCGGTCTTCCAGGCATGGGCATAGAACGCCAGGTTGATCAGGTACGCGAGGAAGAGCCCCAGCGCCGCCACAAAGAGGCTCGTGGCCAGGTGCAGACCCCAGGCGCGCCACTCCCGCAGGGCAAAGGACTCGATGGGCCGACGGTCGGATAACCGGACCAGCGCCAACCCAATGAGCCCCCAGGCCAGATTCTGAAGGGCGTTCATGAGCAGGAGTTGCCCCACCTCGGGTTTCTTGGACATGGAAATGTCCCAGGAGGCCATGTAGAGCGCCAGGAGCGCCCAGGCCCCCCAATACCACAGCCACTTCGGATCCCGCTTCGCCATGGTCACAGACTAGTGACAATTCCAGAATCGGGCCAGGATCCGGGGACGAGGCGGCATGAGCCGGGGGTGAACTCCTACCTATTTGGCCTCGAGCCAGCTCCCCCCACTGCGCACCTCCGCCGCCAGCTTGACGCCGATGGGTGCGAGATCATCGGCCCCCTCCATGGCTTCCCGCAGCAGGTTCGAGGCCTGCTCGACCTCTTCGGGCGGAGCCTCCAGCAGCAGCTCGTCGTGGACCTGGAGCAGCAGGCGGGTCTGGAGTTTCGCCTTCTTCAGGCTGCGGTGCAGGCGCACCATGGCGCGGCGCATGAGATCCGCGGCGGTGCCCTGCACCACCGTATTGACGGCCACGCGCAGACCTTGGGCCTGGAGCTGCTTGTTGGGGCTCTCTAGTTCGGGGATGGGGCGGAACCGGCCCCAGGCCGTTCGCACCAGCCCCTCGGTCAGGGCCTGGGCCTTGGTGCCTTCGATCCAGGCGGCCACGGCGGGCATGCGCTCGAAGTAGCGCTCGATGAAGGCCTTGGCCTCCTTCTGGCTGATGCCCAACTGCGCCGCCAAGGCAAAGGCGCCCTGGCCGTAGAGCAGGCCAAAATTCACGGTCTTAGCGGCGCTGCGCTGCTCGGAGGTCACCTCATCCATGGGCACGCCCATGACCTCGGAGGCCGTACGACGGTGGATGTCCTCGCCCTTCTCGAAGGCGCCCAACAGGATGGGATCCTGGGCCAGGGCCGCCACCACCCGCAATTCGATCTGGCTGTAGTCCGCATCCAGCAGCCGCCAGCCCGACTCGGGCACGAAGGCGCCGCGGATGGCCCGGCCTTCCTCCGTGCGCACGGGGATGTTCTGCAGGTTGGGGTCGTTGGAGGCCAGCCGCCCCGAGGCCACCGCCGCCTGGTGCAGCTTGGTGTGCACCCGCCCGGTCACCGGATTCACCATGTTCGGCAGGGCGTCCACATAGGTGCCCAACAGCTTGGCCAACTCGCGGTGGCGCAGCAGCTCTCGGGCGATCTCCGCATCCTCCTTGGTGGCCAGTTCCGCCAGCACCTCCTCGTCCGTGGAGGGAGCCTTGGTCTTGCCGGTGAACTTCACGGGCTTGTAGCCCAGCTTCCCGAAGAGGATGCGCCCCAGCTGGGTGGGGCTGTTGAGGTTGAAGGGCTCGCCCGCCAGCTCCAGCACCCGGGCCTCGGCCCGCTTCCGATCCCCGTCCATCTGCAC
>JAYREN010000225.1:0-4410 GCA_041908845.1 Holophaga sp. | reverse complement strand
CCCCGGGAGGGCCTCCAAAACTTCCAGGCTCGCGGTGCCCATCCGCGCGAAGGCCTCGGTGGTCATCACCACATCCCCGGGTTCCACGCAGATCTCGGGTGAGGAGCCCCGGAGGTCCCGGGCCTTCAGGGCGCCGTCCACGCCGATCGTAAAGATGGCCACGGGGCCGGACTGACGGAGGAATGGCAGGGCATGGTTCAGGAAGGTCGTCTTGCCCGACCCCTTCTCGAAGCCCGTGACCGCGGTCACCGCCCCCACCGCACCCTCCAGTCCCGCCATGGATCCGTCCCTACCCGTGGTGGAACTTGCGCTTCTTGCGGGAGAGATCCGCCGGTTCGAGGCAGAGCTTCTCCCCTGCAAGCAGCGTGGCCACGCCATCCTTGGGCTTGTAGACCTTGCTGCTGAGTTCGGGCTTGGCCACGGGGGCGGGAGTCGTGTGCACCGGCTCCGTGTAGGTGGTGATCACGCCCTCGTAGTTGCGCAGCACGACCTTGTTCTCGCCTCGGGTGATCAGGTAGTTGGGCATCACGGGGATCTTGCCGCCGCCGCCCGGCGCGTCGACCACGAAAGTGGGCACGGCGAGGCCCGTGGTGTGGCCCCGGAGGGATTCGATGATCTCGATGCCCTTGTCCACGCTGGTGCGGAAGTGCGAGATGCCCAGGGAGAGATCGCACTGGTAGATGTAGTAGGGCCGCACGCGGATGGTGAGCAGCTTGTGGACGAGCTGCTTCATGACCTCCGGCGTGTCGTTGAGTCCCCGCAACAGCACACTCTGGTTGCCGAGCTGGACGCCCGCATTGGCCAGCCGGGCGCAGGCTTCCCGCGCCTCCTGGGTGATCTCCTTGGCATGATTGAAATGGGTGTTCACGTAGACGGGATGGTACTTCTTGAGCATGTTGACCAGCGAATCCGTGATGCGCTGGGGCATCACCACGGGGGTTCGGGTGCCGATGCGGATGATCTCCACGTGGTCGATGGCCCGCAGGCGGCTGAGGATGGACTCCAGCTGCTCGTCGCCGAGCACCAGCGGATCGCCGCCGGAAATGAGCACGTCCCGCACGGTCTTGGTCTTGCGGATGTACTCGATGGCCTTGGCGATGTTCTCTTCCGGCATGTCCACGTCCGTGTCGCCCACGAAGCGGCGGCGGGTGCAGTGGCGGCAGTTCATGGAGCAGATATTGGTGACCAGGAGCAGCACCCGGTCCGGGTAGCGGTGGGTGAGGCCGGGTACCGGGCTGTCGACGTCCTCGTGGAGAGGATCCGCCAGATCCGAAGGATCGTCATGCAGTTCCATCAACCGGGGCACGGACTGCATGCGCACGGGGCAGTCGGGGTCGTTGCGGTCCATCAGCGCCGCGTAGTACGGCGTGATCTCCATGGTGAATTTCCCGAGGCATTTCCGCAGATGCTCCCGCTCCGTGTCCGTGAGGGGGATCACTTTCTCCAGGGTCTCGATGTCACGGATGCCGTTCCGGATCTGCCAGCGCCAGTCGTTCCACTGCTCCGGAGTAACATCCTTGAAGAGGTCGATGGAGCGATAGTCTACGGGGTTGTATTTCATGGAAGTCTCACCAGAAAGAAAATTGATTCAGGCCTTGCGAAGCTTGAGCATCTGACGGACATCCTCGGGCCGCGCCAACTCGCGCCCGCAGTCCTTGGCGATGCGGGCGGCGCGTTCCACCAGTTCCGCATTGGACTTCGCCAGCCGCCCCTTGCCGTAGTAGATGTTGTCCTCGAAGCCCACCCGGAGGTTTCCGCCCAGGGCGATGGTGGCGTAGATGCTGTCGACGTTGGCCTTTCCGCCGATCCCGAAGGCCGTGAAGAAGGCTCCCTTGGGCAGCTTGCGCACCATGAACTCCAGCACGTCTACGTCGTACTTGGCCGCGCCGGGCACGTTGAGCACCAGGCCGTAGTGGTAGGGCTCTTCCAGCAGGCCTTCCTTGATGAGCGTGTGGCTCGCATAGACATGGCCCAGGTCGAAGCACTCCAGGGTGGGGCGCACACCGTTGTCCTTCATGGCCTGGGCGAACTGGCGCATGATGGGCAGCGTATTGACGATGTACTCGTCTCCGAAGTTCACCGTGCCGCAGTCCAGGCTCGCCATCTCGGGCTTGAGGGTGACGGGCTGAAGACGCTCCTCGGGCGTCATCCAGGCCGCGCCGCCAGTCGTGCATTCGATGACGATGTCGCACTTCGAGCGGACGAGTTCGATGGCCTTCTGGAAGATGGCCACATCCTGGGTGGGCGTGCCGTCATCCTTGCGCACATGCAAGTGCAGCACGGAGGCGCCCGCCTCGTAGGCCTCGAAGGCTCCCGCGGCGATCTCCTCCGGCGTGACCGGCAGCGCCGGCTGCATCGCCTTGGTAGTCTCCGCGCCCGTGATCGCGCACGTGATGATGAGCTTGTTGTCCATGACTAGGCTCCGTTCAGGATTTCGTAGACGGAATGAATTCATTTCACCGGGTATTTTTCGTTCACCAGTTCCAGCGCCTCGGTGATGGCCTGAATGGCCTTTTCGAGATCGGCCTGGGTGTGGCGGGCGCTGATGTACCAGTGGTGATAGGGCTGGATGAAGAGGCCGCGGCGAATGGTCTCGGTGTAGAACATCTCCCGTCGCTCCTTGTGGAGGTTGTCCACCTTCTCGAAGGAGAGGAAAGGCATGGGCGGAATGCCGGAGACGCTGACGGGCACTTTGGAAGTAGCCACCACGCGCTCCAGTTCCTTGAGGAACCAGGTGCCCTTGTCCCAGACCTGCTCGATGATCTTGTCCCGCTGCAGGATCTCGATGCACTTGAGCGCGGCTGCCATTTCCAGGCTGTTGGGGAAGAAAGTGGAGGAGATGAAGACCTTTTTCTCGCACACGTTCATGAACTCGGCCTTGCCGACCACGGCGCTGATGGGGTAGCCATTGGCCATGGCCTTGCCGAAGGTGGAGAGATCCGGTGTCACACCATATCGCTGCTGGGCGCCGCCCAGAGCCGCGCGGAATCCCGTGCGGATTTCATCGAAGATCAGCACGACCTTGTATTTGTCCGCCAGCTCGCGCACACCCTTCAGATAGCCCTCGGGGGGCGGCATCACGGGCTTGGCCAGGGGATGCCCCACCGGGGTCACGATGATGCAGGCCACGTCGCCCTCATTGGCCTTCAGCTTGGCCTCGAGATCCGCCAGGTCGCCGTACTCGAATTCAACGGTGAGATCCTGCACGCACTGAGGCACACCCGCGTGGACCTCCACGGCCCAGTCGTGCCAGCCGTGGTAGCCACAGCGCAGAATCGTATTGCGCTCGGTGAAGCCCCGGGCGATACGGGTGGCGACGGAGGTGGCATCGCTGCCGGTCTTCACCAGGATCACCCGCTCGGCGCTGGGGATGATGTCGATCAGTTTCTGCTCCAGCTCATTCTGGATGGGCTGTACCAGGGAAAAGCAGAAGCCCTTGTCCATCTGCTTCTTGACGGCCTCGTTGATCTCGGGCTCGTCGTAGCCCATGATGATCGGCCCGTAGGCGCAGAGCATGTCGATGTAGTCGTTGCCGTCCACATCCACGATATGGCCCCCGTAGCCGCGCTCCAGGAAGATCGGATATTCGCCCGGGATGAAGTTATACGGGCGGCGGATTCCCATCATCCCGCCGGGGGAAAGCAGCTGGCTCTCCTCGTACATCTTCATGGACTTGGTGAGGTTGAGTTTCGGTGCGGACTGGGCCATAGGGTCACCTCAAAAAGAGAAACGAATTCAGTGGCAGTTCCTTAGACGTACCGTTCTTCGAACAGCTTCCTCAGTTTGGGGTTTTCGCGGAGTTCCCACAGGGTGATCTCCGCGTGGTCCTTGGTGTAGCCGTTGCCGACGATCATGGTGATGTCCTTGCCCACACCCTCGGCGCCCAGCGCGGCCTTGCCGAAGTGGGTGGCCATGCTAAAGAAATACACGATGCCCTCCTGACGACAGGGCAGGATGCTGGACATCTCGGTGCTCTGCACGTTCACGCAGTTCACCACCAGATCGTATTCCCGCCCGTCATTGGCCTTGAGCACGGCGTCCAGGAAATCTACGGGCTTGGTGGCATCGGCGACCACCACCTCATGGCAGACCCCCAGGTCGTCCAGGATCTTCTTGTCCTCGGCCAAATATACATTGCCTACCACGCGGCCCGTGGGGCCCACACGCTTCATGGCCTCGTAGGCCACCAGCATGCCGGACTTGCCGCCGGCGCCCAGGATGAGCACGCGGTCGCCGGGCTTGACCAGCTTGGCGGCCTGGGCGGGAGCGCCCGCCACATCCAGGGCGGCCAGGGCGAGGCTCTCGGTCATGTCCTCGGGCAGCTTGGCGTAGAGGCCGCTCTCGAAGAGGATGGCCTGGCCCTGGATCTCTACGCGATCAATGTCAGGGTGGATCTTGAGGATCTTGTCG
>JAYREN010000224.1:0-4440 GCA_041908845.1 Holophaga sp. | reverse complement strand
CTCGGTATTTTTATTCACTTGCCGATGGGCCGCCCACTCGGGGGGCCCTTCTCGTTGGAGGCGTGGCAATGAGGAGATCAGAACAGCCGGATGTGGATCACATCCGTGAGGATCAGCACCAGGAAGACCGCGACAACCAGCAGGAGCAGCACGGGCAGACCGCCTATCAGGAGTGCGGCAATGGCGGCCCCACGGCCCTTCTGGCCCCGAGCCCATCGGTTCACATGGAAGGCCAGGATGAGGCTGCCGAGATAGGCGGCGAAGAGATCCGCAAGTGCCCACGCGAGGGTAATCCCTCCCGTCCGCGCGATGCCCGAGATGAACAACTGAACCAGGTGGGCCACCCGGAACAGCGCAGCCACCGCCAGGAGCAGAGAGCAGGCACCGAGGTTGCGCAGGCGCAAGTCTTCGTCTTGAGCATCGAACCAGCCGCCTTCCATCGCCGCCTTTGGCGCACGCAGCGCCTGCCACTGCGCCGCCAGAAGGGGGTGCCTCCGCAGCGCGGCGATGGCCAGCACGGGTAGGCCGATCCACTCGAGACCACCCGCGAGGACCAGGGCGGTAACGGCTGCATCGAAGCGCCCGCCGGGTTCCTCACCGCGCTGAACGAACAACAGCAGGATGAGGGCGCTGAGGCCCATCAACAAAAATGCCCCCTGGGAAATCATCCATACGGACTGGGCGTCCATTACCCCACGGGGTGCGAACTGCCAAGCTACCCGCAGACAGATCTTGGCACCCAGCAACACGGAAGCCAGAAGAAATGCCACGTGGCGTGGGGAACCCTGCGCCGCCTGCGGGCGGGTTTGATAGGCCACTGAAACGGCCATCCCGCCAAGGCCCCAATGGAGCAGGGTGAATCCCCAGCCTATGGACATCCAGGTGGCCTGCCACTGGAAGGGCAGGACGGCCCAAAGCAGATCCTGCAAGAAGCTCATGCCCAGCAGGATCCATGGGAAGAAGTGGACGGGAGCCAGGGCGATCCAACCATCCTCTGTCGGGTCCTGGTTGTTTGGAGACGGAATTTCGAGGCTGCTCATGGGTCCATGCTACCTCTTCATCCGCGAGCAACATCTTGAATCCCGCAAGATACGCCGCGCCAGTGGGTGACAATTTCCAGCACTTGGCCCATGCTGATCCATCGATCACGCTCCTTCCCAATTCAGAGGCTTCTCCTAATGGATTTGAACGAAGCCTCCATGTTCGAACAGTGGCCCACCCCTGCATGCCACCTCCTCGCTCCGGACCCTCAATGTCGCCTCACCCCGAAACAATCCGCCTCCTCACCAGCTCGGAAACGACCTACGCCGTCCGCCTTGCGCGGGAGGCCGAGGATGTTCGGGCGGCCCAGGCCCTGCGCTTCGCCGTCTTCAACCTTGAGCTGAACGAGGGCCTCGAAGCCTCCCTCGCCACCCAGCTCGATGTCGATCCCTTCGACGCCATCTGTGATCACCTGCTGGTGGAGCACCTTGAGACCCGGGAGGTCGTCGGCACCTACCGCCTGCAGATGGGCAACACGGCCCTGGCCAACCTGGGCTACTACAGCGAGCAGGAATTCGACTTCAGCGTGTTTGAGCCCATGCGGGCAGGCATCGTGGAACTGGGTCGCGCCTGCGTCCACCACCAGCACCGCAACCTCGTGGTACTGGGCCTGCTCTGGAAGGGCATCGCCGACTACGCCAAGGAGCGCGGGGGGCGTTATCTCTGCGGCTGCAGCTCCATCACCTCCCAGGATCCCGCCGTGGGCGCCTCGGCCTACGCCGAACTCGCAAAGACCCATCTGGCTCCTCTGGCGTGGCTCACCAAGCCCCTGCCCGAGTACCACTGCCCCATGGAGAACCTTGCGGAGACCATGCCCCGGATTCCCAAACTGCTCCGCGCCTACCTGTCCCTGGGGGCCAAGATCTGTGGGCCACCGGCCCTGGATCGCCATTTCAAGACCATCGACTTCCTCACCCTCATGGACCTCGACGAGCTTTCCGAAGCGACCCGAGCCAGGTTCATGAGCTGACCGAGCCGATACTCCATGCCTCGATCGGCCTTTCTCAATCACCCCTTTCGCGCCGTCGGCAGGCTGTTCCGGCTGTCCTGTGAGCTGGCCTGGACCGCCTTGCACTACCCCCTGAGCATGGCGTTTCGGGGCAAGCGTCCCATCCATGAGGCCCGGGCTCGTTGGCTCCAGTGCCACTGCCGCCGGGTGGGCCAGGCGCTCCACCTCTCCGCGCAGACCAATGGCCCCATTCCCGCCCACGGAATCCTGGTTTCGAACCACCTCAGCTACCTCGACATCATCCTGTTGGGCTCCATCACACCGTCCGTGTTCGTGGCCAAGCGGGAAGTCCGGAAATGGCCGCTCTTCGGGTGGTTTGCGCACCTGGGCGGCACGGTGTTTGTGCACCGGGAAAAGCGCAGCGATACGCTGCGCTCCTCCAACGAGATCCGCCATGCCCTAGAACAGGGCTCGCTGGTGGTGCTGTTTCCCGAGGGCACCAGTACAGGCGGACGCACGGTACTACCCTTCAAGTCAGCCCTGCTACGGGAAGCGGAAAACCCCGACTTTCCGACCCATGCGGCCTGCATTCGCTACGCCATGGACGAGGGCGATGTGGCCGAGGAAGCCTGCTTCTGGCGGGACATGGCCCTGGTGCCCCATCTCTTCAATCTGCTGGGGCGACCCGGCATCAACGCCCAGGTATCCTTCGCCCACGTGACCCACGCCCCGCGGGACCGCAAGCACCTCTCGCGCCTGCTCCACCAGGAGGTGCTGCGGATGCACTCGGGCGGCCCCGTCCTGGTCCCCACCGAATGGGAAGACATCATCGCCGGGTATGATTTCGGCCTGCTCGCGCCCGGCGCCATCCTCGCCTGGGCCCGGGATCTGGATCTGCAGGGCCCCGCGGGCCAGCGGCTTCTTGCAATGAAAGATGACGATCTCGAGCATTTCGAGGAATCCCTCTGGGCCGCCTGCCTGGAAGCCACCAGCGGCCTGCCCCGCCCAGGCACCCAGAAATGGGCCATGGCCCAGGATCGATGGCGCAAGGCGCTGCTGAAGGCTGCCGTGAACCACGACCCCTCCCCGGAGGCCCTGGCCCTGGCTGTGGAAGACATCTACGAGCGGGTGGGCTGCCCCGAGGACATGCTGGGCCTCTGGCACCATGCCAGCCCCTGGCAACACGCCCCTGCCGTGGCCCATCGGGAGGATGTCGAAGCCTTCCTGCGCGGATGCTGAGGCGCTGTGCCCCTTAAGGTTCTGGAATTCTTCTCGGGCATCGGGGGCTGGCGCTACGCCCTGGGCGACTCAGGCACCGTGGCCGCCGCCTTTGATATCAGCCCAGCCGCCAATGCGACCTATCACCTGAACCATGGCGACCTCCCCCATGCCCGGGAGTTGGCCACAATCTCAGCAGACAAGATCCATGCCTTAGGCGCGGACACCTGGCTCATGAGCCCGCCTTGCCAGCCTTTCTGTCGCATGGGCAACAAGCAGGACCTCGAAGACCTGCGTTCCAGGGCCTTCCTCCGGCTCATGGCGTTGTTTGAACTGGCCCCACCAAAGCACCTGGTGCTCGAGAACGTCGAGGGTTTCCTGGGCTCCGATGCCCACGATCTGCTGGCGGACACGCTTCAGCGCGGCGGCTTCCATCGGCAGGAATACCGGCTCTGCCCCACCCAGTTCGGTATTCCCAACCAGCGGCCACGGGTCTTCATCCTCGCCTCCCGGCAACCCCTCTCACCCTGTCCGCCACCGGCGATCTCCCCTCGGCTGCTGGAGGAGTTCCTGGATGAAAACGAGGATCCTTCGCTGTACCTCGAGCCCGAAATTCTCGCCAAGCACAAGCCCGGCCTCGATCTGGTGAGGGCCCAGGACCGCCGCACCGCCTGCTTCATCGGCGGCTATGGCCAGCGATACGTGGGCAGCGGTTCCTTCCTGGTCACCGACCAGGGCATCCGGCGTTTCTCCACAGGCGAAGTGGCTCGCCTGCTGGGCCTGCCTGCCGACTTCCGATTTCCGGAGGGCCTCTCCCAAGAAAAGCGATACAAGCTCCTGGGGAACGGCCTCAGCATCCCCGTGGCAGGGTGGGTGGTGGAGCATCTCTCAAGGTAGCCCTGAGGCTCCATGAAAAGATCCGTCGGGTGATCCGTTTTTGTGCTTTCTGCGTTCTCCGCGGCCAATGGCTTTCTCCATGGGGTTAGCCACAAGGCTCCTGGACCTGAGGAACGCCTTCGGATTGGAAGACGCGGAACCGCATCGCATGATCAATAGCCACAATGAACACAAAATGCACAAAGTGCTTTGAGCGTTCAATCCGCCTGTGTCCCGTCAAGTGGTGTAGTAAGTCCGACGTAGCCGGATCCGTAAGGTTGTCAAAGCACTGTTGCTGATCGTCAGGCTGTGGGCGGTGTGGAAAGGCCGAAGGGCTTTCCAAGGGGCTGTGGTCA
>JAYREN010000223.1:0-4458 GCA_041908845.1 Holophaga sp. | reverse complement strand
CTGGTCCTCGAGAAATGAAGGTCGGCCGGTCCCTCTGCCTTCCGAGCGCCCAACCGATTAGATAGAAACAAGTCTGCAGAATACGAACTGCAAATTGTAAAATCAAGGCATATGGACTCTTGCGGAGTCCATTTTCTTCTTCACTGGGAACTCCAGCCGGGGAACCTCCAGGACACTTGGCACGGCTCTGGCGATAGCTGGGCCAGAGGTGCCCAGATGGATCCCGCATACTACGTCGCCGCCAGCAGCCTGAACGCCCGGTCCTTCCAGCTGGAGACCCTGTCCAATAACCTGGCCAACACGAACACCGTGGGCTACAAGACCGAACGCAGCTTCTTCTCAGTCTTCAACAAGGCCCGCAGCAGCGGCCGGAACCTTCCGCTCACGGGGATCCTCAATGACGGCACCGTGCTGGCCCAGCGGGGAATGGACTTCTCCCAGGGCGTCTCCAAGCTCACAGGCCGCAACCTGGACCTGGCCATCGAGGGCAACGCCTTCTTCATGATCCAGACGCCCCAAGGGCCCCAGGCCACCCGGGATGGGCGCTTCCAGCTGAGCACCGATGGCGAGATCCGGACCCTGGATGGGTTTCCGGTGCTAGGCAAAAATGGCCAATTCCTGAAGATCAACCCCCAGGGCGGAGAGATCACCTTTGGTCCCGACGGCACCCTCCAGCAGGGGCAGACCGTGCTGGGCGGATTGAGTCTGAAGGCCTTCGCCAATCCCGGGGCCTTGTCCCGCACAGGATCCAACCGCTTCGACCCCACCGGAATGGTGGAGGCCCCCGCCACCGCCACCATCGCCCAGGGCTACCTGGAGCAGAGCGGTGTCGATGTCGCCAGCACCATGGTGGACATGATCCGCCTGAATCGCCTTTTCGAAATGAGCCTCAAGGTGGCCTCAACCATCAGCAACGACCTGGACGCCCGCAGCATCAACGACATCGCTGGCGGCCGCTGAACCCCCGAAACCCAGACAGGAGGGAAATAGTTATGATGCGTGCAATGTGGTCCGCCGCCGCTGGTATGGCCGTCCAGCAGTACAACATGGACACCATCTCCAACAACCTCGCCAACGTGAACACCACGGGCTTCAAGAAGGCCCGGGCCGAGTTCCAGGATCTGCTGTACCAGACCGTGAACCTCGCGGGCACCAGCAGCTCCAACAGCACCACGCTGCCCGCGGGCATCCAGCTGGGGCATGGCGCCAAGCTGCAGAGCGTGGTCCATCAGTATTCCACCGGAAATTTCCGCACCACGGGCGGGCGCTTCGACATGGCCATCGAGGGCGACGGATTCTTCCGAGTCACCATGCCCGATGGCTCCCAGGCCTTTACCCGGGATGGTTCCTTCGCCGTGGACCAGAACGGCACCATGGTCACAGCCAGCGGCTACGCCATGGATCCCCAGATCACCATCCCCCAGGATGCGCTGAGCGTGACCATCGCCCAGGACGGCACCGTGAGCGTGACCCAGCCCGGACAGACCCAGCCCCAGCAGGTAGGCCAGATCGTGCTGGTCAAGTTCATCAACCCCACGGGCCTGAACCAGCTGGGCCGGAACCTCGTGCAGCCCACCCTGGCCAGCGGAGATCCCATCGAAGGCACGCCGGGCCTGGATGGTCTGGGCACCCTGCAGCAGGGCTTCCTGGAAATTTCCAACGTGGATGTGGCCGAGGAGATGGTGAACATGATCATCGGCCAGCGAGCCTACGAGGCCAATTCCAAAACCATCCAGACCGTGGACCAGATGCTCCAGCTTGTGGCCGGGCTCAAGCGGTAGCTCCATGAGAATCCTGGCCCTCTTCCTGTTCGGATTCCTGACCCTGCACGTCGGGGCGGAGGAGCTCGCCCCGGGCCTCGCTGAGCGCCTTCAACAGGAGGCCATCGAGTACGCCCAGAGCCAGGCCCAGGCCAACGCGGGCCATTACGCGATCCGCGCCACCAAGGTTCCCGTGCTGCCCCGGCTGAAGGGCACGGATGTCCGCTTCGAGCCATCCCACCTCAGCAAGCGCGAACCCACCGGGGCCTTCTTCGCCGTGTTCCGGGTCATGGCCGATGGGCGCCTGGCCGGGAGTGCGCGGGTGGAGCTGGAGGGCCGTTGGACGGGGAAACTCCTGAAGACCACAGAGCCCCTCAGCCGCAAGACCGTTCCCTCGGAAGTCCAACTGGAAGAAGTCTCCTTCGAAGGCAACCCGCCGCCCGGAGCCCTCACGGCATTTCCTTCCGGGTTTCGGTTGAGGGCCAACGTACCCAGCGGCCACACCCTGAGGCTGACCGACCTGGAACCCATTCCCCTGGTGAATGCCGGGGATCGAGTCAGGCTCACCCTTCGCTCGGGGTGCCTGATCATTTCCGCCGATGCCACGGCCCGCGGTCCCGCCGCCCTGGGAGACAAGGTCCGCGTGGAGCTGCCTACCAAGAAATGGATCCAGGTCGTGGTGACGGGCCAGGGTGAAGCCAGCGCGGAATGGGGGGCATAGGGCGAATTTGCTTGGAGAGCCTGGGGGCCATGCCTTAGTCTGGAGCCCCTAGCAAGGAGCCCCAAATGGCCCAGGAAAAGCACGTCCACGGACCCGATTGCGACCACGACGCCGAAGATCACGAAATCGAGGTTGTTGAGCTCGAGGACGAGAACGGCGAAAAAGAGGAGTTTGCCATCCTCGATGAGCTGGATTTCGAGGGCCGCCACTTCTGCATCATGGCCCCCCTCGCCGAAGTCCAGGCCTTCACCGAGGGCGAGGAGACCCAGGAAGACGCCAACCTGAGCATCGAGATCTTCGAGGTGAAGGACGACGACTTCTCCATCCTCGAGGACGAGGACATGGCCAAGCGCCTCCTGGCTCACCTCGATGAGCTCTCCGAAAAACTCGAGAACGAAGGCGAGTAGTTTCCTCCTATTCCAGCAAAGGCCTCCCGGATGGGAGGCCTTTGCTGTGTACGCCCCGCTGTTTATGCCATCCTTGCTCCATGAACAGCCCAGTCCAATTCCAGGGGCGGATCCTCTTCCTGAGCGGAGATCCAGACAAGATCCACCGCCAGCTGGCGGGTGAGGATCTCACATTGGAAGCGGCGCTGCCTCTGAGGGATCAGATCAGCACCGATGAGATCACGCCCGGCTGGGTGTGCTATTTCTTCGATGCCCGGCTGGGTGACTTCCCCTACATCGGCCTCAAGTGCCAGGACCAGTTCCCCATGAGCGAGGGTTCCGTGAAGCGGGGCCATTTCGCCGTGAGCGTGGCGGGTAAGCGGCGCGGGAAGGGTTCCAGCCGCGAGGCCAGCCCCTACGCCGAATGGTGCGCGGGCATCCGACTCGTGCTGGCCGAAAGCTTCGAGCGCATCTACCAGCAGAACTGCCAGAACCTGGGACTCCTCACCAGCACCGACTTCGGGTTGATCGACCGCATCCGCAGGGGTGAGGCCATCCCTCTCACCGAATTCACGGCCGATCTCGACCCCATCACCCGGGCCATCGTGGAGCAGGGTGGTCTCTTCGCCTTCAACCGCGCCCGTCTGGCGGGGGAAATCCAAGTGCCCCTGCCCCATCACGGGCAGCGGCCCATGACCCTGGTGGAAAAGATCCTGGCTCGCAATGCCGTGATCGATCCGGTGACCGGCGAACTCGGGCTGGAGGCTGTCCGGCCCGGCGACGGCATCTTCGTGAACGCCCACTGGCGTTTTTCCCACGAGTACGTCACCCCCATGGCCGCCAGTTTTCTGAAGGAAGCCCTCGGAGACAAGATCACCCTCAAGGATCCCGAGCGGATTCTCGCCTTCCGGGATCACCTGAACTTCCTGGATCGCGTGATGAACGAGGAGCGACAGGCCCAAGGGCTCCTGGAAGTGGCCCATCGCCTGAAACACGCCCAGGAGGCCTTCTGTGAGCGTCACGGCATCCGCCTCCACGGGGAACAACCCGATGGCAGCGCCGAGGGCATCTGCCACGTGCTCATGGCCGAACGCTACGCCATGCCCGGCCAGGTGATCGTGGGCACCGACTCCCACACGCCCCACAGTGGCGCCCTGGGCTGCCTCGCCTTCGGCGTGGGCACCACGGACATCGCCAACGCCTTCATCACGGGCGATGTGCGGGTCACCGTTCCACCCACCCTGCGCGTCCGCCTCAACCGCAGCCTGAGGCCGGGCGTCTCCACCAAGGATCTCGTGCTCCACTTGCTGAGCCTGCCCTTCATCAAGGAAGGCGGCGCCATCGGCCATGTGGTGGAATACCAGGGAGAAGCGCTGGCCCATCTGAACACCGACGAGCGGGCTACGCTCACCAACATGGCCGCCGAGATCGGCGGCTTCACGGGAATCGTTGCCCCGGATGCCCAGACCGTGCGCTTCCTCTGGGAGCGGCGCCATTCGGACACGCCCATCGAAAGCTGGATGTGCAGCGATCCCGAGGCCGAGTACGCCCACACGCTGGAGATCGACTGCGGGGAGATTCCCGTCATGGT
>JAYREN010000222.1:0-4575 GCA_041908845.1 Holophaga sp. | reverse complement strand
GGATGTCGTTGCCGCCCCAGCCCATCTGCAGGCTCTGGCCCCCGGGCGCCGCGCCGTAGCTTGCCCGACTGCCGGTGAAGTGGCTGTCCCATACGGAATAATCCCGGGCCTCCGGCGCCGAAACCGCCGGAGGCAGCAGGTTGGCCTCGTCGGCGGGGTTCAGGATCGTGCGGGGCGCCAGGGGCTTCTCGTCCACGGGCAGCGGCTTGTCCTCCAGGGGCGGCAGCGAGAGATCCAGCCTGCGGATCTCGCAGCCGGTGGCTGTGAGCTGGACGTAGTAGAGGAATTTCCCGTCTGGAGTGGGGGATGGCTGCCAGGCGGCGGAGAGGGTGCGGGTGAGGCGCTTTTCCCGTCCATCGGGCAGGCGCTTCACCAGGTTCCAGGTGCCATCCAGTTCCTTCCACGAATAGGGCGAATCCGGGATGGGTTGCGGCGCCTTCCCGGGGGACAGTCGACGATTCTGGAGATCCGCCACTTGGAAGGTGGGCGTGAGCACCCCTTCCCCGTTGGGATACCGCAGCTCGAAGGTGATCTGGTCCTTGGCGGTCCACCAGGCGTGGCGGGGCAGTGCGCCATTCTGGCGGCGGATCAGGGCCAAGGCTTTGGGGGCGGGGAATTCGGGCTTGCGGTCCTCCACCTCGTTGGGATCGGGCTTCTCGTCCTTCTTGGTCGTTTTCTTTTCCTCGGGCTTGGGGTTGAGATCCCACACCTGGATGCCGGGCTGGGTCTTGGTCAGCACCCGGGCCAGGAGCTTACCGCCATCGGGGCTCACGGCGAGGTCGGTGACTTCATCCGCCAGCCGCGCGAAGACTTCGCCCTCCCGCAGGAGCCCCTGCGCCTTGACGGCCCGCTCCAGCGCCAGCGCATCGTGGGTCACCTCCGCCCGCCAGCGGTCGTAACCGTCCCGGGCACTCAGGCCGAAGGTGGCGCGAAAGCTGGGGTCGAAATCCCGGCGCTTCTTCGAGGTGAGCTGCTTCCAGAACTTCTTCAGGATGTCGGGTTCCTGGGCGTTCTGGCGCTCCAGCCATTCCAGGTAGGCGCTGCCCACGAGGTAGGCCATGGAGCCCCCGCGAAAGCCGCCCATGCCGGAAACCGCCCCGTAGTCCGGCAGCTTGCCCTGCAGCGCCCACTGGCGGATGACCGCCGCGCGATAGACGCTGTGGGGCCGTCCCGAACCCGTGATGCGGCCCTCGATGAGCGTGGCGTAGCCCTCCAGCACCCAGCGTGGCGTCTTGCGGGCCAGGGGGCCGATGGGCAGATCCACCAGCCGCTCCCAGAGGTTCGGCTGGTTCTGAGGGCGCATCATGTGATGGATGTGGGTCAGCTCATGGACCACCAACAACTCCGCCCAGTTGGAGTAGTGCCCGATGCCCGAATCGGCCTCCGGCGGGGTCTTCCATAGCTCCACGAAGGGGCGCCGCAGCAGCGACACGGCCATGCCGTTGGCCTCCAGCACCGGATCCCGCAGCACCACATCGATGGGCCCCTTGGGCTCGTACCCCACCCACTCAGTCACCTTGGCGTGGATGCCCTCGATCCGAGAGGCCACCTCCAGCGCAAAGGGCTCGAAGCCCCCGGCGGGATGAGCCGGGTAGTGGATGCGGTAGTGGGCGGTGGTGCGGGTCTTCCAGGGCGCATCGGTTGCCTGGATGCGCCCCGGCCCCGCTTGCAGGACGGCTGGAAAAAGAAGTGCGGGAAGAAGAGAGACGGGGATTCGCATCCCACGAGTTTGCCCCGAAACGCCCCATTTCGATCACCCCCGGTGCAACGGATCCGTCCCCCGCCTTGCGAACCCGCCCCCGCGAAGGCATGATGGAGACTCAAAGCAGCCGTAGCTCAGTTGGATAGAGCGTTGGCCTCCGAAGCCAAAGGTCGTGCGTTCGAGTCGCACCGGTTGCACCAGACAAAAAGCCCCCTAGATGCTGAATCTAGGGGGCTTTTAACATTCACACATTTGCTCTCACATTGAGCACCATGCCTCTTTGTGCTCATTTTTTGCCCTTTGACTCCAGCTTTTTGCACCAATTGGTGGTAAAGAAGGTGGTAGGAAACGCGCACTCGGGTGGCCAAAGGCTGAGTTGTGGAAATGGGTTCCCGGCGCTGGTTTCCAGCCGAAGGCAGCCTGTGCGTAATGGTGACCGAGAGGCTCGTGAGAAACCCCATGGTGCGTGCGAACGCGCTCTCCATGGGGATTTCCATGAAGTAGGTTTGCTTTCCATGGGGTAATAACTTGGATGGACTGTAGGCCCAAGTCCCTACTGCGGGTGGAGCAGCCCGGCAGCTCGTTGGGCTCATAACCCAAAGGTCGCAGGTTCAAATCCTGCCCCCGCTACCAACTCTGATGTGCGATCAACGCCTTGAATCTCAACGATTCGAGGCGTTTTCGTTTTGCCTGGGAATGACCTGGACGCCCTTGCCGGGTTCTACATATTTTATCGGATTCTGGGGTGCGCTGCACAACTACTGCACACCTTTTCTTCACTGAAAGCAAGTCGTGGCGCATGTTTTCGTCGATCCATTACCCCAGGTCACTCCCTGAGATAGTCATGATCGGCAGCCCCCCGGGAGGGGATTTCCGGACCTCGTCACCTCGGTTCCAGAAAGGCATGGGGTGATCCACCTTCGAACCGAGGTGGTCGAGAGACGGGTTCGAGCCTTACCAGAGGGCAGTTTGAAGTCGAAGTGCAGAAAGACTTGGCGCCATCCAACGGTCTCCATATCGCTGGATCCCGTTGAACGAAGATTGCCCCTGCCATTCGTGCAAGTGTTGCATCTGCTCTCGCACAGGAGATCAGATCATCTAATCTTTTGACAATTGAAACCTCCAATCGTTAGGATTTTTATTCATTAGAGGTTCCAATGCCATTACCCCAGATTCGTGATGGTCAAAAATTAAGCCTCGTGCTCCCCGCCGATGTCGTCCGGCGACTGAAGATCGAGGCGATGGAGGAGGGCACCATCCCAGCGTTGATTGTGCTGGAGGCTCTGGACAATTACTGGGGCGGCAACAGCGAGGCGTCCGATCCGACAGTGATCGCCAAGGATCCTAAGCGACGGACGTCCTATGCGCGTCTTCTCGATTACCTGGACGCATTGGTAGTCCTGGGAAAGCTGAAACCCATTGAGATTGCCCGGGCAGTTGGCGCGAACGATCCTGACGTATTGGCGTCCTGGCGGATCACCGGGTATGTCCCTGTGAGGTGCGTGGGGGCAGTCACGCTGCTCTTGAGGTCGAAAGACCTTCCGATCAGTCAGAAGAAGGACTGATTCCTGCCGCACCACAGCAGAGAACGAAGGGCGATCTGAAGCACGAGTTCGGCGCTGAAAAGGTGGTTAAGGGTTTTCAGGTTCAGAGACGGGCTCGGGCTTTACCAGAGGTGGGTGTCTCACGCCTGGGTTGCAGCAGGCGTGGAACAGACAGCGCTCGTAATTGTTCTATGCCCTAGTCCGAGTCTTTTTGAACCCAACTCGTCCTGAGAGTTCATCACGCACATGGTCCCAGTCGAGGGCACCCCAGTCCGAACACCCAGGAATCAGGGCTCAAATCACGGTTTAGATCCAACAGTGACGGGACACACCTGGGCTTCGAGGTCGTCTTCGTTCTGTCCGTGGTGAAGTCGGAGGTGCCCAGAGACGGGTTTGCAAAGTCGCTTCCGAAGCAGGGGGGTAAAGGGTCAGGTCAGAGCGAAGTGCTCCTGACATCGAGTCCAACCCCACTTTCACAGGAGGCACCGTGAAGCCTGAATCTGCCCGTCGCCGCAACCGTCACCCTCACTTCGAGAATCCCTTCCCCGGACTGCCCATGCCCATCCCCCTTGAAGGATGGAATCTCCGGGCAACAGATATCTTCCGGGAGCGTCCCTTGGCGGCACGCTTGGACCTCAATGCCAAATGGCTTCAATTGCGCCCTCGGACCTCGAATGCCATTGAGTATTGCCTCTTCCCTGAATACTCCCTCTGCGGGATGGAGCATTCGGAAGTCCGTCATCTGATGAACCGTGCTCTCTGGGATGCCGGATATGTCCCGGACCGCGAGGACACGGACAACCCGACCTGGACCTGGACGGCAGGGAACTGACGCCTTCGGTAGCGGTGTACCTGCCTGTCTCGCTCCGAGATGGGTGGGTACGCCCTGCCGGTCAGGAGTGTATTGATGACCGCTGGATACGATTCTCACTACCGACGCTACGACCGCATTTACCAAGCCTTCCTGATGGGCGGCGTGCCCCTGGCGGGGCTTCTGGAAGGTACTAAGCAAATCTTCCACAACACCGCCCAGGAGAGCCTGCTGCTCGACCTGCACTTCCTTGAAGCCGCCATGGACGCTGGAGCGAATGTGGGTGCCATCACTCATCAAAGGGAGCTTCCCGGCATCAACCCGCAGGGGTTTTGGGATCTGGACATTGATGGTCCCGACCACGGACTGGATCTATCCCCCTTCACTTACCGGGTGCGACGGCAGGGCGAGACGGTTCGCACCCACTACTGGGCACGCCTACTCCCGCCGTGGGCTGGGAAGATCACCCCTAATGAGGCATGGGTGTGCGTGACCCCAGTCAGGAACGGCAGTCATGA
>JAYREN010000221.1:0-4652 GCA_041908845.1 Holophaga sp. | reverse complement strand
CCCCACTACCGCCACCTTGTCGGCAGTTTTTTTGGGGCGCGCGGGCCTCTCCGGCCCCGCGCGCCTAGTGGCGGGTATTCTGGAAGCCAGATCTTTCGCTGTTCTACGGCCAAACCTGAACACCCGTGCGTGTTCCGATTCCATGGAGTTTTCTTGAACCCAGCACTCGCCCGCAATGCCTTCTTCGTGAAGGAACACGTTGGAATCTTCAAGGCGGCCAACAATTTCGATATCCACGAGCCGGAGTCCGGCGCGCTGGTCCTGGAGTGCCGGGAAGAGAACCTGGGCTTCTTCACCAAGCTCCTGCGCTTCACGGACTACAAGCGGATGACGCCCTTCGATATCCAGGTGCGCACCCCCCAGGGTCAGCCGGTGCTGAGAATCACCCGAGGGGTTTCGTTCTTCCTGTCCAAGGTGACCGTTGCCGATGAGCAGGGGCGCGTGGTGGGGGGCTTCAAGCAGAAGTTCTTCTCCATTGGCGGGGCCTTCGAGGTGCTGGATGCCAATGGGATGATCACCTGCCGCCTGCAGGGCAAGTGGACGGGCTGGGAGTTCAAGTTCCTTCGCCCCAATGGCCAGGAAGTTGCCAGCGTTTCCAAGAAATGGGCGGGCATGGCCAAGGAGTTCTTCACCTCCGCCGACAACTACATGCTGACCATTTCGCCCGACGTGGCCAGTGGTGATGACATCCGAAACCTCATCCTGGCGGCGGTGCTCTGCATCGACATGGTGCTCAAGGAATAGTCACAATCGAGGCCCCTTCACGAATGAAGCCGCCATCGAAATGGCGGCTTCATTCGTGAAGGGGCTGGGTCGGTTTACTTGCGGGCCGTCGCTGGCAGCTTTGCTCCGCCCGTGAGTTCCCGCAGGGCAAGCTGGCCCTGGCGGCCGTAGTCGATGGCCTCGGCCAGGATGCGGGCGGCCTCCTGGGGGGCGTGGAAGCCCATGGAGTTTTCGGCGTTCACGAAATCGACGCGCCACTGGGCCTTCCGCTGGAATTCGAAGATGGGCTTCAGCTTGGCTTCCTCGATGCCATCCTTCTTGGCCTTCTCCAGGTCGGCGATGAGCTGGACGACGGCATCTTCGGCGCGGTCCATCAGGGCCTTGGTGCGGTCCTGGATGGCGGTCACGCGGGCCTTCAGCTCTTCCTCGGGGAAGCGGTGGCAGGTCTGGCAGGACCGGCTGATGTTCAGCAGGGGGCTGCGCACCTGGTGGTCGCTGATCTTGATGGCGCCTTCGCGCATGTAGGGCATGTGGCAGTCGGCGCAGGAGACGCCGGAGCGGGCATGCACGCCCTGGCTCCACATCTCGAATTCGGGATGCTGGGCCTTGAGCACTTCGGCGCCGGTCTTGCCGTGCTTCCAGTCGAAGAACCGCTGGCCGTCGGGGAACTTGTAGTCGTTGTAGGTGGCCTCGATCTGCTCCACCTTCAGGCCCTTGTCCCAGGGGAAGAAGAGGGTGGTCTTGGGGCCGCAGTAGTACTCCACATGGCACTGGCCGCAGACCATGGAGCGCATTTCCTGGCGGGTGGCGTCGCGGTTGGCGTTGTAGGCCACGGCGCGATCACCCTTGCGCCACTTCTCCACGGAGGGCAGGTGGGGCACGGGTTCATTGCTCTTGGCCAGGGCATCCATGCCGCGGATGAAGCCTGGCTTGGTGACCCGCAGTTGCATGTTCTTGGGGTCGTGGCAGTCGATGCAGGCCACGGGGTGCTTCACGAGCTTGACGGCATCGCTGTAGGGCATCTTGCAGACCGCCTCGAAGCCCGCCATGAGCTGGGCCTGGGCGTTGGGGCTGGTGAAGGCCTCGTCCAGGGTGCCCGCGGCGCCATTCTGAAGGCCCACTTCACGGAAGGCCACGGTGTTGGAGGCATGGCAGTGCAGGCACGAACCGGGCTGCTTTCGCTCGGTGACACGCTTGGTGGCGATCTGGTCCTTCAGCATGTAGGCATGGCCCTGGCGCTGGTTGAAGTCGATGGCGAAGGCGTATCCATCGAAGATGCTCACCAGGCGAGGATCATCCTCGAGGCGGCTCTTGGGCATTCCCTCGCTGCCTGCGCCACCGTACTTGGTGGAGTATTTTTCCGCCGTGCGCAGATAGGAATCGAATTGCCGAGGAAAATTCTTGCCCCATTGGGCGGGATCGACGGTCTTTTCGTCCAGTTCCACCAGCTTCATGCTGGTCTGCTTGGCCTCGGCCTTGCGCATGGAGACGTTGGAGTACAGCGCCATCACCAGCATGGTGGCCACGGCGGCCCCGGCGGCGATGAGCCCCATTCGGACCAGAGGGCGCGAGAAAAAGGGTGGGCGGCTATCGGTCATGGGCGACCTCCTCCGACATCGGGAAAGAAATTTGGAAACGAAGGGCTTCAGTGGGTGGGACCATGGCCCACCTCCTGATGACAGCGCACGCAGCCGTAGAGATCCGCCTTCTGTGTGGGATCCGTGGGTACGCCGAGGGTGCCGTGGGCCGTGATCTCGCCGGTGATCTCGCCATGGCAGCGCAGGCAGTTGTCCTCGAGCACCCGCGCATTGGAGGGCTTGATGCGGATGGGCTGGGGAAAGTTCATCAGGGTGAAGGCCTTGGAGTGGTAGTAGCCGTTGCTGGCCTTCACGAAGAACTTGTGGGCCACGTTGTCGTGGGGCAGGTGGCAGTCGTTGCACACGGCCACGGCGTGATGGGAGCCGTGCTGCCAGCCATCGAACTCCTCGCGCATGACATGGCAGTTCACGCACACGCTGGGGTCATTGGACAGGTACGAGGCCCCGTGGGCCGTGAAGAAGGTGAAGATGCCCGAACCGGCGAACACGCCCACCAGGATGCTGGCCAGGAGACTCAACCAAAGGAGACGGCGCGTTCCGCTCACGGCAAAGGGTTCCTCAAGGGTTTGGAAGGGGGAGAAAGGCTTCGGGCAGAGGTTAGCGTGAAAGTTTCAGATCTATCAATCCGAAATGCGGTTTGCCAGCTCCGGTCTATCTAGCGTGCGACGTCTCACGGTGGCACTGAGCGCAGGTCTGGGACGCGTCGGCATGGGCGGAAGTCATGGGCACGGGCTTGGGCTTGCTGGGGTCATCCGTGGGACTTGGTGGGCGGCGGGGATGGCAGCGCAGGCAGTTGGCCTGGACGACCTCCGCCCCGGCCCCCCGGATCTGGAGGGTGTCCGGGGCGGAGTGTAGGCCCTCAATGGCGGCGTGCCTCAGTCCGTCGGCGGCCATGGCCTGGGTGCGCCGAAGGAAAGGCCCGTGGGGCAGGTGGCAGTCGACGCACGTGGCGACCTTGGCGTGATGGCCCTTCTCCCAGGAGGCATGGTGCGAAGTCATGGTGTGGCAGCCGGTGCAGCCTGCATTCCGGGTGGAGGCGGGTTTGGGAGACCCCCCGCGCGAACCCGCCAGCAGCAGGACCGTGCCGCTCAACAAAAATAACCAGGCCCGTCTCATTCCGGAGTGCTCGTGAGTAGCCGCCGCTTCTCTGGCGTGAGGCGCTGGAGATCCTGGATGGTGGACTGGGCGAGGGAGACATCGACCTGGGCCTTGACCTCGCTCCAGAGCACATGGAGCGGGCAGGGATTCTCGGGACCGCAGGTGGGGAATCCCATGAGGCAGCCGTCGAGGGCGGCGGGGCCCTCCAGGGTTTCCACAACTTCGCCGATGGTCACGAACTGGGCCGGGCGGGCGAGGCGGAAGCCCCCTTTCGGTCCTCGCACGGATTCCAGTAGGCCGCCCTGAACGAGGGCCTGCAGGATCTTGGCGAGATAGGGGCCGGGGAGCTCGAGCTCGTCCGAAATGTTTTTCGCCA
This sequence comes from Holophaga sp., assembly GCA_041908845.1. GTDB lineage: Bacteria > Acidobacteriota > Holophagae > Holophagales > Holophagaceae > JAYREN01. The sequence goes on along the minus strand of JAYREN010000221.1, from coordinate 857 downwards.
GGCAGTAGGAACCGTCATCCGGCATGGCCGCGAGGGCCTGCAGGGCGTAGCCGGTGGCGGTGGAGAAAAGCATCGGGGAACTCCGTATCGCGAAAGGTACGCCGATCGCACGTACTCGCTACAACTCAGAGAGGGCCGGTTCTCCGCAGCAGGGTGCCCTTGACCTCCAGGAGCCCCTGGTCCTGGAAGGTGCGGAGGCCCCGGGAGAGAGTCTCGGGCGTCATGCCGAGCTGGGCGGCCAGGGCCTTCTTGGTGACCGGCAGGGTAAAGGACGCCCCCTCCGAGAGATGACTGCGCAGCCAAGTTCGCAGGCGCTCAACACTATCGGAGCTGGTGAGTTCCTGGATCTTCGTGGTGATCTTGCGCAGCCACACCGCCTGGGCGTGGATCACCGCCAGGGCCAGATCCGGATCCTCCCGGAGCGCGCCGAAAAAGGGGCCCTTGGGGAAATGGAAGACGCGAGAGGGCTTGATGGCCGTGGCGGTGGCGGGAAAGGCCTCGCCGCCGAACATCGCGGCCTCGGCGAAGGAGTTCACGGGCAGGATCACCGCCAGGGTTGGGTGTGCGCCGGGGTCCGTGCCGCTGCGGGTGAGCTGGATGGCGCCCTCCACCAGCACGAAGAAACCGGTGCAGGGTTCTTCTTCGAGGAAGAGCATCTCGCCGGCATCGAGGCGGCGCGAGCCCGCCATGCGCTCCAGCCGATCCCGCTGGGCGGTCGAGAGCGAAGTGAAGAGAGGGGCGTGATGCCAGGATGGGGTCGACATGGCACCAGTCTAGCGAGAGCCCCGAGTCTTCAATCAGAAGAAGGTGCGGATGCCCTCCAGCACTCGGTACTGGTCATCCACGAGCCACAGGAG
>JAYREN010000220.1:0-4707 GCA_041908845.1 Holophaga sp. | reverse complement strand
GTGCCATCCAGAGCGGCCAGGGCGGCAGCTTCAAGGAGGTGGTGCTGGTGGAGTGGCCCTACCCCGGATCCTACACCCTGGGCTTTCTTGCCCGCCGCGATTGCAGCTGGGCCATACCGAGCGGCGAGTCCATGGTGGCCGTCTACATCCCCACCGCGCCAAATCCCACCTCAGGCTACGTGGTGATGCTCGAGGAATCCAAGGTGCGCCCCGTGCCCATCGCCCCCGAGCAGGCCTTCACCTGGGCCGTGAGCGGAGGCGTGGTGGCGCCCAATCTGCACAGCAACCAAGCGCCGTGCGAAAGCTAGAGCACAAGCGCATCCTGGTTTCCGGCGCGGGCAGCGGTCTGGGGCGCGCCACCGCTCGGAGCCTGGCCGCCGAAGGCGCAGAGGTGATCCTGGTAGGCAGGCGGTTGGAGGCCCTTCGGGAGACCCTGCCCCAGGCGCGCTGCGTGGCCCTGGATCACGGCGATGATGTCGCCGTGGCGGCCTTCGCCAGCCAGTGCCCCGACCTGGACGGCATGTTCCTGGCTGCCGGACAGCTGGCAACGGGAAGCGTTCAAGCCACCCCCACGGCGGATTTCGACCGCATGATCGCGGCCAATCTCCGGGGACCCTGGCTGCTTTGCCACCACTTGGGTCCCCGCCTGAAGAATGGGGGCAGCGTGGTGCTGGTGGGTTCCAACATCGCCCTGCGGGCCATTCTAGATTCCGCTGCCTATTCCGTGGCCAAGGCGGGCCTGCATATGTTGGCCCAGGTGCTCGCCCTGGAATGGGCCCCCCGACAGATCCGTTGCAATGCCATCGCCCCCGGACCCATCCACACGGCCATGGTGGAGGCCCGGTTGCAAAAGAGCATCGACCCCCAGAGCGACCTGGCCCGGCTCTCACGCGTCAATCCCCTTCAGCGCCTGGGCCGAGAAACGGAAATCGCCGCCCTGGCGCTTCACCTACTCTCGGATGAAAGCTCCTGGACCACCGGCACCGTGATTCCCATTGATGGTGGCGCCGCGGGCGTTTTCTAGCGCCGTTCCAGGAGGTATTCTTGCCCAAGCTCCGCCTCGATCTGCTCCTCGTACAGCGCGGACTCTGCGAGACAAGGGCCAGGGCCCAGGCCCGGATCCTGGCCGGAGATGTCCTGGTGGAGGATCGTCCCGTCACCAAGGCCGGCACCGCCATTGCCGACGATGCCCCCATCCGCCTGCGGGGCGAGGCCCTGCCATTCGTCAGCCGGGGCGGACTAAAGCTCCAGGGCGCGCTGGAGGCCTTCGCCATCGACCCGACGGGACGCATCTGCTTCGATGCGGGTTCTTCCACCGGAGGCTTCACGGATTGTCTGCTCCAGCGGGGCGCCGCCAGGGTCTACGCCGTGGATGTGGGCACCAATCAGCTCCACTGGCAGCTGCGCAGCGATCCGCGCGTCGTCTCTATGGAGCAGGTGAACCTGCGTACCTGGGAGGCCAACTGCATCCCCGAACGATGCAGCCTGCTGGTGGCCGACCTCAGTTTCATCAGCCTGCGCCTTGCTATCCCGCCAGTGATCGGCAGCCTCACCCCGGATGCCGAGGCCGTGCTGTTGGTGAAGCCCCAGTTCGAGGCGGGCCGGGATGATGTGGAAAAGGGCGGCATCGTGCGCGACCCCCAGGTTCACGCCCGTGTATGTAATGAAATCCGCGCCTTCTTCTCCGACACGGAGCTCAAGCCCAAGGAACTCATCGAGAGCCCCATTCTGGGGGGTGAGGGCAACAAGGAGTTTTTGCTGTACCTTAAGCGCGGAAGCGCTTATTGAGCCGCAACCACAGGCTTTTCATTCACGATGGCCTGAAGGCATCGCAAAACCTCCCAATCCTTGTAGCCACAGCCATATACGGCTAGTCTTCCATCGCGATCAACAATAAAAAATGTGGGCAATGAAGGCACAATGTCCATAAAGAGGTGCACACCCTGTGCTCCTAGCGCAGGGGTGTAGATTTTTACGCCTGAGAGCAGCTTTTTCATCCGCTCCTGTTTGAGAAAGTTATTCACAATGCGCCACCCCTCCGGGTCGTAGTTCACAGGCAGAATCTCGAATCCCCCTGGAATGCCCCGAGGTTGTAGCTTCGCCAGTTCTCCAAGGAGATAGAGCGAAGGCTCGCACTTTGTGCTCCAAAGCCCCACCACCACCACTTTCCCGCGAAGGTCGGCTACGTTGACGAGGTGTCCAGATTCTTCGACAGCCACAAATTTCGAGACGTCTTTCCGAGCCTCGCGAGGGTAGAACTGCACACCGATCGTTGTAAGAATTTCCCCACCTGGGGCAGCTCCCATGTTCCCGCCCGTCGAGTTGGGCCCCCAACCGCCGCCAGGACGAATCGGCCCTTCAAGCACAACTCTTCCACATACATCTGAATTTTTATTGGGTTGATGGTAACGGTCCTGAGCAAAAAGGACGCACGCCGTACACAACAGCAAGAAAATTCGCATGGGTAAACTCCGGTAGGAATATTGGCCTATTCTGCCACCGCGGAGAGTCAACCACGTATGAGAAAATCCCCTACAATTCGATAGGATGTCTCAGTACAGGAACATCGGCTTACCCTCGACGGCTCGGATACGGGGGCGATAGCCTTCGGAATCGTACAACTCATCGACATCCACGCGTTTTTTGCCCTCACTGAGGGTGGTGATGGGAACGCTGGCATAGGTGCCCATCTTGAGGGCCACCATGCGGCCCCACTGGCGCCGCTTCAGGAGGCCGATGGCGGTCTGGGCGAAGTTCACGGCCACCATTAGGTCCAGGCTGTCGGGAGCGCCACTGCGCATGAGATAGGAGACCTGCTGGCAGATGACATTCTCGCCGGTGATGTGCCGAAGGGCTTCTCCGGTAAGGAGGCCGATGCCCCCCAACTTCGTCTGGCCGTGTTCGTCGGCTCCCATGGCGATGGTGCCTCCGCCCACCATGGTGGCGCCCTCGCTCATGGTGACCATGGCGTAGTTGCTGGGGTTCGAGCGCTTGTCTGCCAGCACCAGATCCGCCAGCTGTCCGATGTCGAAGGGGACTTCGCTGATGATGGCCCGGTCCACCCCCGCCAGATACGAGGCCAGCAGGCTCGTCTCCCCGCAGTTGCGGCCGTAGAGTTCCACGATGGCAATGCGCTCGTGGGAACCTGCGGTGGTGCGGAGTTGATGGATGAACTCCACGCTGCGGGTGACGGCGGTGGAAAAGCCGATGCAGTAGTCCGTGCCGAAGACATCATTGTCCATAGTCTTGGGGATCGCCAGGATGGGCACGCCTTCGCGGTGCATGCGCTCGGCGAAGGTGAGGGTGCCGTCTCCCCCCAGGGCGATGATCGCATCCAGCCCCAGGCTCTCCACCACGCGCAGAATATGCGGCGTGAGATCCCGTTCCCCGGCGCTCTGGGGCAGGAAGTTCGGCACGTCCCGGGGCCGGACCCGCGCCGGATCGAGGCGGCTGGTGTGCAGAAAGGTTCCGCCGCTGCGATCGATGGTCCGGGTGTTGCGCTTGTCCAGTTCCATCACGCACCCGGGCGTGGCGACGGGGTCCTCAGGGTTGTACCCCAATAGTCCCGCCCAACCCCGCCGGATGCCAACGACCTCGATGCCTTCGTCGATCGCGCCGTGCACGAGGGTCTTGATGCAGGGATTAAGCCCTGGGACATCGCCGCCGCCGGTCAGGATGCCGATGCGCATGGTCGCCTCACCAGGGATCCTGAACCGTTCGCCCGGCCTCGGCGTGCTTTTGGGCGCGCAGGCCGATGTCCCGACGGCATTGCATCCCCGGCCACTCCACCTCCTCCAGTTCCCGGGCCACCACGGCTCGGGCCGCCGCCAGGTCCGGCGCCAGGGCCGTGAGGTTCAGCACCCGGCCTCCCTGGGTCACCCAATGCCCGTCCACTGATCGGGTTCCGGCATGGATCACCGTGCAGCGGGGGCTTCGAATCGTGATGGGCACGCCCTTCCTGGCGCCTTCGGGATAGTCTTCCGCCGCCAGGACCACCGTGATGGCGCAGCCTTCCTTGAGGGCAAGGTCCCTCTGCTGCAGGCGCCCCTCGGCCACTTCCAGCAGCAGGCCGGCCAAGTCCTCGTCCAGGAGTTGCATGAGCACCTGGGTTTCGGGATCGCCGAATCTCACGTTGTATTCCAGCAGCTTGGGGCCGAAGGCGGTCCACATGACGCCCAAAAAGAAGACACCCCGGGCGACCAGGCCTTCCTTCTGGCAGCCACGCAGGGTGGGCTCCACCAACTCCACCCGCAGGCGCTCCAGATCCTCTGCCCGCAGAAACGGCAGCGGCCCAAAGGCGCCCATGCCCCCGGTGTTGGGGCCCTTGTCCCCTTCGAAAATACGCTTGTGGTCCTGACAGGGCGGCAGGATGGCATAGCGCGCGTGATCCGCGTCCACGTCCACCAGCACATGCAGGCTTAGCTCCATGCCCACGAGCGGTTCTTCCAGCACCACGGTCTGGGAGGCTTCGCCAAAGGCCCCGGCGAGAAAGGAACCCAGCGTATCCAGGGCCTCTTCTTCGCGTTCGGCCAACACCACGCCCTTGCCAGCAGCCAGGCCATCGGCCTTGAGCACAATGGGATAGCCGTATTCCCAGGTCCGGATGGCGGCCTCCGCGGCGTCGAAATCCGTGTAGGTTCCGCTGGCAGCGCAGGGAATGCCATGGCGATGCATGAAGTCCTTGGCGAAAGCCTTGGAGCCCTCCAG
>JAYREN010000219.1:0-4729 GCA_041908845.1 Holophaga sp. | reverse complement strand
AAGGCGATGATGCGGTCTCCGGGCTTGAGGGTGCGCGTGAGGTAGCCCTGGTTGAACCAGATGAGCCGCAGGGTCCCGCTGCCGTCCTCCAGCAGGGCCTCCAGCAGATTCATGCGCTGGATGCGGGTGGTGGTCTGGCGGAGATCCTTGAGGGTGCCCATGACCGTGATGATCTCCCGGTCGCCGCCGGGCTGGTGCCAGCGGTCCAATTCGGCGATGCGCCGCACCGAGCCCCGGTCCACGTAGCGGTGGGGCAGCGCCCACAGCAGATCCCGAAGGGTTTCCAGCCCGGCTTCCCCCAGGGCCGCGGCGTAGGCGGGCCCCACGCCGCGAAGGGCCGTCAATCGGGAGGACAGGGGAAGGTACGGCAGGCTCTCCGCCAAGGCCTAGCCCTCGTCCGTGCTGCGTTCCATTTCGCGATAGCGGGCGTACTCCGCCTCGAAGTAGAGGGGCACGATGGCCGTGGGACCGTTACGGTGCTTGGCGATGACCAGCTCCGCGCTGCGGTCCTCTTCTTCGCCTTCCATCACCGGCTTCATCTTGCGGTGGATGAACATCACGATATCGGCGTCCTGCTCAATGGCACCGGAATCGCGCAGATCGGAGAGTTGTGGGCGCCCGCCCTGCCGATGTTCCACCTCGCGGTTGAGCTGAGAGAGCACCACCACGGGAATCTTGTGTTCCTTGGCCAGCAGCTTGAAGCCGCGGCTGATCTCGCCGATGCGCACCGCCTCGCTCTGCTTGGCGCCCCGGCTGTCCTGGGGGCTGTTCATGAGCTGGAGGTAGTCCACGATGACGAGATCCAGCTTCTGGTTGTTCTGGGCCAGGTGGCGCTCCACCATGGCGGTGATCTCCCGCACGGTGATGGCGGCCTGATCGTTGAGGAAGATCGGCAGGGCCCGGAGATCATCCCGGGCCGTCAGCAGCTTGCCCTGCACCTCGTCGTTGAAGGCCCCGGCCTGCACGGCCTTCATGTTGATGGAGGCCTTGGCGGCCAGCAGGCGGTTGAAGACTTCTTCGTTGGACATTTCCAGACTGAAGAAGGCCCCATGGGCCCGCTGGCGGTTGTCCGCCGAACGCAGCAGCCAGTTGAGGGCCAGGGCGGTCTTGCCGATGCCGGGGCGCGCCGCCAGGATGATCAGGTTGCCGGGCTGGAAGCCCTGGGTGATCGCATCCAGGCGCGAAAAGCCCACACGAAGGCCCACGGAGCCGCGGCCCTCGAGGCGGTCCAGCAGCTTGTCCATGGCCTCGTCGGACACATCGCCCACATGCTCGAGGCCCTTGCGCTCCCGCCCCTGGGCCAACCGGAACAGATCCTGGGCCGCCCGTTCCACCAGGGTTTCGGGAGGTGCTTCCTCCTCGGCTGCCTGCCGGACGAGCTGGGCGCCCATGCGAATGAGATGGCGCAGCTTGCGCTTGCGGGCCAACAGATCCGCGAGGACCTGGGGCTTGCCAACTTCTTCGCCGGAGAGCAGTTCCACCAGGCCCGCATAACCGCCGACTCGACCGAGGTCTCCGGCCTGATCCAGCGCGTCCTTCAGGGTGAGGGCATTGACCTCGACCTGAGCCTCGATGAGGCTGACCAGAGCCTTGAACACCGCCCGATTGGCCGGGTGGACGAAGTCCTCCTCACTGAGCTGGAACGCAATCTCCGAGGCCGCGGACTCCGCCCCCGGCGCACAGCAGGTGGCCAGTAGGGCACGCTCGGCGTCGATATCCTCGGGCAACCGCTCAGGAATCCACTCGGTCCCCATTCAGCCTCCCACATGGTTTCCGGGCAAAGCTCGGAAACCATGTCTGACATGAACCAGAGAAGCGGCTTCAAGGGAAAGCCAGGACGAGGGACAAGGCATGGCGATCAGGGCAGTCCGGGAGGGGTATAGGTGGAACCGGGACCATTCGCCTTCACGAAGATCGGGTTGGTGACCGCGATGGGGTAGATACCCTTCATCAGTTTGTTCCAGGGAGTGCCCGCTCCGTAAACGCCGGTGGTCGAAAGCGCGACTCCGGCCTCCACTACCACCCAAGCATCCTTACTCGCAGGCATGGTGAGGGTATAGCTGCCCCGGCGATGACGCTTGTCGTAGGCCGCATCGGTGGTGGGCAGAGGCTGGAGGGCAGAGAGATCCAACACCTGGGTCACGCCGTTGACCGTGACCCGCAATTGGTCCACGGGCACCCAACTCGGAGCCCAGAGGTTCACGGTGAGGGTCACGGAGGCCACGGGGCCGGTCACCAGTCCACCGGGGCCCACGGCGACTCCGCCCGCAGGCGTGAGGGTCACGTCCAGCAGCGGCCCCGTGGAGGCCACAGCGGCACCCTTCTGGAGGGCCTCCAGCACCGGCGTCATGGTGCCCTGGGTGAAATCCGTGGTCTTCAGATAGGTGCGCGCCAAGCCCACGGGCGTGTCGAGACTGAACTTGGCCGAAGATAGACCCAGGCCCTTGGTGAAGAAGGTGGGCGACTGCTGGTTCAGCAGGGCGAACCAATCGGTGCGAACGGCGAGAAACTCCTGGAACCAGGACGTGGGATCCAGGGGGTTGCAGCCTTCGGCCCGCAGAAGTTCAAGTGCGTCGAAGGCGCCGTGGGTTTTGCCACCGGAAAGGGAACTGGCGGCACTCCACCAGGCATTGACCCCTGTCCCCAGCGGGACCGTCGGGCTGAAGCCCCGACCCTCTGGAGTAAAGAGCCCCTGGGGCCCTCGGGGGCGATGGATCACGTTGAACTTGCCCTCGGCCTGGAGGAGGAAATCCGCCAGGGTCCAGGTTCGGGAGTCGCGAGCCCCGCCGTTGCGCTCACCGCGGGGCGCGGGTACGAAGAGCGCGGTGGCCGAACCATAACCTGCGAGACCGGAGGTTCGGGACTCCACCACGAAGGGATCGGCACCAATGACCTTGCGATCCGCATCAACAATGGAGGACACCTGGAATTCGTTCCGGAAATCAGCGGCGAGGCTCGCGCTGTCCACGAGCCGATCCTGCTCGGTCATGCCCACGATCTGCACGCCTTCAGCCAGGGCGGAGGCGAGCTTTTCCACCGGGAGCATGCCTCCCGTCGTAGCCAGTGAGGGGCCAGGCAGATCAAAGGTCGCCCAGCCCGAGGGCAGCGTCGCCGTTTCCGCCGTGAACACATGGGATGTCTGGGTCTGCCCGTCGAAGGCCCGAATCTCCTGGCTGTCCAGATGGGAGAGGGGGCCTCTGGTCGCGTAGGCGCGATAGTCCCCCGGCGCGAGCCAGAAGGACATCGCGCTGCGCAGGGGCATGGAAGCGGCGAATACCTGATTGCCTGCCAGGAATCCGTACACCCCGTAGTTGGCGTCCATCGGCAGGTTGGTCCGGTAGACGGGATTGAAGCTGGAGGCCAGCACGCGAGTGCGCTTGAGCGAGGGATCCTGGGTGGTGCCCTGCCCGACTACGGTGATCCGGGCAGGTTGGATGCTGTTGTTGGTTCCGTCCAGCGGCCGAGTGGCGAAACCATGTGCAGTCGCCTTGGCCGCGAGAACCGTGCCAAAGGTACCCACGACCTCGTCGTGCTCCGGAGCGATGAAATCAAGCGAGGCGCTACTGATGAAGGTCTTGCCCTTTTCGATCGCCACGGGGCCTGGAAGATCCGGCCGTTCGTTGCTCAGAATGTTGACGAGGTTGGAGAACACCTTCGGCAGGGTGGATTCGGTGTTCTTGACGACAAGGCGGTAGGTCCCCACGGGGAGCATCACGGCCAGTTCGGGAGCGAGGTAGGTCCCAGTGCTGGGGGTGTTCTCGAAGGGCTCCATCCATTCCAGGCGCTCCAGCTTCCAGTCGCTGCCCACTTGGCGCTCGATGCGGAACTCGGAGGGATAGGGGCCCTGACGAACTGCGGTACCCGCGGGCTGAAAGACCAAGGCCCCGCTGTCCACAGATTTCAGCGTGAATCGATCGCTGTTCATCTGGTTGAAGATGCCCGAGGCCTGATTGGAAATCCCCGAGGTAACGGTGCTGCCCCCCGTGAGGTAGAGGCGCCGTTCGTGGGTGATCGAGGCGCCGGGCGCCAGACTTGCCACCGGGAGGCTCCCTGCCACCAGACGCCGGGGGAAGATGGGCCTCGTTTGATTCAAGGCCTGCTGGGGATCGGAGGTGACCACCAGGCGCTCCGCATCCATGGGCAGGATTCCCAGGGTCGCGTGGCTGTCGTCCGTGTTGCCCACGGGCTCCACCCCCATGAAGGCCACCATGGACGCCTTGACCGCGGTGCTCACATCCCCGAAAACGGTCCCGGGGCCGGTGGCGGGAATGTCGATGCCCCATCCCGTCAGAACCTGGTCGTTGATGTCCTCGGAGGCAGGAACGTTGAATCGGAAGCCGCCAGAAGGCGCCTGGGCGAGAAGATCCCCGGTGTTCCGGATGGGCAGCACGGCCGCCGAATCGTTTCGAACCGTGGTCTTGAGCACAAAGAACCGCTCGGTCTTGCCCAGGCTCACCGAGTGCGACACAGTGACGCCCTGCACCCGCCCCTGAGCATCCCAGGAGGCTCCTGTCAGCTTGTGGTCCGGGTCGTGGACGAAACCATCCATTTCAATCCGCCCCTGGGTCTCGGTGTTGAGGGGGCGGAAGCGATCGAAGACCAGGGTGAGGGCCGGATCCTGATTCAACACCGGGGTTAGCCGCTCCAGGGTGTCCGTGGGCATGGAAACCCGCTTGTAGTTCTGGTCCAGGGCCACCTGCCCCACATCGATGATGCTGCCACCTCCCGG
>JAYREN010000218.1:0-4748 GCA_041908845.1 Holophaga sp. | reverse complement strand
GCATGGGCTCAATCGGCGCCATGAAGCAGGGTTCCAAGGATCGCTACTTCCAGGAGGGCAAAGACGACACCAAGCTCGTGCCCGAGGGCATCGAGGGCCAGGTTCCCTACAAGGGCCGGGTCGCCGACCTCGTGACCCAGCTTCTGGGGGGCCTGCGGGCGGGCATGGGCCTCGTGGGTGGCAGGGATATCGCCGACTTCCAGGCCAAGGCCACCTTCGTCCAGATCACCGGCGCAGGACTGCGGGAGAGCCACGCCCACGATGTAATGATCACCAAGGAAGCCCCGAACTACCGGATGGATTGAGTCGGCTCCGCTGCCGCGGAGTTTCCCTCAGCTCTTGAACCGCACGGCCTGATCGCCCCTAACGTCCACGGGGTGTGCGCCGCCGCGGCCCTGGATGCTGATGGTGTGGGCCCCCTTGACGACACGGATGGACGTACCGCCATCGCTTTCCACCGAGGTAGGGATGCCATCGATGACCACGATCCCGGAGGCCGGGAAAGTCTCCACGGTAATGCTGGCTAGGCCAGGCAGCGAAACAACGCAAGGCTGGCCAGGCTGCACCTGAACGGTTCGCGTTTCCCTGAAGAAGAATTTCGGGTTGGAGAGTTCTACCTTCTGGGTGCCCGGAGGCAGCTTGATCTTGGTGCCGCTGTCTCCCAGATCCTTGCCATTCAATCGGACTCGAACGCTGAATTCCCCGCTCACCTTCAGAAGGCCCGGAGCATTGGCATCCACCGTGGTGACCTCACCCGTCGTCGTGGCCTCGGTGTGGGACATGAGCACGAAGACCTGGGTACCCGGTGCCTCGCCCTCCTTGAAAGAAGGATTCAGCACCAGATCCCCCTTGCTGAAGGTGACCTCATGCTTCCGGGACTGGTCCCAATCCTTTACGGCCAGGGGCGTCACGCCTTCGAGGGGTTTTCCATCCATCACCACCGCCGCTCCCTCGGGGAGGGTGCGCAGGGTTTCATCCGAGATCCTGGGTTTGAGTGTCAAGCGAGGGGCCGCATCCCCCCCTTGATAGGTGTATTCCAGAGGCTCATAGCCATCCCGCCGAAGGGTGATCTTTTCTCCATTCTTCATGGCCCGTGGGATGCCCGTGGGGCCCACTTCCCGCTCCCCCAGGAAGACCGTGGCAGGCGGATCCGCATGCAGCGTGACCGTGGCTCCTCCTCTGGGAATGAAGATATAGGCCCCGATGCCCACCGCTGCCAGTGCCGCAGCAATCAAGCCAATGCGCAGTCCCAGACCAGATTTCCGCGCCTTGGTAGGCGGAATGAACATCGTCTCCTCGTGGGACCGGGAGAGCAGGGGCGGCGGAGTCGAACCTCCCCCCATCCTCAGCAACCCGATGATCTCCAGGCGAGTGTCCTTTTCCAGCACCGTGGTGGCATCCAGCAGATCTCGCACGAAGGCGCCGCAAGTGGGGTAGCGTTCATCGGGATTCTTGGCAAGCACCCGGGTGAAGATCCGCTGCCAGCCGTCCGGCAGGAGGCCCAGGACCGGTGGCTTGATCTCCAGCGGGGGCTCATTGACGATGCGGTAGAGAATCGTGTTGATGGAGGTGCCGGGAAAAGGAAGGGTTCCCGACAGCATCTCGAAGACCATCACACCAAAGCTGAAGATGTCCGAGCGAGCCGTTGCGTGGCCCTCCTTGATCTGCTCGGGGCTGGCATAGCTCGGGGTGCCCAGGAAGGTTCCGGTCTGGGTGAGGCTGGCGTCCTCGCGCTTGGCGATGCCGAAGTCCATGAGCTTCGGCCGGCCATCCTCCGTGATCATGACATTGCCCGGTTTCACGTCCCGGTGCACGATGCCATGGCTGTGGGCATGGTCCAGGGCAGCGGCGATGCCAGCTGCCATCCGTAGCTTCATTCCCAGATCCCCAGCGGGCAGGTCTCCGGACTTGACAAAGACATCAAGGGATTTCCCCGCCACGAATTCCATGGCCAGGAAGGGGCCGACCTCGCTGTCGCCCACGTCGTAGATGGTCACAATGCCCGGATCGTTGAGCACCCCGGAAACCTCAGCCTCCCGTTGGAAGCGCGCCAGGAACTCACTGCGATCATTTTCGTTACGGATGGCATCCAGCTTCACGACCTTGATGGCGAGCTTTCGCTTGATCCGGGGATCCTCGGCCAAGTAGACGCTGCCCATGGCCCCTGCTCCCAACAGACGCTTGATCTCGTAACGCCCGATCGTCTTGGGGAGATTGTCGGATTCAGTCATGCCAGCTCACTCGGGAATACCCGAATCCTATCTCGGAAAGACCCGCGAATAGGTAAAAAATCACAAGGGCGCTTTCCACTATTGCTGCCAGAATAAGGCATCGTCCGCAATGACAGCAGGCGATATCGGGGGCCCTAAACCGCCATGGAAATCCTCAAGACGTCCATCCTCGTCCTCTACTTCACCATCCTGACCATCCTCAGTGTGTACGGCGCCCACCGCCTGTACATGCTGATGCTGTATTTCAGGCACAAGAAGGACGTGCCCCAGCCCAAGGGCGGACCCGACTATCGCCCCCACGTCACCGTCCAGCTCGCGGTCTTCAACGAGATGAACGTGATCGAGCGTCTGATGGACTACGTCGTCAAGATGCGCTGGCCCAAGGATAAGCTGGAAATCCAGCTCCTGGACGACTCCACGGACAGCACCGTCAACGTGGCCCAGGCCGTCTGCGACAAGTACCGCGCGCTGGGTTTCGATATCACCTACATCCACCGCGATGACCGCACGGGCTTCAAGGCCGGCGCGCTGAACAACGGCCTCAAGACCGCCAAGGGCGAATTCGTGGCCATGTTCGACGCCGACTTCCTGCCCACCGAGGACTTCCTCGAACTGGCTGTGCCCCATTTCGCCGATGACAAGGTGGCCTTCATCCAGGGCTGCTGGGACCATCTGAATCGCGACTTCAACATCCTGACCCAGGTGCAGGCAATCCTGCTGGACGGTCACTTCGTCTTCGAGCACACGGCCCGCAACCGCTCCAACGCCTTCTTCAACTTCTCCGGCACCGCGGGCATGTGGCGCGTGGCTGCCATCGCCGACGCCGGCGGCTGGGAGCATGACACCATCACCGAGGATGCCGATCTCAGCTACCGCGCCCAGCTCAAGGGCTGGCGCGGCGTGTATCTCAAGGATCTGGTGGTCCCCGCCGAGCTGCCCGTGGAAGTGAACGCCTTCAAGAGCCAGCAGCACCGCTGGGCCAAGGGCAATGCCCAGGTCATCCGCAAGCTCCTGAAGACCATCTGGACCAGTAAGGCCAGCCTCCACACCAAGCTCGAGTGCTGGTTCCACCTTTCCGCCAACTGCAACTACCTGCTGATGGTGATCCTCGCCATCATCATGGTGCCCTGCATGATCCTCCGGGCGGGAACACCCTGGTACGTGCTCCTCGCCACGGACGCGCCCTTCTTCCTGCTCAACGCCGTGAGCGTGGGCCTCTATTTCGGCCTCTCCCAGCGTGAAGTAAAGAACAACAAGAACTGGACCAAGCGGCTTAAGTACGTGCCTGGCCTCATGAGCCTGGGCATTGGCCTGGGCCTCAATCAGGCCAAGGCAGTGCTTGAAGGTTTCTTCACCAACGACATCGAATTCAAGCGCACCCCCAAGCTGGGCGTGGATGAGAACGGCAATGCCACCGCCAGCAAGAAGGCCTACAAGGTGCCCAAGAGTCTCATCACCTTCCTGGATCTGGCCTTCGCCATCTACTACTTCGGGGCGCTGCTGGTGGCCATCTGGTTCCGGAAGTGGGCCTCGGTGCCATTCCTCTGGCTCTTCTTCAGCGGCTTCGCCTACATCAGCTTCATGTCCCTGGCCGATGTGCAGATCTTCAAGCGGCTGGCCATGGATGAGCTCGAAGACCTGGAAACGGAGCACGACTTCGTCCAGTAGCACCCTACCGGAGGGGCCATGCCCCGCAGCCGACGTCCCAGCGCAGTGGCGCTTCGCTACCAGCCCGAAGCGCCGTTCCTGGATGCAGCGCCCCGCCTGGTCGCTAAGGGACAAGGTTTCCTGGCGGATCGCATTCTCGACCTGGCCCACCAGCATGGTGTTCCCGTTCAGCGCGATCCGGATCTCCTCGCCACCCTGGAGCCCCTGGACGTGAACAGCCTCATCCCGCCCGATCTCTTCCAGGCCGTGGCGGTCGTGCTTGCAGCGCTCTATCGCGCGAACAGGGGCCCTCGAGGATGATCGACCTCCACTGCCATTCAATCTTCAGCGATGGCACTGATGCACCCGAGGCCCTGGCCCTCCGGGCCGACGCCCTCGGCCTCGCCGCCCTGGCCCTCACCGATCACGACACCCTCGAGGGCCTGCCGCGTTTCCTCGCCGCCCAGTCTCAGGTGAGCACACGACTCCTCACAGGCATCGAGCTCAGCTGCAGATTCCTGAACCGGGAGCTGCATGTCCTGGGCCTGCTCTTCGATGCCACGGATACGGTCTTCCAGGCGCGAATTGAGGAGATCCGAGGCCGCCGCCGCACCCGCAACGACGCGCTCATCGCCCGGCTTCAGGGCCTGGGCATTCCCATCAATCTTAAGGATGTCCAGGCCTTTGCTCCCACCAACCTGATTTCGCGTACTCACTTTGCCAAGCTCCTGGCCGCCATGGGAATCGTGCCCACCGCCCAGGAGGCCCACCGCAAACTCATCGGCGAGGGCGGTCCCGCCTTCGTTCCCTTCCAGGAGCTGAGCCCGGCCGAGGCCTCGCAATGGATCCACGAGGCCGGAGGCGTCGCCA
>JAYREN010000217.1:0-4793 GCA_041908845.1 Holophaga sp. | reverse complement strand
TCAGATCGCGTTCCACCGCTCGATCCAAAAAGGGCACCGGGCGTCCCTCGTTTCGGGCCTCCGATTCCAGGAACTGGCGGAACAGCGGGAGGATGTCCTCTCGGCGCTCACGCAGGGGAGGCAGGGTAAAACATAGGACGCCCAGACGATCCCGCAGCTGAGCGGCCAGGGAATCCAGATCCCGGGCACTGGCCATCCAGTGGATGCTCTGTCCCGCCTGGCACTCCATGGAACGGAGCAAACCTGGCTCTGAGGCGGGCGGGAGGGTTTCCAGATCCGCCAGGAAGAGGCTGCCGCCCCGGATGAGCTCCAGCTGCGGAGATCCGATGCCATCCGGTTCGATGCTGCCCGCGGCGAGGGAGAGAAAAGGTGCCTCGGCGTGGCGAAGGCTGTGCAAGCGACGGGCGGCGCGCGCCTTTCCTACTCCCCGTTCACCAATGAAAAGCACGCTTGCATCGCTTTCCGCGGCCCGGGTGAGGTGGCCCTCCAGTTCCCGATAGGACGGACTCTGGGCGATCCAGGGCTCTCGGGGATCGGGGGGGGGGGCACCGACGAGGGCCCGGATCCGCTCGAGTACATCGTGAAACAGATCGAGATCAAAGGGCTTGGCGAGAAAGTCATCTGCGCCACTGCGCATGGCTTCCACGATGTCTTTCGGCTCTCCGAAGGCGCTCATCAGCACCACCCGCAGTCCCGGCTGGATGCGCTTGGCCCTCTTCAGGAGCTCCAGGCCGCTGAATTCGGGCAGTCGCAGATCCGTCACCATGGCTTCGAAGGCGCCATGCCGCAGAGTCTCGAAGGCCTCGGAGGGGTTGCCCACCGCCACGACCTCCCAGGGCGACCCCGCCAGCGCCTGGACGAGCAGACGGCGGAAGCTGTCCTTGTCTTCGACGATGAGGAGGCGCATGAGCCTAGCCTATCACCCGCATCCTTCAATGAATCGGCGGGACTGGCCCTCGGCCTGGGCCTGGAAGAGATCCGTTCCTTCGATCAAGGGAATCTGGTGCCCCCGCACCCATTGAGCGAAGGCGGTGTCCGACTTGTAGACCCACTCCACGGCCCACCGCAGGGTGGGCAGGGCCGCCTCGAGGACGTGGGAAAACGGCATGGGATCTCCGGTCTCCATGCCCAGGCTCGTGGCCTGGATCACCCCGATGGGTGAGGCGGCAAGGATCTCGGCGGAATCCGGAACCTGGCCGCGGGAAACCTGCAGGCAGTCAAAACCCAGCCGCTCCAGGCAGGCGCGGCTCGTGGTGGCGACGCCACCACTTCCGAGCAGGAGCACCATGCCCTTGGCTTGTGGGCTCAGCACCTTCTCCAGGGCCTCAGCATCGGTGTTGTCGCCCTGCCAGGGGTGATCCGGCGACCTCCGCCAGAGGGTGTTGAGGGGACCCTGCAGCCCCAGGAGGGCGGGCAGCGATTCCTTGAGAGGCGCCGTGAGGCTTGCCCCCAGAATGCCCAATGAATCCAAGGCTTCGCGGGCCTCCTCGGGATCCCCGGCCTGGAGAGGAAGGTAGAGCAGATCCTTGAAGTTCCTCTGGAATCGGGGGTTGTGGAAGGCGGGGCCCAGGGAATGGAGCACGGGGGCGCCGAGCACGCCGCAGAGTGAACAGCCGCCGTGCAGACGATGCAGGCGCCATCCGTGCATTCGGGAAAAGGGCAGTTGGCCCGGAGCCGCGGGCGGTCCATCGTCGGGGGCCGCATAGGTGAACGCCCCGCCCCAGGCTCCCTGGAGACAGCGACTGGGCAGGCCCTTGGGGCCCATGAGGAAGGCAGAAAGAGGAATTCCGCGGTCCTTGGCCCAGGCTAGTGGCGCCCTCAATCGGGCATTGTCCGAGAGCCGCGACGCCACGCCCACCCACTTGTAGGCCTCGCCTTCCGGCAGGTCCTTCAGGCGTGTCTCCAGATCGAAGACGCCTTCCGCCACGTGGACGCTTCTGAGCAGGCGGGTGTGGGTGCGATGGAGACGGAAGGCCTCGGGAACGTCGAGTTCCCATTCCAGGTCGAGCCAGGTGGGCCGTGCCTCCAGGGTGGAAAGGAGCCGGGCGATCCGCTCGGCCTCGGTGCCCTGCCACTGGCCGCCTTCCTCTATACGGCGACAGCTCACGAGGCAGCGGCGCCCCAGGGCCAGGACCAGGGCCGGGGCCTCGTATTCGGGAAAAAGATCGAGCCGCAACTCGGGAATGGCCTCGGGCGGCAAGTGCTTCGCGCAGCCCACGGCCTCTTCCCAGGTGGCATGGCTGAGGGTGACGATGTAGAAGGGCGGCGCGCTCAAGGCATCCTCGGGGGCAGAAGTCCTGGGTTTCATCCAGCGTCGCACAAGGGATGCGGCAGGAGAACGGTGGAATCGGATTCGGTGCCGAGGCGTATCGCGTGGATTCAAGGTGCTATCGCACGAGTGCGGGACTATGCTGCTGGCAATCGGAGGCCGACATGATCATCTTCTGGATCCAGTTCGCCCTTGTTCTCGGCGCCATCCTGCTCGGCATCCGGCGCGGGGGTGTCGCCCTCGGGCTCATTGGCGGGCTCGGCGTCGCGGTGCTGGTACTGGGCTTCCGTGTGGCGCCCTCGGAGCCCCCCATCGCCGTGATGCTGATCATTCTCGCGGTGGTCACGGCCTCGGCCACGCTGCAGGTGGCCGGGGGTCTCGACTACCTTGTTCAACTCACGGAGCGCATGCTGCGGGCCCACCCCAAGTACGTCACGATCCTGGCGCCACTCTCGACCTTCTTCCTCACCGTCTGCGTGGGTACGGGCCATGCGGTCTATGCCCTGCTGCCGGTCATCTCCGACGTGGCGCTCAAGACTCGGATCCGTCCCGAGCGGCCCATGGCCATCTCCAGCGTGGCCTCCCAGATGGGCATCACGGCGAGCCCCGTCGCTGCGGCCGTCACCACTTTTCTGGCCTTCGCTTCCAAGAGCGGTCATCCGGTGGGGCTCTTCGACATCATCAAGGTGACGCTTCCCGCGGGCATCCTCGGCGTGCTGGCGGCGGCGGCCTGGAGCTTCAACCGGGGCAAGGATCTGGACAAGGATCCCGAGTACCAGAAGCGCCTCGAGGATCCCGAATTCCGCAAGGGGCTCGACGCCTCGGTGACGACCCTGGACAAGGAGATCGGCACGAAGGCGAAACTCTCCGTGGGCCTCTTCTTCGCGGGCGTGCTCACCATCGTCGTGTTCGCGCTCTTCCCGGGGCTGCTGCCCCTGGTGGGCGGAAAGCCGGTGCCCATGACCACCGTGGTGCAGATCGTGATGCTGGCCTTCGGCGCCTTCATTCTTTTCGCCACCAACGTCAAGGCCGCCGACATCGCCCGCTCCAGCGTCTTCATCGCCGGCATGATCGCCGTGGTCTCGATCTTCGGCATTGCCTGGATGAGCGATACCTTCGTGAGCGCGAACAAGGAGTTCCTGGTGAGCAAGATCGGCGTGATGGTGAAGTTCGCCCCCTGGACCTTCGCCCTGGCCATGTTTGCCGTCTCGGCCTTCGTGAAGAGCCAGGCCGCCACGCTCACCATCATGCTGCCCTTCGGCCTTGCGCTGGGGCTTCCGATTCCACTCCTGCTCGGACTCATGCCCGCCAGCTACGCCTACTTTTTCTTCGCCTTCTATCCCAGCGACCTCGCGGCCATCAACATGGATCGGACCGGCACCACCCGGATCGGGAAATACCTCCTGAACCACAGTTTCATGATCCCAGGCCTCATTGGCGTCTCCGTCTCGACGATCGTGTCCTACCTGATTTCACGGGCGCTCTTCTGAAGGCTCCCTGTCGCTGATCTCCCTGGCCCGGCGTTTCGCCGCCTGCCAGGCGGCCTCCATGCCGTCGAGGTTCTGCCGCTCCCAGCCGCCGTTTCCGAGGGCGAAATCCTCGACCTGCTCGAAGCGGCCCTTGAAGCGCGCCATCTGGCGGCGCAGGGCACGGTCGGGGTCGACCTTCATCTTGCGGGCCCACTGGACCAGGGAAAAGAGCACATCGCCGAACTCCTCTTCCACCCGCTGAGGATCGGACTCGGCCTGCAATTCGGCGATCTCCTCCTTGACCTTGTCCAGCACCCCGCCCATGTCTGGCCACTCGAAGCCCACCTTGGCGCAGCGTTTCCCGATCTCCATGGCCTCTTCCAGCGGAGAAAGCGACTTGGGAATGCCGTCCATGAGGCGAGGTTCGGTCGCTGGATCCTGGCCTCCCTTCTCCTCGCGCTTGATGGCCTTCCAGTTCACGAGCACCTCGTCGGCATCGGCCACTTCCCGGTCCGCGAAGACGTGGGGGTGGCGGCGGATGAGTTTTTCGACCACGGCGCGCTCGACCTCGTGGAAATCCCAGGCGCCGCGTTCGTGGGCCAGCTGGGCGTGGAAGGCCACCTGGAGCCAGAGATCGCCGAGTTCTTCGCAGAGGTGGCGTTCTTTCTCAGCATCGCCGGGGATGTGATGGGCGAGGGCATCCAGGACCTCAGCGGCCTCCTCCCGGAGGTAGCGGGCGAGGGACTGGTGATCCTGCTCCAGATCCCAGGGGCATCCCGTTCCGGGCTTGCGGAGGGCGGACATGATGGCGGCGAGGGTGGTCGGCTTCATGCTCCAAGTCTAGCGAGTCGCACCCTTCCCAGCCGATCGGCCGGGTCGAAGAAGCCCTTGAGCACGGCGCAGACATTCTGGGTCGCCACGGGAGTGTACGCATCGTAGAAGCCCTGGTTGTGTGGGCCCACGCCATGTTCGGCGCTGTAGCTGCCTCCAAATTCATGCACGGCGAGATCGTAGACCCTTTGCTGGATTTCCGCGACCAGCGCCTCCAGCGGGAT
>JAYREN010000216.1:0-4825 GCA_041908845.1 Holophaga sp. | reverse complement strand
AAGAGACTGTTGCACCAGGCGGGACCACGGCCATCCTTGTTCACGGTGTAGGGCGTGGTGGGCAGATTGCCGCCGTAGATGGAGGAGCAACCCGTGGCATTGGCAATGAGGGCCCGGTCGCCGAAGAGCTGAGTGAGCAGCTTGATGTAGGGCGTCTCGCCGCAGCCTGCGCAGGCACCGCTGTATTCGAAGAGGGGCTCCATGAACTGGGTGCCCTTCACATCGCCCTTGAGGGTGGTGCGGTCGGCCTCGGGGAGGTTGAGGAAGAACTCGTAGTTCTTGGCCTCGGCCTCGCGCAGGGGGGCCTGGGGCACCATGTCGATGGCCTTGTGCTTGGGATTGCTCTTGTCCTTGGCAGGGCAGACACTGACGCAGATGCCGCAGCCGGTGCAATCCTCGGGGGCCACCTGGATGGTGTACTTCATGCCCTTGAACTCGGCGCCCTTGTAATCCACGGACTTGTACGTCTCGGGAGCGTTCGCCAGGGCGGCGGGATCATAGACCTTGGGCCGGATGGCGGCATGGGGGCAGATCATCGCGCACTTGTTGCACTGGATGCAGATGGAGTTGTCCCAGGTGGGGATTTCCAGGGCGATGTTGCGCTTTTCCCACTTGGTGGTGCCCATGGGCCAGGTGCCATCCACGGGGAAGGCGCTGACGGGGAGCAGGTCGCCCTGACCAGCCATCATCACGGCCTGGACCTTCTTGGTGAACTCGGGGGCCGAATCGGCCACGAAGGGAGGCATGCAGCGGGTCGCGGTGACCGTGGCGGGCACGGCCACTTCGTAGAGGTGCGCCAGGGTGTGATCCACGGCCTGGAAGTTCTTCTCCACCACCGCGTCGCCCTTCTTGCTGTAGGACTTCTTGATGGCCTTCTTGATCTGCTCGATCGCCTCATCCTTGGGCAGCACGCCGGAGATGGCGAAGAAGCAGGTCTGCATGATGGTGTTGATGCGCACACCCATGCCCGTGGCCTTGGCCACTTCGTAGGCGTCGATGACGTAGAACTTCAGCTTCTTGCCGATGATGGATTCCTGCACTTCCTTGGGCAGGGTGTTCCACACCTCGTCCTTGCTGTAGGGGGTGTTCAGCAGGAAGGTCGCGCCCTCGCCCGCGTTGCAGAGCATGTCGTACTTCTCGAGGAAGCTGGTCTGGTGGCAGGCGATGAAGTTGGCCTTGCGGATGAGATAGGCGGAGCGGATCTTCCGGGGCCCGAAGCGCAGATGGGAGATCGTGACGGCGCCGGCCTTCTTGGAGTCGTAGACGAAGTAGCCCTGACCGAAGTTCGGGGTCTCCTCGGCGATGATCTTGATGGAGTTCTTGTTGGCGCCCACGGTGCCGTCGGAGCCGAGACCGAAGAACATGGCCCGCTTGACATCCGCCGCCTCGATGTCGAAGTCCATGTCCACGGGCAGGCTGGTGTGGGTGACATCGTCCACGATGCCCACGGTGAAGTGCTTCTTCGGCGCGTCCTTGGCCAGTTCGTCGTAGACGGCCTTGACCATGGCGGGGGTGAATTCCTTGCTGGAGAGGCCGTAGCGGCCCGCGACCACCTTGGGATCCAGAGTCGTGGTGCCCGCTTCCTGGGCCTCGCGCAGGGCGGTGACGACATCCATGTAGAGAGGATCGCCCATGGCGCCGGGCTCCTTGCAGCGGTCCAGGACGGCGATCTTCTTCACGCTCTTGGGCAGGGCGTGGACGAAGTGCTCGATGGAGAAGGGACGGAACAAGCGGACCTTGAGGAGGCCGAGCTTCTCGCCCTTGGCCTGGGCCCACTCCACGTACTCATGGGCCACATCGGCGCCGGAGCCCATCACGATGATCACGCGCTCGGCATCGGGAGCACCGAAATACTCGAAGAGCTGGTACTGGCGGCCCGTCAACTTGGCGAACTTGTCCATTTCCTCCTGGACGATGCCCGGGGTCGCGGCATAGAAGCCGTTGCAGGCCTCCCGGGCCTGGAAGAACACGTCGGGGTTCTGGGCGGTGCCGCGGATCTGGGGATTGTCAGGGGTGAGGGCCCGCTTCCGGTGGGAGGCGACCATCTCGTCCGTGACCATGGCCTTGAGGTCTTCGTCGTTCAGCAGTTCGATCTTGCTGACCTCGTGGGAGGTGCGGAAGCCGTCGAAGTAGTGCATGAAGGGAATGCGGCTGCGCAGGGTGGCGGCCTGGGAGATGAGCGCGAAGTCGTGGGCCTGCTGGACGCTGTCGGAGCTCAGCATGGCGAAGCCGGTCTGGCGGCATCCCATGACGTCGCTGTGGTCACCGAAGATCGACAGCGCGTGGGTGGCGATGGTGCGGGCCGTCACGTGCAGCACGAAGGGCGTCAGCTCGCCGGCGATCTTGTACATGATCGGGATGAAGAGCAGCAGGCCCTGGGAGGCCGTGAAGGAAGTCGTCAGCGAACCGGCCTGGAGGGCGCCGTGCACGGCCCCGGCGGCACCGGCCTCGGACTGCATCTCCACCACGGAAGGAATGGTGTTCCAGATGTTCTTCTTGCCCTGTGAACTCCACTCGTCGGAGAACTCTCCCATGTTGGACGAGGGCGTGATCGGGTAGATCGCGATGACTTCGTTGGTGCGATGGGCAACGGAAGCTGTAGCTTCGTTCCCATCCAGGGTGACCATGCGGCGTTGAGCCATGAGTATCCTCCTTCGTGTGCCTACTCGGTTGCGTTCCGGTGGGGGTAAGAATTCGAGATGGGGGGAGACGGCACGTTGGCCTCGCCTGAAGCCGTCTCACAAGCGCGAGTCTAGGAGTCGCCTGGATAATTGGCAAGAGAAGGAAGCCTTTGTCGGGGAAGGTGTGCCAATTGTTACAGCTTGTTCCCCTTCCTGATCGCCTCGGTTCAAACTGCCCAAGGCGGCTCGGGCGGGTGTATTCTCGTGTCAGTCCCCGGTAATTTTCGATTTCATGCGATCCATTCGCAATTAAGGAGCTCCCATGGACCTCAAACAGTCCCAGACTGCCCAGAACCTCCTCAAGGCCTTTGCGGGCGAGAGCCAGGCACGCAATCGCTACACCTACGCCGCGAATATCGCCCGCGCCGAAGGCTTCGAGTACATCGCCTCCATTTTCGAGGAGACGGCCCACAACGAGCAGGAACACGCCCGCCTCTTCTATGCCCACCTCGCGCCCCTGGCGCCCGAGGTCCTCGAGATCACCGCGTCCTATCCGGTGGTGGCCGGGAACACTGCGGCCCAGCTCAAGGCCGCGGTATCCGGCGAGAACGAGGAATGGACCCTGCTCTACCCCACCTTCGCCAAGATCGCCAAGGAAGAGGGTTTCCCCGAGGCCGCCCGCACCTTCGAGTGGGTCGCCAAGGTCGAGAAGGAGCATGAGGACCGCTACGCGATGCTCCTGAGCCGCGTGGAGACCGGCACGGTATTCAAGAGGGACGAAAAGATCTCGTGGCGATGCCTGGAGTGCGGACACATCCACGAAGGCACCACCGCTCCCGGCGCCTGCCCCGTGTGCAAGAAACCCCAGAGCTGGTTCCAGCCCGTGGCCGAAAAGTTCTGATTTTCAGTAGGTCTCACGAAAGATGGGGCGACAGGGATCGCCCCATCTTTCGTGAAGAGGCTCATCGTGCGACCATTACGTGCAAGGCTCCGCGATGGCGGACCCCATTCTTGAGGTTCCGATGCTGACCTTGCCGCTCATGCAGGCCCTGACTTTTGATGATGTGCTCCTCGTGCCGGGACCATCGGAAGTCCATCCCAATCAAGTGGAACTTGCGACCAAGCTAACCCGAAAGGTCCACCTGCGGATTCCCTTGATTTCTTCGGCAATGGATACGGTGACGGAAGGTCGCCTCGCCATTGCCCTGGCCCAGCAGGGCGGCCTCGGCATCATTCACAAGAACCTCCCCATTGAGCGCCAAGCCGAGGAAGTAGACAAAGTCAAGCGATCGGAATCCGGCATGATCACCGATCCCATCACCATCCGGCCCGATGCGCCCATCGGGGAAGCCGAGGAGATGATGGCCAAGTTCAAGATCTCCGGCGTGCCCGTGGTGGAGAAGGGCAAGCTGGTGGGCATCCTCACCAACCGGGATCTGCGTTTCGAGACCAACCTGGATCTGCTGGTGAGCGATCGCATGACCAAGCAGCCCCTGGTGACCGTGCCCGTGGGCACCACCCTGGAACAGGCCAAGGTCAAGCTCCAGCAGCACCGCATCGAGAAGCTCCTGGTGGTGGATGACGAGGGCGCGTTGAAGGGTCTAATCACCGTCAAGGACATCGAGAAGTCCATCAACTATCCCAACGCATGCAAGGACGCCATGGGCCGCCTGAGGGTGGGCGCCGCCATCGGGGTGGGCCACGATCTGCTCGACCGCGCCACCGCCCTGGTCAAAGCCAAGGTGGACGTGCTCTGCCTGGATTCCAGTCACGGCCATGCCAAGGGCGTCATCGACGCCGTACGGCTGCTCAAGAAGACCTTCCCCGATACCCAGGTGATCGCAGGCAACGTGGCCACCTACCAGGGTGCCAAGGATCTGATCCTGGCGGGCGCCGATGCAGTGAAGGTGGGCATCGGTCCCGGCTCCATCTGCACCACGCGCATCGTCACCGGCGCGGGCATGCCCCAGATGACCGCCGTGGCGGAAGCCTCCCGGGCCTGCCGCGAACAGGGGGTGCCTTGCATCGCCGATGGCGGCGTGAAGTACTCCGGGGATGTTGCCAAGGCCATCGCCGCCGGGGCGGATTGCGTGATGATCGGCAGCCTCTTCGCGGGCACCGAGGAGGCCCCCGGCGAGACTATCTTCTATCAGGGCCGCACCTTCAAGTCCTATCGGGGCATGGGCTCAATCGGCGCCATGAAG
>JAYREN010000215.1:0-4925 GCA_041908845.1 Holophaga sp. | reverse complement strand
AGGGGTGCACGGAAGGCGGCTTCGGGATCGGAGTGGGGAGTCACCTGGGGCGGGAGTTCGGCCTCCGCCAGTCGCGGATGCCTGCGGGTGGATGCCAGTTCGCGCACGGCTTCGGGGGGATGTCCCCATAGGGCCACGTGGGCGCCCTCCCGGGCCCAGGCGATGGCCAGGGCCGTGCCCCAGGCGCCTGAACCGAAGATGGCCAGATCGGGCTTGCGGCTAGGCATTCTTGGACTCCTTGGCCTTGGGCTCCTTGGTATTGCCCCAGAGCTTGGACTCCGTGCCGCTCAACAGGCGCTGGATGTTGCCCCCGTGGCGGCGCACCACGAGCATGGGCAGAAGGATCCAGGCCAGCACGCCATAGCGAGACAGGTCCTCCAGCAAAAAGGGCAGGCAGGCCCAGGTTCCGAAGAACCCCATAGCCGAGGGAATGACGAGCAGGGCGGCGACGATGCTGCCCAGGCTCACGTAACGGAAAAGGCCCAGGCAGAGAGCGAAGCCCGCCAGGCTGGGCAGCGCCATGGCCGGGTGATAGCCCAGGATGGCGCCCAGGGCCGTGGCCACGCCCTTGCCGCCCTGGAATTTCAGCCAGGGGGAATAGATGTGCCCTGCGGTGCCCGCCAAGGCCACCCAGCTCATGGCTTCGGCGGGAAAACCGTAGCGTTTGGCCAGGAAGACAGGCGCGAAACCCTTGGCGGCATCCAGCACCAGGGTGAGGATGCCCAGGGCTTTGCCCCCGGTGCGCAGCACATTGGTGGCGCCGATGTTGCCCGAACCCTGGGTGCGCACATCGCCTTTCCCGGCCAGCTTCACCAGGATCAATCCGAAGGGAATGCTCCCGGCCAGATAGGCCCCGAGGCACCAGAGAAGGAAGGTGTTCAGGCTGGGTGTCTGCATGGATGCACTTTATCGCACGTGAGGCCTGGTGCGAAATCAGACGTGGCTGCCGGGCTCATGCCCCCGCAGCGCAACCCAGGACATGAACGTGATCCACGGCTTGGCTTCCGGGAATCGCCTGCTTTGCCGTTCCGAGACTCGTGGCGTGAATGACGATTCCTCCAGACCGACCGTGGGGGAGCCAGGCATGAGTCCGGTTTTGAGCTTCATCCTGTGCATCCCGCTGATCCTGGCTCGGACTCGAAAAGAACCAGCCAGGATGAACAGGATGGACGGGATAAAAAGGAGACCTGGTTATCGGCCAAACTCCGCCAAAAAGGCTGAACCGCGAATTACGCGAATACGCCCTTGCGGGCGCGCGAATGCCCAACAACCGCCGCCCCGTCTCCTTTCAATCGGCGTATCGCCCAGCCCACGAAGGCCGGGCGGAACGCCGATTGAAAGGCCAGCCGCGCATGCGCGACTGGGGGCCGCAGGCCCAGACGGGCCTGGATTGGGGGATTCGCGCCCATTCGCGTTCATTCGCGGTTTCAACGATCTTTTCCTTCGTGGCGGAGTCAGGCCGATATTCGGGAAACGCAAAATCCGGACTGAGCCCCTCGTTCCTCAGAAAACGGCGTTGCGCACCGCCTCGGCGGCGCGTCCGCGGCCCTTGAGGCTTCCCGCCTTGCCCTGGAAGATCGGGGCACGACCGCCGCCGCGGCCCTCCAGAAGAGTGGCCACCGTCGCGCCGAGGGCCGCTAGTTCCACACCGGCCTCCGGTCCCGCCGCGAGCACGAAGGCGGCCTGCCCCTCGTGCTCCCCGGTCAGGAAAGTAACCTTGGTCGGGGCGGCGGCCACCAGGCCCCGCGCCACCCGGCCCAGGAAGGCGCCATCCTGCCCTTCGAGGTGATGGTCCTGCACCCGATCCGGGTCGGCGGCCCAGGCGCCCGCGAGGGCCTCCGCCAGCTGTTCTTCCAGGCGGCGGAGGCGCCGCTCCGAAGCCTGGAGCTGGGCCAGCTTGGCCTCGACGCCCGCGACCAGTTCCTCGTCCGGCGCTCCCAGCAGGGTGCGCAGGGCGGCATTGCGCTGTTCGTGCCCCCCCATGCGTTGCCGCACCCGCTGCCCGGCCACGAAAAACAGCCGCGTGCCGCCCCGAATAGGTTCGGTGCCCAGGAGCTTGAGGACTTCCAGTTCCGCCGTGGAGCGCAGGTGCGTGCCGCCGCAGGTGTTGAGATCGAGGCCCTCGATTTCCACGAGCCGGATATCCCCCGCGTGCCCTTCCGGCAGGCCCCGGGAGCGCACCTTCAAGGTTGAGTATTCTGCGGCGGTCACCCATCGGGAACCCACCCGAAGGCCCTGGCGGATCGCCCCGGCGACGGCGCTCTCGAGTTCCTCCACCCGCCTCGGATCCAGGGCTTCGGTGGCCAGTTCGATATCGCAGCGGCTCTCGCCCAGGTGGAAGGCCGTGGTCGGCCAGCCGAACCGGTCCTGGGCCATGGCCGTGAGCAGGTGCTGCCCCGTGTGCTGCTGCATGTGGTCGAAGCGCCGGGGCCAGTCGAGGCTCACCCGGACGGGTCCGGGTTCCACGGGGGCCTGGAGGTAATGCCGGATCTCGCCTTCCCGCTTCTGCACGTCCAGCACGGGAATGCCTCCCACCGTTCCGCGATCGGCGGGCTGCCCACCGCCTTCCGGGTAGAGCACCGTGGCTTCCAGCACCGCGAAGGGGTGCCCCCCCTTCTGGCCAGTCCGAAGAACCACCGTGTCCAGGGCCGTGGCGTAGGCATCGGTTTCATAGGCGGGAAGCGCGTTCATGGCCCCATTTTGGGTGGGAATCCTCGTTTCCCCAATGGCTTGCCTTTTTTTGGGAGGGGCTTGCCAGGATGATTTTTTAGATTACTCTGTATTGCAGAGTTCTCTAAAAAACCAGAGGACCTCTAGCACAAGGAGGCACCCCATGAAGCTCCCCATCTCCCTTCTCGGTTTCTGCTGCGCCGCCCTGCTGGCCGCCGGACCCGCTCCCGCTCTGCCAGACAGGGCCACTTGTTCGCTAGGCCCCGTGACGGTCCAGACGTACGCCGAGGGCACCTTCTTCCATCTGAAGGCGAGCGCCACCACGGCCGAACTGCCCGCCCGGATGCAGCAGCTGGTGCCCGTGCTCATGAAGAGCCTGGCCGCGGGCCGCGTCGGAACGCTGGGGCCCCTCCACGTGGTCTTCCACGGTCTGACATCCGACCCCGCCAAGGTCTTCGATCTGGAGATCGGCGTGCTGGTCCCCAAGGGCACCCCCGCGGCAGGGGATTGCCAGGTGCGGGTCCTGCCCGCCTTCACCTGCGCCTCCATCGTGTTCACGGGCGACTTCGCCCAGATCGGCACCGCCTACGCGGCGATCTTTCCCGCCCTGGGCGCCACCGGGCGCGTACCCAACGGCGAATTCCGGCAGATGGTCTTCTTCTACGAAGGCCCCGCCTCCACCAACAACGCGCTGCTGGTCCAGGTGGGCCTGCAGCCGATGAAATAGAATCGAAGCCAGGAGCGACTCCCGTGACCCCCCTTTCTGCGGATGAAGCCCGGCAGGCCCTGGCCGACATCGAACGCACCACTCGCCAGATGCGGCGGGCCCTTGCCGGCAGCGGGATGAGCACCGGCCTGATGACGGGCGGGGTCATGTGGGCCCTGGGCTTCACGCTGAACTTCTTCTTCCCCGGGCTGTCCGGCAGGATCTGGTGGCTCGTGTCCAGCCTCGGCATGGCCTTCATCGCCTTCTCCATCTACCGCCAGCACCGGAAGGAAGAGGTGAAGAGCGCGGAAAACAGCCGCCACCTGGGGCAGATCAGCCTCTTCTGGGTGGCCGTGCTGGGCTATCTCATGGCGATCTGCCTCATGCTGCCGAGGATGTACTGGGCCGACCAGCTGCTGCTGATCGTGGCCTTCCTGATGTTTGCCTATGTGGTGATGGGGATCTGGCTGCAGACGCCGATCCTGGTTCTGGTCGGCCTGGCGGTCACCGCCGTGGCCTGGGCCGGGCGCCTGCTCCTGCCGCCCCGCTACTTCCTGCTGTGGATGGCCGTCTTCGGCGGCGGCGGGCTCTTCCTTCCCGGCCTCTACGTCAAGCTGCGGTGGAAGTGACCATGGCCGCCCTCAACGAGGTCATCCACCAGACGGTCCGCCTGCGGATCGTTTCGGCCCTGGCTTCCCTCTCCGAGGATGCCAAGGTGGACTTCAGCTACCTGAAGAAGCTCCTCGATCTGTCCGACGGGAATCTGGGCGCCCACCTCCTCAAGCTCGAGGAGGCCGGCTACCTGACCCAGGAGAAAACCTTCGTGGACCGGAAGCCCCGCACCTACCTCCAGCTCACGACCGAGGGCCGCCAGGCGTTCCGAGAACACGTGGCGGCCCTGCGGGAACTGCTGGGCGATTGAAAGGGCCTAAACCCAGGCTTCCTTTTTGATCTCCCCATCCACGCCCACGATGACGGCCTTGATGGGCACCTTGCGGGTGGCGCTCTGCACGGCGGACTGGGCCATGCGCAGCAAGCCTCCGCAGCAAGGGACTTCCATGATCATCACGGTGATGGTGTTCACCTCGGCCTCGTCTATGAGGGCCTTCAGCTTGTCCAGGTATACGTCCTGGCCCTGGTCCAGCTTGGGACAGGCGATGGCGAGGGTCTTGCCGGGCAGGTGCTTCTGGTTGAAGTCCGCCATGGCGAAGGCACAGCAATCTGCGGCCAGCAGCAGATCCGACTTGTGGAAAACGGGGTTCAGAGGCGAAATGAGGTGCATCTGCACCGGCCACTGGCCGAGCTGGCTAGTGAGCCCTTCGCGCGTCTCAGCCACGGCGGGCTCGCGGTGCAGGGTGCGGGGGGCGGATCCGGGGCAACCGCATTCCATGGGTTTCTCCTTGTAGTCGGGGATGGAAATCTTCAGTTCCTGGAGGTAGGCGACGGCCTGGTTCAGGTACGTGGTCTGGCTGTGCTCGTGGAGGTGCTTGAGGTGGGCCTTCAGCGTGTTGGCGCCCATGGGCAGGATGTTGTCGAGAGTCTTGCGCTC
>JAYREN010000214.1:0-4993 GCA_041908845.1 Holophaga sp. | reverse complement strand
CCGCCCTTCGTGGGATCTCCGGGAGGCCTGGACACCCGGGCCCATGTCTGCCCGCTGACCGGCAACCGGGGAGCCACCAAGCTGGCGGTGCTGCGGGGCGTGGAGGTAAGCGACGGCGTGAGCGATACGCCCACCAAGAAGTTCCTGGCGGTGGCCATGGCCAGCGGCAACAACATCGTGGTAGTGGATGAAAACGACCCCCAGCACCCGAAAGAGCTGGGGATGTGGCAGGCGCCCGGCCCAATCCAAAGCCGGATGCCCGTGGTGGATGCCCAGACCGGCTTTGTGGCGGTGCCGGTGAAGCTGGCGGAAGGCTACGTGTGGTACATCCTGGATCTGCGGGACCGGGGGATCCCCCAGGTGATCGCCGAGCTGAAAGGCCTGGGCTACAGCGGCGCCATGAGTCAGGGGGTGCTGTATACCAGCGACGGGGCCACGTTGACGGCGGTGGATTTCAACCGGCAGGTGGAGGTGAACGCCCAGCAACGATTGGCAAAGGCCTACCTGCAGGCCGTGATGGACCCTGGGTTGAACATGGTGCAGAGAGTGGGGGCCGTGGCGAGGGTGAGGGCGGCGATGGCTGACGAGAGTAGAGTCAAAAACGTGCAAGCTGTTTCGGTTTGTAATAATTGGCCCGCGAGCACCATCGGCATCGAGTTTCTGACCCTGAACCAGGGTGTGGAGCGGTATTTGGCGGATGACCGTCAGGGCTCCTTCGCCAGCGGATCCGACGCCAACGGCAAATCCTTCGGTTTCCGGAGGGACATTGCCAAGGTGGCCAATCGCTTCGGTGTCCTGCGGGTTTACCTCAACACGAACGAGCCCAAGCAAGAGAACCAGAAGACCAAGGTTTACCTCGATATTCTGGACGAAGG
Source organism: Holophaga sp. (assembly GCA_041908845.1). Classification (GTDB taxonomy): domain Bacteria; phylum Acidobacteriota; class Holophagae; order Holophagales; family Holophagaceae; genus JAYREN01. The sequence continues at coordinate 4,118 of JAYREN010000214.1, read as the reverse complement.
AGGGCAGGTCCTGAAGTGGGAGAATCACCCTGGATCTGTGGATGCCGTCATGAAGAAGGCGGGTGCCCATGTGCTTGGAGACATCAAGAGCGCGGCCTCCTTCCTGATCCCGGCCACCCTGATGAAGGTGGGATACCAGGTGCGGGTGACGGTGGGTTCGGACAATTCCAGCCTTCCGGCCCAACCCCTGGGGCTCGTGGAGAAGGCCGCACGGACGGTTCACGTCATCCCGGTCAACTACTACCTCAAGGGCGCAACGAAGCCGACAACGCCGACAATCAATGCCGATTACCTCGGTCGATTGAAAAAGCTCGCCAATGCGGTGTTTCCGATTCCTTACGATGTCACGGTCGCGCTGAACCCCAATAAGGTGACCTTCGACTGGTCGGAGGATACGAAGGGGTCGTTGTTGGATGCGAAGGGCGCATCGGATGTGAATCAATGGACGGAAGTGAGCACGAAATTTAAAGCCGATAACATCCCCAATACATACTCGCTCGACACCCTGAAAGACACGTGGGTCCTGCTGGTCCTACCAGAGATCTCAGGTCATACCGTTCCGTCCAAAGGGGGAACGCGAGGCGGAGCCCTTTCCAACGGCATGCACATCGCCTCCGTGATCATCGGTTCAAGCATGGCGGCCACGTGGGATGCGGTTCATGAGCTCACCCATTCCCACGGGATTCTCCACACCTCTTTCTATGACAAGGCCGGGGGCTGGCCCCAGACCGTCAATTGCGATCCGGATTTCCCAACCTACCTGGATGGGAAAACGCGAATTGAAGGCGGGATCGGCGTCGTCGGGTGGGATTCGAGTCAGATTCAAGGTGCAACGGCACCCGCCTACGCAGCTTCCCAGTGTCGGCTCCCAAGTGACGATTTCAAGGACCTGATGGGGTATCTGGACCACAGCAAGTATTGGGTTTCGGAATACACCTACTCCAAACTTTGTGGGGAGCCCCAGGATCGGGAACTGGTCGCTTCGATCGACGATCCCACCAAGTACAAGGGATGGCTCTTCCAGGGACGCACGCTGAGGTTTAAGGTTGTGTCAGGAAAGGCGGTTGTTGACCCCGGGCGCATTAACTGGACTTGCAAGCCCGACACAGCGGGAACATTCACGAGTAATGTCTTTTCCGCCAGCAAGACTCACCAGGGGAATGTCGATATCGTCGCCAAAGTCACGGACAAGTGCGGAGATCCACCGGCGGTTCACGACCTTGTCCGTGTGCAGATCGCCGTCGCGAAACCCGTGCTGGAGATGAAAAGGCTGGGCTGGTCCATTCCCGAGATGAACTATGTCGAGGCCTATCCCTTTGATGGGTTGCTGTTGGGGGGGCGGGACTATTATTTCCGAATTTCCCTTTCCGCCGACACTGGGGGGGGAAATCCAATCGCCGTTCCTCTTACTCAAGAGGACATTGATACCGGCAGGATTCAGGCCTTGGTCAGCCCGGAGGCAGGCTCCTTCCGGATGTCCCCGGATACCACCATCACTTCGGCAGTGATCGCCACCTTCAAGACGCTGCCGTTGACGGGTGGAAACCAGGGTGAGTGCAGCTTCACGGCTCAATACAATCCGGATCCGACCTCTTCAGAGCCGCCCATTACCTCGAAGACGGAAACGTGGATGGTGGGCACCTACGAGCTTTCCTTCGATTCCACCAATATTCCCGCGGACCTTTCCAATCCCGCAGCGCAAACGGCCACGCTTCCTATGCCGACCATCAAGTTTAATGGCTCCGCCTTACTCGAGGCAGGTCGGCACAATCTAAAGGTGACGGTCTATAACGCGAAGGGGGTTCAACTGGGGACATCTTTCGAGACACCGCGTTCAACCGAACCTCTTAGCGGAATGAGCGATTATGTCTATGGGGAGAAGTGGAAGGTTGTTTGCGAAAGCACGGTTCAACCTGAAATCAAGGCGGAGGCCATCATGACGTTGGTGAAACAACCATGAATCCTAAAATCACATTTCCTCGAACCTGCGGCCTTTATCTGGGGTTTTTCGTTTTAACGGGCGCCTCTGGCAAGGAACCCCTCAAGTGGTATCAGCTTTCATCCCGAACGGGGATCTACCTGAAGGTGGACCTGGAACCAAAGGATCGTCAATACGGGGCGGAGTGGGATGCGTGGTACGGGTTGTTCCATGATTACAATGTCAAAGGGGTCTACCTGGATGACAAGCCCTTGGATCCCGTCGAGCGCTCATCCCGGATCTCTGTATTCACCGCCAACCAGGCGGAGGGCTACGAACCCAGGATCTTGCTGGGCACGGGGACCAGAAGTATCGATTTTTCAAAATACAACGTTGTTCCCGAACATCCAGGAGTCAATGTTTACCGGTTTGCATCGGCTCAGCTGTGTGCGCCTCTGGAAGCGCCCTTCTGTTTCCGCATGGGTTATTGCGGGGTCTACAACCTCCCGGTCAACGGTCCGGGTTGGGAGATGAACGATAAGGCCGATTTCTCCGCGGAAATGGCGGCTGCCGCAGTCTGGTGCGAAAAAAGGAACGGATTCCTCAAAAAGGGTGATTACAGTGGCCTGGCGGATTTCCAGAAGGCCTTTCCCATGCCCTTGGAAACATTCCCCACCATTCTTCCGATCCTGAGAGCGGACAAGACCCAGGTGTGCTTCGGGGCGAAGCAGGTCTCCGACTATCAGGCGGTGTTCTCCGTCCAGAATCACACCTTCGGGCGGTACATCTTTATTTCCTACGACTCCGGCCGCTCGTACAAGAAGGTGGATGCCTACCTTCAGCCCGTGCCTCAGGACCCCGACTCGGCCCTTCTGGATCTGGACAAGCTCCCCGCCAGCGTGGGAACCCGGGGGGACGTGAAAGCCATCCGAGTCCTCGTGGCCGGAACCCGGAAGTGGAGTGTCCACGCCAAAGTCTACGTCTGGGGTCAGGGATGGGAGAAGGAGGAGACCCCTGCTGCTCCCCCTTCCAAACCTCCCGTCGTGGTTCCAGTCAAACCGACTCGAAAGGGCAAGGGGACCCCAGGTATGGGGATGGTGGTAGCCAAGCCAAAAGAGGACCCGAAACCGGTGGCGAACCCCGATTGCTGGTAAGGCTGAGGCCTGTCCGTGTCTCGGGATTCCCCGTGTCCCTCCTTGTCCTTCGCCACGGCGGGGTATGTCAAGCTGCCCACCCAGACCCTGGGGGTGGGGGCGGTGAGGGATACGGCGGCCGTGGGCAACCGGGTGTTCCTGGCGGCGAATGGCACGATCCACGAGTGGGCCTATGAATTGGGCCAGTGGTCGCCCCAGGGCAATTTCGGGGATGCGATCGATGACATTGTGCGGGCGCGGGCCTTCGAGGATGTGAGTCTGGGCAACGATGCGAACGGAAACCCCGAGCGGGGGGCCCTGCTGCTGGTGACCACGAACCCCGTGCCGGGGGACGAGAATCACCAGAGCGTGCTGTGGGGCTTCCGGGCCTGCCCAAAGGAAGGCGCCTCGCGCATGCTCTTTGCGGTGAGTCTTGGAACGGGGGCCGGGGGCTACTGTCCTTCCGTGGATTGCATGGATGGGTTCGTGGTGGTGGGGCGCCTGACCAGTTCCATGGCCATCATCGACATCGCCGCCGCGCGCAGGGGCTGGGAGGCCCTCATGGCCGAGGGAAAGGGTTCGGCGGTGGTTCGCCAGCCGGGCGGGGCCAACCAGAAGGCGATCATCCAGCCCTTCTGGCTGATGGACCCGGACGCCCCGGGCGGCATGCCCTCGAACTGGGGGGTGGGGCTGGTGCCCGACCTGTCGGGGACCGGGGGGCTGCAGGTGAACGTGGCGGTGGGCAGCCTGGACGCGGGCCTGCGGGGCATGCCCACCAGCATCCAGACCAGTGCCGGGGGCGAGGGGAGCTGGATCCCGAGGCCGCCCTTCGTGGGATCTCCGGGAGGCCTGGACACCCGGGCCCATGTCTGCCCGCTGACCGGCAACCGGGGAGCCACCAAGCTGGCGGTGCTGCGAGGGGTGGAGGTGAGCGACGGGGTGAGCGATACGCCCACCAAGAAGTTCCTGGCGGTGGCCATGGCCAGCGGCAACACCATCGTGGTTGTGGATTAAAACGACCCCCAGCACCCGAAAGAGCTGGGGATGTGGCAGGCGCCCGGCCCAAT